>CAYWVY010000017.1:0-30352 GCA_964461885.1 uncultured Methanospirillum sp. | reverse complement strand
GCTCACCCTGGTCCTCGCGGCACTCTGCGCCCTTGTCACGGGCGCGTCGGCCGCGTCGGTCACGACCGGGACTTTCCAGACACCGAATGTTGGAGAGACCGTGCAGATCCCGGTTGTTCTGGACATCGCGACCGCCAGGCTTTCGGGGTATCAGTTCAGCTTTACTCTCGGAACCTCCAGCGTCGCAGAGATCACGGCAGTCACGATGCCGACCTTCTCCTCGTTGAGCGCTGTCAACGGCGTTTCGTCGGGTGACGATCCTCTCGACCCGGCCTGGGACGCGGACGGATTTATCTACACCCTGCCGACTCCAGGCAGCACGGTCACGATCAAGGGATCCGATCTCGCCGGATCGGTGAAGGCCAACGCGACGAATGTTGTCCTCGCCACGATAACGGTCCGCGGCAAGGCGGTCGGCGTCTCCTCCATCGCGGTCACGCCGGACCCCACCCTGGGTATCCAGGACCGTGCCGGGAACCTCTATCCCGTGACCACACCTCAGGGCACCATGACCGTCGGCACGCCGACGACCGCCACGCCGACTCCGACACCGACGGCGACGGCAACCGCCACGCCGACTCCGACACCTACGGCGACGGCAACTGCCACGCCGACTCCGACACCGACGGCAACGGCAACCGCCACGCCGACTCCGACACCTACGGCAACGGCGACCGCCACCCCGACGGTGACGGCGACCACCACCCCGATGCCGGGCGTGACGCAGGCACCTTTCCCCGCCCCGCACGTCCCCTCAGTCAAGATTGAGGCCGAGGACTTCGACAGGGGCGGCCAGGGCGTCGCGTACAGCGACCTCGAGCCCCAGAACCTCGGCAACAGCAACTACCGCGCCGGTGAGGGCGTGGACATCGAGACCGTGGGCGGCGTCACGAACGTCGCGTACATCCGCGCCGGCGAGTACCTGAAGTACTCGGTCGACACGACCGCCGCCGGACCCTTTACCCTGACGCTCCACGCGGCGAACCCCGACACGAACGCCAAGACGGTCAAGGTCTACCTCGATGGCGTCCCCGCCGGCCAGGTCTCAGTTGGCGGAACCGGTGGCTGGGCCTCCTTCAAGGACTTCACAGCAGCGGCCCCGCTCAACATCCCCACGGGCCGGCACGTCGTGACCCTCTCGTTCGAGGGGATCAACCGGATCAACCTCGACTGGCTCAACCTCGTTGCCGGAACAGTGCCGACTACGACCACGACCACGCCGACACCCGTCACCCTGCTGAAGACGACGCCGTACGGCCCCGGCAACAACATTCCCGGCCGGGTCCAGGCAGAGAACTTCGATAAGAGCGGCGCCGACGCCGCCTACTTCGACACGACGAGCCTCAACGAGGGCGGCGCATACCGCCAGTCCGAGCCCGTCGACATCGAGTACACGGCCGGCATCCAGTCCTACAACGTCGGCTGGATCCGCACCGGCGAATACCTGGTCTACACGGTCCAGGTAACGAAGGACGGCCAGTACACAGCCACGTTCAACGCCGCCAACCCCGACGCCACGAACAAGGGCATCGACGTCTACGTCGACGGCACGAAGGTCGGCACGGCACAGATCGGCGCCACCGGTGCGTTCGGGACCTTCAAGAAGTTCGACTTCGCGGTCGCGCTTCCGGCCGGCAAGCACCAGATCAAGCTCGCCTTCCCGTCCCAGCGCCTGAACCTCGACTACGTCGAGTTCGCGCACCAGGGCACCGTGGTCACGACCACCCCAACCCCCACGCCCCCGGTGACGGGATCGGCGAACTTCGTCGCCGTTCCGACGACCGCCCGGCACGGCAGCGCATTCAAGTTCACCGTGACCCCGGCGCCCGGCAAGACCATCAGCTCGGCCTGGTGGTCGTTCGACGCCCCGGGTCACCTGAACACCTGGAACTCGCGGAACGTCAACCCGACCTTCTACTATTATCAGGCGGGCACGTACAGCCCCCTGGTGAAGCTTACCTACACGGACGGCACGACCGGCGAAGTCCACCGGGTCAATTACATCAAATCTACCTGAACCGAGGCCTCCGCCCCGGTCTATTTTTTTCGTTTCTCCCCCCTTTGGCCCTCGTGATGCCATGATTCTCCGATTCCTGTCGCCCGCTTTCCTCGTGCTCCTGGTCATCGGCGCCGGCTGCACCGCGGACCCGGCAATGGACCCGGCCGTACAGATCGCTCAAACTGACACCCCGCTCATCGCCCCCGAGGCGCTCGCGTCGTACATTCCGCCGGCCCCGGACGGCTGGCGGCTCCTGGCCCCACCGGCGCCCGCAACGCTCGAGGAAGACGGGGCGCCACTGGTCTCCGTGACGGCGAGTTACCTCCCGGACAACGACCCGAACGGCACTGGCAACCGCAGCGCGGACATCGTAGTCCAGGACACGGCCGGCCAATCCATCGGCCTCCTGCGCCTTGTCGGCCTCCTGCCCGATGTACCCGCGGACGGCACCAACCCTGTCCAAACCACGCTCCGCGGCCGGCCCGCCGTCGTTCTCACTGGCGAACAGATGATCCGCGCCTATCTTGTTGTCGATGGCCGGTACGTTGTCCACCTCACCGTCACGGGCGGAGTGCAGTCCGACTTCGACGCGTTCGTCGCCGCACTCGATCTCGAAGGCCTCCCGGGTCTGCGATAGCATTAACCGTATTCTGTCCGATGATCAGTCAGATGCAATTATGACCCGCACCGCACTCAGCACCCTCGTTACAGCCCTCGCCGTGCTCGCCCTGCTCGGCGTCGCCCTCACGTCCGGCTGCACGACGACCCCCTCGAACCCGGCGACCACGCCCACCCCGGCTGGGACCGGCGCAGCCGGCACCGTCTCGACCACCATGTCGTCCGGCACCGGATCGGCTCCCGTCGCCGCCGTCAGCTTTGACAAACTGATCCCGTTCATCCCGGCGACGGCCGGCGCCTGGAAACTCGAGAACGATGCCCAGGGCATGACCATGAAGGACGGCGAAGGACGCGACTATACCTGGGTGACCGGCGAGTACGTCAAGGACGGCGACGAGAACACCGGGGCGAATATCATGATCCAGGACGCTGGGGCCGCGAACGCCCCGTTCAAGCAGCAATGGACGAGTTTCCAGAGCTACGAGTCGACCCAGGGCTGGTGGAGGGCGGTCACCGTCAAGGGACAGCCCGGCTGGAGATTCCACGACAAGTCTTCGAACGACTATGGGGGATGGGTCATGGCGGGAGATCGCTACATCGTCTTCATCAGTGTCGAGGACGGCACCGAGGCGGACCTCGACGCGCTCATGAACGCGATGGACTTCGCCGGCCTCGCCGCAGTCAGGTAACCCCCCATTCTTTTCCCGCGTGAACCCGTCTCCTTAATCTTTTTCGACGGGGAATAGATCTGCGGCATTCGCTATGGAGAGGAGCATTGGGTTCAAGGAACGGCGCTACATCGAGGAGCTCCGGATCTTCACACGCTCCACGGCGGTCGACTGCATCGTTGACGAACGGTTCGACCGGGTGATCTACGTGATCAAGCCCGGCGACATGGGCCTCGCCATCGGGCGGAAGGGCGAGAGCATCAACCGGCTCTCGCGGCAGCTCGGCCGGCGCCTCGAGATGGTCGAGTACGGCGAGACGCCCGAGACGTTCATCGCGAACATCATCCGGCCGGCCGAGTTCGCCGGGCTTTCGCCGACCGAGGAGGGCGACGCCGTCGATCTCGTGATCCGGCACAAGGCCGACCTGGGGGTTGTGATCGGCCGCGGGGGCAGCACCATCGAGAAGGTCCGGCTCCTCTGCCGGCGGTTCTTCGACCTCGAGGTCAACGATGTCCTGATCGCCCCCGAGGAGCGCGAAGCGGACAGGGAGGTGCCGACGTGACAGGCGATGTACTCGCCGAACTCTGGGATGTGATCGAGGAGCGCGCGGACCACCCGCGCGAGGGTTCGTACGTCTCGTCGCTTCTCTGCCACCACAAGGGGATCGATAAGCCGCTCGAGAAGGTCGGCGAGGAGGCGACCGAGTTCGTGCTCGCCGTCAAGAACGGCGACCATGGGCGGATCGCCGAGGAGGGGGCGGATCTCCTCTTCCACGTGCTCGTCGCCCTCAGGGCCTCGGGCGTCGATCTGGCCGAGGTGCTCGCCGTGCTTGAAGCGCGGCGGCGCTAGCCCGGCTCCTTTTTTTTTAACCGCACCCCTCATAAACCATGAGACAGAACGTGTAGTGGATCTGATATGAACCATCGAGTGCTTGTGAGCGATCCGCTGGCCGAGGAGGGGATCGAGATCCTGCGCAACGGGGCCGAGGTCGACGTCAAGACCGACCTCTCCGAGGACGCGCTGGTCGGGATCATCGGCGACTACGACGCCCTGCTCGTCCGGTCCGGAACAGAGGTCACGGCACGCGTGATCGAGGCCGGGACAAAGCTCCGGTTCATTGGCCGGGCCGGGGCCGGCGTCGACAATATCGATGCCGCGGCCGCCACCCGCCGGGGCATCATCGTGGCGAACGCCCCCGGGGGGAACACGCTCGCCGCGACCGAGCACACCTGCGCCATGATGCTCTCGCTCGCGCGGAACATCCCGCAGGCGAACGCCTCGGTCAGGTCGAAGCAGTGGAAGCGGTCGAAGTTCATGGGCGTCGAGGTGAACGAGAAGACCCTCGGCGTTGTCGGCTTCGGCCGGATCGGCCGGGAGGTGGCAAAGCGCGCGGCCGCCATGAACATGCAGATCATCGCGTACGACCCGTTCATCGCCAAGGACCAGGCCCAGGATCTCGGCGTCGAGATCGTCGACCTCGACGAGATCTGGGCGCGCGCCGACTTCATCACGGTCCATACGCCGCTGATCAAGGAGACGCGGCACATGATCAACGCGGAGACGATCGCCCGCATGAAGGACGGCGTCCGTATCATCAACTGCGCGCGCGGAGGGATCATCGACGAGCAGGCCCTCTACGACGGGATCGTCGCCGGGAAGGTCGCCGGCGCCGCCCTGGACGTCTTCGAGGACGAGCCGCCGTTCGATTCCCCGCTTCTCACGCTCGACCAGGTGATCACCACGCCGCACCTTGGCGCCTCCACCGTCGAGGCGCAGTCGAACGTGGCGGTCTCGGTGGCGCGGCAGTGCCTCTCCGTCCTCTCGGGCGGTGACGCGAAGTACGTCGTCAACGCCCCGATGATCCCGCCTGACCAGGCCAGGGCGCTCGCGCCGTTCACGGCCCTCATGGAGCGCATGGCCCGGCTCCTGATGGCGATGTCCGACGGCCGGATCGAGGGGATCAGCATCACCTACGCCGGCGAGATCCCACACCTTGACCAGGCCTCCCGTTACCTGACGCGGCTGACCGTAAAGGCGCTCCTCGAGCGGATCCTGCACCTGCCTGTCAACATCGTCAACGCGGGGGTCGTCGCGGCCGAGCGCGGGATCGCGGTCGGCGAGACCGTGGGCGGCGAGACGCACGGCTTCAAGAACCTGATCCGGATCGTTCTCCGGACCGACAGGGGGGAGGAGACGATAGAGGGCTCGGTCTTCTCCCACACGCGTCAGCGCGTGGTCTCGATCGACGGGTACACGATGGACCTCGACCCGAGCGGCCACCTGGTCATCTCGAAGCACCTCGACCAGCCCGGCGTCATCGGGCGCGCCTCGACCACGCTCGGGCGCGTCAACGTGAACATCGCCGGGATGCAGGTCGGGCGGATCCATCCGGGCGAGGAGGCGATCATGGTGCTGAACGTCGACTCGGACGTCCCGGCCGAGGCGATCGAGGAGATCCGTACCCACCCGGGAATTCACTCGGCCTGGTTTGTGGATCTTTAGCGTATTTTTTTATAGGAACCCCGCCCACGGTGTAAGGCACACGCGGTGTGCGTGCGGGCTCGTGGTCTAGCTGGCTATGACGTCGCCTTGACATGGCGGAGGTCCGGAGTTCGAATCTCCGCGGGCCCATTCTTCGATCTTCCAGTTCTTTTCGCGATCGACCGCGAGCGTGACGGTCTCCGACGTGAATCTGCCCGAATGCCGGTGCATACCTTTTTCATCTATCGCCGGCGATAGGCGAAGCATTCTCCGGAGGAATGTGTCATGGACGCGACAACACCCATCCCCGCCGGCGAGGGGCCAGTCCGCTGGGTCTCGCCCGCCTGGCTCGCCGGCCATCTTAACGACGATCTCCTGATCCTCGACTGCCAGCCGAACATCCACGAATACATCAGCGGCCACGTCCCGGGCGCGGTCTACCTCAACGAGAACGTCTGGCGCGCCCATGAGGGCACCTGCCCCGGGCGCTGGATCAACCGTGAGGCGGCCATGTGGATCCTCCGGCAGGTCGGCCTCCAGGCCGACGTCCCGGTGGTGGTCTATACCGGCTCCGGGACCCTGACCGGCTGTACGTCCCACATCGGCGACGGGCTCGAACAGACCATGGTCGCCTACTCGCTCGCGAGGTTCGGCCACGGGGACATTCGAATCCTTGACGGCGGTCTCGACGCCTGGAGACAGGGGGGACACCCCGTGACGTCCGAGCACGGGACGGCGCGGGAGTCCGAGTACGAGCCCCGGGTCCGCAACAACCTCTTCCTCGACTATGACGAGTTCGTCGATCTCAAGGACCGGGACGACGTGGTCGTGCTCGACGCGCGCCCGCCGGCCGTGTACCAGGGGCAGGGGTCCTGGCCGAAGCCCGGGCACATCCCAGGTGCCGTGAACCTGCCATGGAAGGGGCTGATGAGCGAGGAGAACCCCCGGCAACTCCGGCCGCTCCCCGAGATACGGGCCGCGACCGGGGTTGTCGGCGCGACCCCGGAGAAGACGATCGTCTGCTCGTGCGGGACCGGGCGCGAGGCCACGAACGAGTTCCTGATCTTCCATTACCTGCTCGGCTACCCGAAGGTCCGGCTCTACGAGGGGTCGTTCACCGAGTGGATCGGCCGCCCCGAGAACCCGACCGTGACCGGCCCGGACCCGCGGTAGAACATGGGCGCCATCGCCGCGATCGAGCTCGTGGCCAGGGTCTTCGGCCTGATAGGCGTCCTGGTTACGTACGGCCTACGGGGGCGTCATCGCGGCGGTCCAGCTCGCCCTTCGCGAGCTGGGACGATCGGCCCGCCACTACCGTGATATCCGGGTGGCCTTTACGAACCGGATCCTGTTCGGTCTCGAGTTCTTCATCGTCGCCGACCTGATCCTGACCTTCACCAGGCCGGGGTTTCAGGAGATCATCGAGCTCGGCGCCATCGTCGCGATACGGGTCGTACTGGCCTACTTCCTGGAGAAGGAGGCGGAGGAGTTCCCCGACATCGCCTATCGCGCCGCGAGCTTGCCTATGGTCGCGACGTAGATTGGGAATTGATCGCTCCGGTCGGCTCCTATCGCCCGGTCGAGCTCGTCGTCGTCGAACGCGCCGATCGCGCAGGCACCGCACTGGATCGGCTCGGCCGCGAGGTACAGGTTCTGGCAGACATGGCCCGCGTCGAGGAAGAGATAGCGGTACCCGCGTTCGCCGTAGCGCCACGTCATCCTGTATGGGACGGCAGTCCAGACGAAGACGACGGCCGCCGTCTGCATGAACGGCTGGTTGTAGCAGGCCGCCCTGATTCGCCCGCCGACAGCAGGGTCGAGGTCGACCTCGAGGAGCCGGTGGTCGAGCGCGAGGTATCGGTAGAGGCCGTTCCTGAGCCCTTCGACCCGGTTGACGAGCAGGTACGTCTCGAACGCATGCCGGGCCCCTGCGCTCGGCACGGTCCGGAGGGTGTACTCCCCGCCCACAACGGCCCGGACGCCCTGCGTGGCGAAGAGAAGGTACGAGAGCTCGGCGAGCGCCAGGGGCTCGCTTGAATAGTCGCGGACCGACTCGCGCCGAACGATCGCCTCCCAGAGGTCGAGAGCCGGCACCTCGAACCCGGCTGGGTCCGGGAGGGCGTGCACGGCCCCGCCCTGGTCGGGCACCTCGAACAGGGGCTGGGGCAGACCCAGCATCTGGTCCGACGGGGCCATGAACTCGGCCCCCGTCTTCTCAAGGAACTCACGCCCGCTTCCTTTTGACTTCGCCGACATCGTCTGCTTCTCCTCGGCGAGTCTTACCATCGACGGCATATTAAGGTATGGTCGCGTGGGGAGACCGGACAAACGTTTATATTCCTTTCTCTCTCATTATAACGACACCATTATGATCGGACGCGGTTTTGAAAGCCCGTCCGGTCATGCGATGGCACGAATGCCGTGCATCACGCACGGCGGCTGATAGACGCTGGGGCTGAAACAGCAGTCGGGTGGACGTCACGGACGGCCCGGCCCGCACAACGGGCACTGCTGCATTCAGGATCTCTTTCGAGAGACGGGTTGGGGCCGGTGCATCGCGCCGGCACGTGCTCTTCCATACCGGTCACGGAGTCTGCAGACGGGATGCTGCAGAACGGGGCTGGATATGCGGAGAGCTCGGACTGCAGCTCTCAACAAGGATCCGCGGCCTTCTTCAGTCGACGGCATTCTCCTGCCGGGTCAGCACGACCACGCCGCCTCCCGTGCGGCAATCACAACCAGAGAGGACTGATCGGACAATGCCAAAAATCAACAGGCCGCGGCGGGGTTCGCTTGCGTACAGCCCGAGAAAGCGGGCAAAGAGCCAGGTTCCCCGCTACCACTCGTGGCCCGAGCGCGACGGAGCGCCGGTGCTTCAGGGCTTTGCCGGGTACAAAGTCGGCATGACCCACCTGGTCATGGTCGATGATAACAAGCACAGCCCGACCGAGGGCAAGGACGTCATGGTCCCGGTCACGGTCGTCGAGTGTCCCCCCATGAAGGTCGCGGCCATCCGCGCCTACACCAAGGACACCTACGGCAAGCGCGCCCTGACCGAGGTCTGGACCGAAAAGGTCGACGACGAGCTCCGGCGACGGCTCACGCTCCCGAAGGCCTACGACACCGAGGCCGCGTGGACGCGCCTTGACGAGATGATCGCCGCGGATCGGGTCGTCGAGCTCCAGGCCGTCGTATACACGCAGCCCTACGAGCTGACCGGCGTTCCGAAGAAGGTCCCCGACCTCATGGAGCTCTGCATTGGCGGCGGCACGCTCGACGAGAAGCTCCAGTTCGCGAAGGAGATGCTCGGCACCGAGTTCAACTTCACGGACTGCATGAATATCGGCGCCTATGCCGACGTGACCGCGATCACGACCGGCAAGGGGACGCAGGGCCCGGTCAAGCGCTGGGGCATCCAGGTCCGGAAGCGCAAGCACTCGCGTGGCGGCAAGAAGCGGCACATCGGCAACCTCGGCCCCTGGCACCCTCACCACGTGAGGTGGCAGGTTCCGCAGATGGGCCAGATGGGCTACCAGCAGCGGACCGACTTCAACAAGCGGGTCCTGAAGATCGGCGAGGATGGTGCGGAGATCACGCCCGATGGCGGTTTCATCAACTACGGCATCGTGCGGAACCCCTATATCCTCATCAAGGGCTCGATCCCGGGTCCGTCCAAGCGACTCGTCAGGATCCGTCCGGCCGTGCGGAAGAGCGAACACCTCGAGCGGCTGCCTGCGATTGAGTTCGTCAGCACCGCGTCGAAGCAGGGGTGCTAGAGAATGAAGGCACAGATTAAAGGGCTCGACGGCGCCGTCCAGGGCGAGATCGATCTCCCGGCGGTCTTCGCAGAGGAGTACCGCCCGGACCTGATCCGGAAGGCCGTGATCGCAATCCAGTCGACCCGGTACCAGCCACACGGCACCTACGTGAACGCGGGCGTCGAGTCGGTCGGCACGGGCTGGGGCTCGGGGCGCGGTGCATCGCACGTCCCCCGTCTCCACAATGGCTCACGAGCCGTGAAGGTCCCCCAGGCCCGGGGTGGGCGCGCGGCGCACCCCCCGAAGGTCGAGAAGATCCTGATCAAGGAGATCAACAAGAAGGAGAAGAGCAAGGCGCGACGCTCCGCGATCGCCGCAACCATGAACGCGGACCTCGTCCGCGAACGGGGCCACCTCTTCGAGGGGAATGTCCCTGTCGTCATGGTCGACGATTTCGAGGCCGTCGCGAAGACGCAGGACCTCGTCCGGGCGCTCTCCGCGGTCGGCGTCTATGCCGACGTCGAGAAGGCCAAGGACAGCCACAAGGTCCGGGCCGGTCGCGGCAAGATGCGCGGTCGCCGGTTCAAGCAGAAGAAGTCGCTCCTGATCGTGACCGCGAACGAACCGCTCGCGGCTGCGCGGAACCTGGCCGGCGTTGACGCCGTGCCCGTGAACGCGCTGAACGTCGAGCACCTTGCGCCCGGCACGCATGCGGGCCGGCTCACGGTCTGGACGCAGGGCGCGATCCGGTGGCTGGAGGAGCAGCAATGATCCTTGAGTACCCGTTCGTGACGGAGAAGGCGATGGCGGCGCTCGAGAATGAGTCAAAGCTCCTGTTCATCGTCGACAACCGCGCGACCAAGCCCGAGATCCGGCGCGAGCTCGAGGGGTCCTTCGGCCACCCGATCTCGTCCATCCGGACGATCAACACGACCGACGGCAAGAAGAAAGCGATCGTCAGCTTCGAGGACCCGAAGGCCGCCGAGGAGATCCTCTCGCGGCTCGGCGTCATGTGAGGTGCCAGGATGGGACATCGAATCACCACGCAGAACCGGGGCCGGGGCGGCCCGACCTACCGGGCGCCCTCGCACCAGTACAAGGCCGAGCTGAAGCACGCAGGCACGTGCGACGTGACCGTGCGCGGGACCGTGATCGGGATCGAGCACGACCCCGCGCGTCACACCCCGATCGCGCTCGTGCGGCTCGAAGACCAGAAGAAGACCTACTTCCTCGTGAGCGAGGGGATCGGCGTCGGCGACGCCATCGCCTGGGGCTCCGAGGCTGAGTTCAGGAACGGCAACTCGCTCCCGCTCGGGCAGATCCCGGCCGGGGCCTACGTCTGCAACATCGAGGGCCGGCCGAACGACGGCGGCAAGTTCGTCCGCGCGTCGGGCGTCCAGGCGATCGTCGTCGACAAGACCGAGGACAAGGTCGGCGTCAAGATGCCGTCGGGCAAGATGAAGTGGTTCTCGAGCCGCTGCCTCGCCACGGTCGGCGTCGTCGCCGGCGGAGGCCGCGGCGAGAAGCCGTTCGTGAAGGCCGGCAAGAAGTTCCACAAGATGAAGGGCACGGCCTCGAACTGGCCGCGCGTCCGCGGCGTCGCGATGAACGTGATCGACCACCCGTTCGGTGGCGGTGGCCACCAGCACCCGGGAAGGCCGAAGACGGTCTCCCGCGGCACCTCGCCGGGCCGGAAGGTCGGGCACGTTGCAGCCCGGAGGACCGGGCGGAAACGGTGATCGGATATGGCAGCAAAAAGAACGCAGAAGCGGATGCCGAGGCGGCGCGAGGAGTTCACCTACCACGGCTTCCGTATCGAGGACTTACAGGCGATGTCCATGACCGATCTCCTCCCGGTCATGCCCTCACGGGCGCGGCGCAAGGTGCTCCGCGGCCTCTCCCGGGACGAGGAGCACCTCCTCTCCCGGTTCCGGAACGGCGACGCCCGTATCCGGACGCACCTCCGGTCGATGGTGGTCTTCCCCGACATGGTCGGGCGCGAAGTCGAGATCTACACGGGCAAGGAGTTCCAGAAGGTGGAGCTCCAGCCCGAGTCGGTCTTCCACTACCTCGGCGAATTCGCATTGACGAGAAAGCGTGTCTCGCACGGGTCGGCCGGTATCGGCGCGACGCGGTCGAGCAAGTTCGTTCCCCTGAAGTGATTCCCATGGCACGCACAGGTTATTCAATGGGGGTCACGGGCGAGCAGTTCGCCCGGGTCAAGGCGAACGAGCTTCCGTGCTCGCCGAAGCACGCGATCGAGATCGCCCAGTTCATCCGGAACCAGGACGTCAACCGCGCGCTCGACTACCTCAACGAGGTCGTTGCGCTCAAGAAGGCCGTGCCGTTCCGGCGGTTCAACCGGAACGTCGCGCACAAGCGCGGCCTCGTGGGCTGGGACGCGGGCCGGTACCCGGTCAAAGCCTCAAAGGGCTACATCAAGCTCCTCGAAGGCGTCAAGAAGAACGCCGAGTACAGCGGCCTCGACGCGGACCGGCTCGTGATCGTTCACGCCGCCGCGAACCGCGGGCGATGCCAGAAGGGCTTCTTCCCCCGCGCAATGGGGCGGGCCACGCCGAAGCGGCGCGAGACCGTCAACATCGAGATCATCGTTCAGGAGGTACAGGAATAATGGCGATCGAGAGAAAGTTCGTCGCGGACGGCGTCCGCAAGGTGCGCGTCCAGAAGTACTTCCTCAAGGAGCTCAAGCGCGCCGGGTACGGCGGCATGGACATCGCACGCACGCCGCTCGGCACGCAGGTGACGATCTATGCCGAGAAGCCCGGCATCGTGATCGGCAAGGGTGGCAAGGTCGTGCGGCAGCTGACCGCCGACCTCGCCCAGGACTACCAGATCGAGGCCCCGCAGATCGAGGTCCAGCAGGTCGGCAACCCGAACTTCAACGCCCAGATCATGGCAGAAAGGCTCGCCAACGCGCTCGAACGCGGCTGGTACTTCCGCAAGGCCGGATCCAACGTGGTCCGGCGGGTCATGGAGTCCGGTGCGCTCGGGTGCGAGGTCGTCCTCTCAGGCAAGGTTACCGGCGCCCGGTCACGGGTCCAGAAGTTTACCGAGGGGTACATCAAGCACGCGGGCGAGCCCTCGATCACGATGGTCGAGAAGGGCTACGCGGTCGCGATCAAGAAGCTCGGGACCATCGGCGTCCAGGTCAAGATCATCCTGCCCGAGACAAAGCTCCCGGACAAGTTCGAGATCCTTGACGTCGCGCCCAGGCAGGCATCGATCGAAGAGCCCCTCGAAGAGGACCTTGGCGAGACCATCGACGCCGAGCTCGCCGCGACGCCCGACGAGGAGTACGTCGCCGAGGAGGTGCGGTAGATGGCCATCTTCCGCTCCGGCGAGGTGGCGCAGCTCTCCGACGTCGAGATCGGCGAACAGCTTGACAAGCTCCGCTTTGAACTGGTCCGGCACAACGGCAAGGTCGCCGCCGGTGGCGCGACCGAGAACCCGGGCCAGATCCACGAGATCAAGCGAACCATCGCGCGTCTTCTGACTGAGCAGACTCGGAGGAAGGCGGCGTGATCGCGCCCCGGAACGTGCTCCGGCACGAATGGATCGGCCGGCACGTCCGGGTAGCGCGAGCAACAAACCCGTCCCTGGCAGGAATCGAGGGGCTCTGCGTCGATGAGACGCGACAGACCCTCAGGATCGCGACCACGCACGGCCTCAAGGCCGTGCCGAAGGCGGTCGCGGTCTTTCAGCTCCTGCTCCCGGACGGGACTGCGGTAGAGGTCGACGGCCGCGCGCTCATCGGAGCGCCCGAGCGGCGTCTGACTCCCCGTAAATAATGAGGATACCATATGGCACGTGACATTGGGTTGAACGTCGGAAGCCCCGAGATGGAATGCACCGACGTGAACTGTCCGTTTCACGGCACCCTGCCGGTGCGCGGCCAGGTGATCACCGGCAAGGTCGTGAGCGATAAGATGACCGGCACGGTCGTGGTGGGACGAGAATTCCTCCACCTCGTGCGGAAGTACAAGCGCTACGAGAAGCGCTCGAGCAAACTCCATGCCCACAACCCGCCCTGCCTGTCGGCGAAGGTCGGGGACACGGTCCGGGTCGCCGAGTGCCGTCCGCTCTCGAAGACGACGAGCTTTGTCGTGGTCGAGGTGACCAGGGAATGAAGGCAAAACAGTCGACCACGCCGCGGGCGCTCGCCACGGGCTCCCGCATGGCCTGCGTCGACAACACGGGTGCCCGGGTGGTCCAGGTCGTCTCGGTCGACCGCTACCACGGCGTCCGCCGCCGCCAGCCGAAGCTCGGCCTCGGCGACCTCGCAACCGTCTCGGTCAAGAAGGGGACGCCCGACATGCGGCGCAAGCTCGAGAAGGCTGTCGTGATCCGGCAGAAGAAGGAGATCCGGCGCCCGAGCGGCCTCAGGGTCTCGTTCGAGGACAACGCGATGGTGCTCCTCAACGAGCGTAACGAACCGAAGGGCACGGAGATCAAGGGCCCGATCGCCCGCGAGGTGGCCGAGCGGTTCCCGAAACTCGGCTCGATGGCCACCCTGATCGTCTGAGGAGCAGAAGATGGTACTCTCAACAAGCATCCAGCCGAGAAAGCAGCGGAAGGCGCGCTACAACGCGCCGCACCACCTGCGGACCAAGCTCCTCGGCGCGCCACTCTCGCCCGAACTGCGCGAGAAGTACACGGGCCGCCGGACAGTTCGCGTCGTGACCGGGGACACGGTCCGGGTCATGCGCGGCGACTTCGTCGGCGACGAGGGAATCGTGGACATGGTCGACGTGAAGAACGCGAAGATCGTGGTCCACGGTGTCGTGATCACCAAGGCCGACGGCACTGAGAAACCGAGAAAGATCGACCCGTCGAACGTAATGGTCACCAAACTGAACCTGAAAGACCCGAAGCGGGCCGAGCGGCTCGCCGGAGGGGAAGCATAATGTCCGGTCATCTCAAGCGCATGGTCGCGCCGTCCTCGTGGCGGCTCGCCCGAAAGGAAGAGACATTCATCACCAAGACCCGCGCGGGCCCGCACAATGCCGGTGCCCTGCCGATCGCGGTCTGGCTCCGGGACCGGATGGGTCTCGCCCAGACCATGAAAGAGGTCAAGCTGATCCTCTCGAGCAGGTCGGTCCTCGTGAACGGCCGGCCCTGCCGCGACCCGCGCATGGGCATCGGGATCTTTGACATCATCTCGATCCCGAAGACGGACCAGCACTACCGCGTCCTGCTCGATAAGAAGGGCCGGATCATCACGGTCCCGGTCGACGGCGACGCTGCGAAGACACGCCTTGCTCGTGTCGCGAAGAAGACGGTCGTCACGGGCGGCAAGGTCCAGCTGAACCTTGCCCACGGCGCGAACATCCTGGCGGATGACCACAGCGTGAAGGCGAAGGACTCGGTCGTCCTCTCGCTCGAGCCCGAGAACCGCTTTGCGGTCGTGGACCACTTCCCGTTCGCCGTCGGTAACATGGCCATGGTGATCGGCGGACGGCATGCAGGCCGAATCGGCCGCATCACCGAGATCACGCAGATCCCCGGCGGGACCCCGAACAAGATCGCGCTCGAGGATGCGACTGACGGCACGCCGTTCGAAACGATCGACGACTACTGCTACATGGTCGGGCGTGAGACGCCCGCTCTCTCTTCATGGGGGATTGAGGCGTGAACGCCGCAAACATCATGCGGCGGCCCGTGGTCGACAAGGTCGTTGTCCACATGGGCGTCGGCGAGTCCGGCGAGCGCCTCATGAACGGTGAGGAACTGATCCGGCGGATCACGAGCCAGAGCCCGGTCCGGACGATCGCCAAGAAGACCCAGCCCGCCTTCGGGACCCGCAAGGGCGCCCCGATCGGCGCGAAGGTCACGCTCCGCGGCGCGACGGCCGAGACCTTCCTCTCGACCGCGCTCGAGATTTTGGAAAAGGTCCTGTTCGAGACCCAGTTCGACAAGAACGGCAACGTCTCGTTCGGGATCGAGGAGCACACGGACTTTCCGGGCATGTCCTACGATCCGAAGATCGGGATCTACGGCATGGACGTCAACGTCGTCCTCGAGCGCCCCGGTGTCCGGATCGCTCGGCGGCGTGAGCAGCAGAAGAAGCTGCCCGCCCATCAGCGCGTGACAAAAGAGGACGCGATTGCGTTCATGGCCGAAGCGTACGGCGTGGAGATACGGTAATGGCGGGAGAACAGAAGAAGCAGTACGGCCGGGGCGCACACGAGTGCCAGCTCTGCGGCCGCAAGCAGGGGCTCGTCCGGCGGTACAACATCAACTTCTGCCGGCAGTGCTTCCGCGACTGGGCCTATCGGATGGGCTTCAAGAAGATGAATTGAGGTGGACAAGATGGGACGACAGAATATAATCGCCGATGCGATGTCGACGCTGAAGAACGCGTCCGACGGCGGCAAAGCGACCTGCACCCTGGAGCCCGCGTCCAAACTGATCGGAGCGATGCTCCGGATCATGCAGGACGCCGGGTATATCGGGTCGTTCGACTACGTCGACGACCGCCGGGGCGGGCAGTTCCAGGTCCACCTCTCGGGCGGAATCAACAAGTGCGGCGTCATTACCCCGCGGTACCCTGTCGGGCTCGACGAGCTCGAGGACTGGGAGAACCGGTACCTGCCCGCGAAGAACTTCGGCCTCCTGATCCTGACGACTTCGCAGGGCGTGCTCACTCACGAGCAGGCCCGCGAGCTCGGGATCGGGGGCGAGCTCCTGGGGTTCGTCTACTGAGGTGGCTTAGGATGGCATTCGAAGCAACCGCAGAGATCCCGGACGGTGTGACCGTCTCCAAAGACGGCACCCGTGTCGTGGTGACGGGCCCGAAGGGCACCCTCACGCGCGACATGCGCTTCCCGGGGATCGCGATCGAGATCGCCGACGGCATGGTCACGGTCTCGACCGCGTTCACGCGAAAGCGCATCGTCGCTATGGTCGGCACGCTCGCCTCGCACATTCGGAACATGTGCAGGGGAGTCGACGAGGGGTACGAGTACCGGATGAAAGTGGTCTTTTCCCACTTTCCGATCCAGCTCAAGCTCCAGGGCTCGACCCTCGTGATCGACAACTTTCTTGGAGAGAAGCAGTCCCGCTTCGCCCGGATCGAACCGGACGTGACTGCCAAGGTCGGCAACGATGCGGTGACACTCTCGGGGATAGACAAGGAGAAGGTCGGCAACTCTGCCGCGAATATCGAACACGCAACCCGGATCAGGAACCGCGACCCGCGGGTCTTCCAGGACGGGATCTACATTGTCGAGAGGGCCTGAGATGGACGCAGAGACAAAGAGGCTGATCCGTGTCCGGGCCGCCAAGCGCGCAAGCTTCAAGCGAGGCGGATACGGCACAAAGAAGCAGCTCTCCGACAGCTGGCGCCGCCCCCGCGGCCTCCAGAGCAAGCAGCGGCTGCAGAAGAAGGCAAAGGGCGCGCACCCGACGCCGGGCTATGGCAGCCCGGTGGCCGTGCGCGGGCTCCACCCCAGCGGGTACGAGGACATCCTCGTCCACAACCCGCAGGAACTCGAGGGGCTCGACGCCGCCACCCAGGCCGTCCGGATCGCCGGTGCGGTCGGGATGAAGAAGCGGGAGCAGATGCAGATCCGGGCAGGGGAGCTCGGCCTGCGGGTCCTGAACCCGAAGGACGCCAGTCTTGGCAGGGCTGCAGCGGCCGACGAGGAGGCGGAGTCTGATGAGTGACCTCGCCTCCCAGCGCCGGATAGCCGCGGCAGTCCTCAAGTGCGGGGTCCACCGCGTCTGGCTCGACCCCGAACAGATGACCGAGATCGAGAACGCTATCTCGCGCGAGGACATGCGCAAGCTCGTCGAGGACGGCGTGATCAAGGCTAAGCCCAAGAAAGGCGTCTCGCGCGGGCGCGCCCGGGCGCGGATGGCGAAGCGGTCGTACGGCCACCGCAAGGGTGCCGGACGGCGGAAGGGCGCAGCCGGCGCACGGACACCGTCGAAGCGGATGTGGATCCAGAAGATCCGCGCGATTCGGAAGGTGCTCGTCGAGCTCCGCGATGACGGCACGCTCGAGCGCCGGCACTACCGGATCCTCTACCGCCGCGCCGCGGGCGGACAATATCGAAACGTGGCGCACATGAAGGCACAGATGGAACTCCTCGCAGGGAGGAACCGCTGATGGCGACCGGACCGAGATACTTCGTTCCGTTCCGGCGCCGGCGGGAAGGAAAGACCGACTACTACAGCCGTGCGAAGCTCGTCGTTGCCGACGCACCGCGCATGGTTGTACGGCGGACGAACCGGCAGATCATCTGCCAGCTCGTCACGGCCGAGATGGACGGCGACCGGACGATGGTCACGGCCTCCTCGCTCGAGCTTGTGAAGCTCGGGTACGCAGGCGCGACAGCGAACACGCCGGCCGCGTACCTGACAGGGATGCTCTTCGCGAAGAAGGCGCTCGCCGCCGGGTACGAAGAGGCGATCCTCGACATCGGCCTCGCCCGCTCGACACCGGGCGGCAGGGTCTTTGCCGCGCTGAAAGGCGCGGTCGAGGGCGGCCTCGAGATCCCCCACGGCGAGAAATGCATGCCCGACGACGACCGCGCGAAGGGGGCGCACATCGCCGCGTACGCGGCGGAGAGGGCCGGAGACCTCGTCGGCAACGTCGAACAGGTGACGGCCAGAATACAGGAGCTGGCATAACATGGCATACGAACGTGCGGAATGGATTCCGCTTACCGGTCTCGGCAAAGCGGTGATGGCCGGTGAGATCTCGTCGCTCGAGGAGATCTTCGCGACCGGCAAGCCGATCAAGGAGCCGCAGATCGTAGATGCCTTCATCTCCGATCTCACGGACGAGGTGCTCGACATCTCGATGGTGCAGCGGATGACCGACTCGGGCCGGCGCGTGAAGTTCCGCGCCGTGGTCGTAGTCGGCAACAAGAACGGCTATATCGGCTTCGGCCAGGGCAAGGACGCCCAGGTCGGCCCCGCGATCAAGAAGGCGATCGACAACGCGAAGGTGAACCTGATCCACGTGAACCGGGGCTGCGGCTCCTGGGAATGTGGCTGCGGACAGCACCACTCGATCGCGATGCAGGTCAAGGGCAAGGCAGGGTCGGTCACGGTCACGCTCAAGCCCGCTCCCCAGGGCATCGGGCTCGTCACGGGCGAGATCGGCCGGAAGGTGCTCGAGCTCGCCGGGATCAAGGATGTCTGGACCTTCTCGTCCGGGCAGACGCGGACCACGATCAACTTTGCGAAGGCGACCTTCGAGGCGCTCCGGCAGACGAACATGATCCGGCACGGGAGGCAGTAATGTACGCGGTCGTCCAGGTGCGCGGCGTGGTCAACACGCGGAAGGAGATCAAGGACACGCTCAAGATGCTCCGGCTCCACCACATCAACCACTGTGTGATTGCTCCCGACACGCCCGAGATGGTCGGGATGATCCGGAAGGTCAAGGACTTCGTCGCCTGGGGTGAGATCACGCCCGAGACGCTCGAGACCCTGATGCGGACGCGCGGTCGGCTTGAGGGGAACACCCATCTCACCGACGACTACGTCCGCGAGAACACGAGCTACCCCGGTATTGCCGAGCTGGCTGGAGCCCTCGTCGAGGGCGAGATGAAGCTCCGTGACATCCCGGGCCTCAAGCCCGTTCTCCGGCTGCACCCCCCGCGGAAGGGGTATAAGTCCCTGAAGCGAACCTATCCACAGGGAGGGGCGCTCGGGTACTACGGGCCGGAGATCAACGAACTCCTCTACAAGATGCGGTGAGCCAATGCCTGTCAACAAACGATCGAAATACCGTGGCTCCCGGACCTGCGGCGGTGGCACCCACAAGAACCGCCGCGGCGCCGGAAACCGGGGCGGACGCGGCCGGGCCGGGATCAACGCCCACCGGTTCTCGAAGTACTACCTCGAGGAAGGCCCGGTCTACGGCAAGAACGGGTTCCGCCCGGTCAACGCCACGCGGGTGACGACGATCGACGTCGGAACCCTGGACCAGATGGTCGCAGGGCTGCTCACGCAGGCCCTCGCCACTGAGGAAGAGGGCGCCGTTGCGATCGACGCGTCCGCGCTCGGCATCGAGAAGGTGCTCGGCACCGGTCGCGTGACCCGGGCCCTCCACATCTCGGCATCGGCCTTCTCGGCGCAAGCGAAAGCGAAAATCGAGGCAGCAGGCGGTCAGGCGAACGTCGTCTGAGCCCGCCCCATCTTTTCAGGTGACTCAATGGGCCAACTGCTCGATCGACTCGAACCGGTGCTCGCGGCGATGCCCGCGGTCAGAAGCCCTGAAGGGCACGTCCACTTCAAAAACAAGCTGATCTGGACCGCCGGCATCCTCGTCCTCTACTTCGTTCTCTCCAACATCACGATCTTCGGTCTCGACCAGTCGAGCCAGGACCTCTTCCTCTACTGGCGCGCCCTGCTCGCAGGGGCCTCGGGCTCGATCGTCCACCTCGGGATCGGCCCGATCGTCACGGCCTCGATCGTGCTCCAGCTCCTCAAGGGCGCAGACATTCTCAAGATCGATACCTCCGACACCCGCGGCCAGGTACTCTACATGGGCCTGCAGAAGGTCCTCATCCTCGTGATGATCCTGGTCGAGGCCGCGCCGCAGCTGATCGGCGGGTTCATGGTCCCCGATGCGGCCATCGCCGCGAACGTCTTCGGCGGCAACACGGGCCTTCTTGCCGCGATCATCTTCATCCAGGTCGTGATCGGCGGCATCCTGATCGTCTTGATGGACGAGGTCGTGACCAAGTGGGGGATCGGATCAGGCGTCGGGCTCTTCATCATCGCCGGGATCTCGCAGTCCCTGATCAACGGGTTCCTGAACTGGGCGCCGGTCTCGGACCCGTA
This sequence comes from uncultured Methanospirillum sp., assembly GCA_964461885.1. Taxonomy (GTDB): domain Archaea; phylum Halobacteriota; class Methanomicrobia; order Methanomicrobiales; family Methanospirillaceae; genus UBA288. The sequence continues at coordinate 10,007 of CAYWVY010000017.1, read as the reverse complement.
CCCGGTCGGGTTCTTTCCCCGCCTGATCGCGATCGGGATCTCCGGAGGCAACTACCTCCAGTACTTCGGCACGGACATGCTCGCGTTCATCACGACGATCGCGATCTTCCTGGTCATCGTCTACGTGGAGTCGACGCGGATCGAGATCCCGCTCGCCCACGCGCAGGTGCGCGGCTCGCGGTCGCGCTTCCCCGTGAAGCTGATCTACGCCTCGGTCCTGCCGATGATCCTGGTCCGTGTACTCCAGGCCAACATCCAGATGCGGGCTGATGTACTTCCTGGCTCCGATCAACGGCCCGACGGACTGGATGTGGTGGCTGACCGATCTCGGCCACGCGCCGTGGGAGATCTTATTGCGGATGGGTCTCGATGCCATTGTGATGGTCGTTGGGGGCGCGCTCTTCGCGCTCTTCTGGATCAAGACGGCCGGCCTCGACTCAAAGGACGTGGCCCGGCAGATCCAGAACTCCCAGATGTCGATCCCGGGATTCCGCCGCAACCCCCAGGTGCTCGAGAAGTACCTGGACCGGTACATCCCGCGCGTCACGGTCATCGGCGGCGTCTTCATCGGCCTGCTGTCAGTCATCGCGAACCTCTTCGGTGTGATCGGTGCGGTCTCGGGAACGGGGCTGTTGCTCACGGTCTCGATCACCTACCGGCTCTACGAGGAGATCGCGAGCCAGCAGATCATGGAGATGTACCCATTCATGCGAGGATTCTTCGGGAAGGATTGAGATGGCGACCAAGTGCATCATCACCGGCGTGCCCGGCGTGGGCAAGACCACGGTGATTACGGGAGCGCTGGCGAAACTCGAGGAGATGGGCGTCCACTACGCCAACATCTCTTTCGGGTCGTTCATGTTCGAGACAGCGCTGGCGGAGGGGCTCGTGCAGAACCGCGACGAGATGCGCCTCCTCGCAAAGAACGACCAGAAGGAGCTCCAGCGAAAAGCCGCGGGGAGGATCGCGGCTATCGACGGGAATGTGCTCGTCGATACGCACGCCTCGGTCAAGACGCCCAGGGGCTATCTCGCCGGGCTCCCCGAGTGGGTGCTCGAGGCGCTCATGCCCGACCTCTTCGTGCTGGTCGAGACCGACGAGGACCAGATCCTCGGTCGGCGGCTCGGGGATTTGTCGCGGGTCCGCGACATGGACAGCTACCGTGCACTTGCATCCCACCAGTCCTTCAACCGGGCGATCGCGGCAGCGAATGCGATGAAGACCGGCTGCACGGTCGCGATTGTAATGAATGCCGACCACCTCCTCGACCGCGCGATCGACGACCTCGCCGCCCTGCTGAAATAACCATGGCCGAGAAGAAGAAAGGTCCGCTCGGGGGGTATCTGCCCCTCCTGTTCGCCATGGCCGTGATGTTCTCGTACAGCATCCCGTGGCTCAGGACTGGGGTGGGGTCGGCGATGGACTCAGTTCTCGGCCCGCTGCTCACCCAGTACGGTGTGCCGTTCTTCATGCTGATCGTGCTCCTCTCGACCCTGACGGGTCTGTACTCGAGCCTGATCCAGAAGTACACGATCGACTACGAGAAGATGCAGCGGACGCAGGCCCAGATGAAAGAGTTCCAGCGGGAGTTCCGCGAGGCCCAGCTCGCGGGGGACGACAAGCGGATCAAGAAGATGCAGGCCCGTCAGAGCGCGATGATGGGGGAGCAGATGGAGATGAGCCAGGCTCAGTTCAAGCCGATGTCCTTCATCCTGATCGTCTCGGTCCCGATCTTCTTCTGGCTCCTCTATCGCCTGCCCCTCTCGCCCGAGCACCTGGTCTTCCCGTTCATCGGGACGACGGCGCTGACGGCAGCCGCATTCGGACCGTTCCCGGCCTGGATTCTCTGGTATATGATGTGCTCACTGTGCATCTCGCAGGTGATTCGGAAGTCGCTCAATATCGGGGGCGTCTAGGTGCGGGTCACGGTCAGCGGGCCGCCGGGGAGCGGGACGACCACGCTCGCCCGGTGGCTGGCCAAGAGGACGGGCTTTCGCCTGATCTCGGCCGGGGAGGTCTTCCGGGCCCTGGCAGCGGAGCGCGGGATGGATCTCGCCGAGTTCGGCGCGCTGGCCGAGGCCGATCCGTCGATCGACCTTCTGATCGACGAGCGGCAGCAGGAGATCGCTAAGGCCGCCGACGACATCGTGGTCGAGGGCCGGCTCTCGGGCCTGATGGTTCCGTCGGCCGACCTCCGGATCTGGCTTCAGGCCCCGCTCCCCGTCCGCGTCCGGCGCATTCTCGAGCGAGAGGACGGCGCCGACCTCGCTTCGGCCGAGGCGGAGACGGCGGAGCGCGAAGCCTGCGAGGCCCGGCGCTACCGGCAGTATTACAAGATCGAGATCGACGATCTTCTCCCGTACGACCTCGTACTGAACTCGGCCCGCTTCGGCGTCGAGTCCCTCGGCGCGATCGTCGAGGCCGCAATCGAAAGCCGTCGACGGGTATAACCCTCCTTCTTTTTTGATACCGGCGGCAGGGACTGACCCACAGCATTGTCGGAGCTGCATGGTGCAGGCGGACCGATCGGTTTTCCACGGGGACCGCTCAGCGGTTTTCGCGCCTTTCCCCAGGCCCCTGAAGGTCGCTCTGCTCCTGGAACCGTCGGGCTCCGTCTCTATGGGATGGTCAACTTCCGCCAGGTTCGGTAAAGTGGCTGCCCGGGTGGATCGTTCTCCCGCCCTGTGGTGTGACATGTGAGCGAGGTCGGAAGAGTGCAAAAGCAACCGCACGCCCTCGTCTAACTCCGCCTGAGTGCAGTTCCCGGGATCACCGTGAGACCCGGTTCTTTTTGGTCGAGTGGTTCAGGCGATCGGTGACAGCGTTGATCCGCAGGGGTTCATCTGAAAGACAGCGCGGAGACCCCGGCGTTCAGGCCGGGGAGGAAGCGCGTCGTCACCTCCAAACAGTTTTTGTGCATGGTATGCCATGTATGATCGTGATCAGGACCATCAAGCTCAAACTTGATGTCGATTCCGGTGGATGCGCGTCCCTCCTCACGACCATGAGGGAGTACACCGTGGCATTCGAGACTGCCGCCACGTGGGGGTTCGAGAACCACTCCGCGAACAAGGTCAACTGCCACTTTGCCACCTACCGGGATGTTCGATCCACCGTTCCTGATCTCCCGTCGTCGCTCGTGCAGGGAGCACGAGACTGCGCCTGCGAGGCCCTCAAGGCCACGAAATGCCGAGTCCTGCCGGTGCGCCACGAACGCGCAGCGATGCGGTACAACCAGCGCGTGATCCGGGCCAACCTCGACGCCGGGTACGCCACAGTCGCGACATCGCGCGGGCGGGTCCGGGCCGAGTTCTTCGTCCCGGCCTACTACCGGAAGTACATCGGCTGGACAGTCAAGTCGTCCACCGTGTCGTACCGACGGCGCGACCGGCGGTTCTACCTCCACTGCCAGATCGAAGCGAGAACACCGGAGCTGGTCTTCGACGGCACGGTCCTCGGCATCGACCGGGGGATCGTGAACGTCGCGGTCTGCTCCGACAACTCCTTTTTCAACGACGGGTGTGTCAAGAACGCGCGCGGCAAGTACGCCCGCCTCCGTTCCCAACTTCAGTCTACAGGCACTCGGTCCGCCAAGCGCAAACTCAAGCGCCTCGCGGGACGAGAGAGACGGTTCGTGACTGATACCAACCACATCATCTCGAAGCAGATCGTCGCCTCCCCCTTCACCGTGTTTGCCCTCGAAGATCTCACGAAGATCCGGGTCAAACAGCGGCGCAGTACCGACTTCAACCGGAAGTTGAACTCGTGGTCGTTCTACGAGTTGGAGCAGTTCCTGCGGTACAAGGCGGAGGCTGTCGGCAAGCAGATCGTCCTCGTGGACGCCCGGTACACCTCGCAGAAGTGTTCTGTCTGCGGGCACACCTACAAAGGGAACCGCGACCGGTCCGACTTCCGGTGCCGGAAGTGCGGGTTTCAACTGCACGCCGACCTGAATGCTGCTCGTAACATCGCCCATGGTGGTATATCTGCTCTGGGCGGGCTGTGTGTCAACCAGCCTATCGTAGCGTGTCTCTGACATAGTTACAAGCCCGGTCCTTTAGGGCCGGGTAGTTGACATCGACGGCATCGCCAACCGCTCTCGTCCGGACCGCGGAGGCTTGAGACGATTGGATCTCGCGTGCCTGTCCCGTTCGTCCTGCCCGGATCTCAAGAGTCTCTGCCGGCAGCTCCATGGACGTTCCGGCCTCACGGGTGTCACGGTATGGAAGAGTCGGGCATTACAGGAAAGGTCGATCGCGCGCTCGATTTTGGTCTGCTAACCGTTCCGTTCGTAGCGTTAGTGATCCCGCGACGGCTCAGGCTCAGCATGGGCTACCGGGGAAAGGTGCCGCCTGGGGCGGTCGTGCTGGGGAAAAAAGGGATCAGAGATACCGGTTCCGCCGAAGCCAGTCGACCTGGGGCGGCATGTACCGATAAATGATGTCGCACTTCTCGTCCTGGAAGCTCCACGGAGTGACGATCACGATGTCGCCCTCCCGGATCCAGGCTCGCTTCTTGATCTTGCCCTTGATGCGCCCCATTCGGGTCACGCCGTCGAAGCACCGTACGCGGATATGGTTCGCGCCCATCATCAGTTCGGCCGTAGCGAACTGTTCGTTATTCCGCTTTTTGGGCAGTCGGACCCGTATGGTCTGTCCTTCGGTTCCGCTGTCCATGACGACTTCGCCGACTGCCTGAACATTTCGTCTTATTCGATCAACTCCACTGGTGTACTTAATCGTTGCGGTTGTTTATGAACTTATCGGTTGGGTAAGCGTATCGCTGTCTGCCCTGGTGTCGCGTTCCGGCTGTAAAGCTTTTCGCGAGACTGGGGGCAGGCAGGGCCCGGCTTCGTTCACGACGTCTTCTCGGTGTACCGATCCAGGAACGAGACCTCTTCGAGCCGCTTCTTCGGAGGGTTCTCGATCTCTGCCGCGGCACCCGCAGGTATCAAAGAGACGAGGGAGTACTCGGACGGAACTCTCAGAAGGTCGCGGATCGCCCCCGCGTACGGCTTCTTGTCGCCGGCCACCCAGCAGCTGCCGAGCCCGAGGTTCTGGAGTGCAATGATCATACTCATCGTGGCCGCGGCGCAGTCCTCGAGATAGTAGGTCTCGTCCGGCCGGCCAAAGATGGTAAAACAGACCGTGGCGTCGGCGATGAACGGCGCGTTGTCCGTAAGTTCCGCGATCTGGCGGAGAAGGTCCCGGTCCGTGACCGCCCCGAAGAGCCATGGCTGGAGGTTTTTTGCCGTGGGCGCGAGCCGGCCGCAGTCGAGCACGTCCTGGATCACGTACGGAGCGATCTTGGTCGGCTTGTACTTCCGGACGGAGCGGCGCGACTTGATGGTCATGGTCCCGACGTTCATGAGCAAGCGGAGGAGCGGGAGCGGGAAATACCTTTCGAGAAAAAACAGGTGGCCTATCGACGCCTGAGTGCGATGAGCCCGAACCCCGCGAGGCCCGCGAGTGCCACGGTGATCGCGGCAAAGCCCGGGCTCTGGGTGGTTGCGGCCGCCGTCGGCGCTGTGGCCGTCGCGTTCGGCGACGCCCCTGTCGTCGCTGTCGGGGCGGTTGCGGTCATGTTCACGGTGGCGGTTCCGGCTCCCGTTGCAGTCGGGGTCGTGGTTGCTGTGCCGATCGCGGTGGCAGTCGGCGTGGCTACACCCGTGACCGAGGGGCCGCTCGTGCCGCCGACCTGGACCGTCAGGCCTGGCGGTGCCCTTGTCGTCGTCTTGCCGACAGCATTGAAGTTGTCCTTCATCCCGTTTGCGTTACAGTCGGCCCAGATTTCGTACGACCCGGCCCGGTATTGCGGGGTATCCGCCGCCCAGACCGGCCCGGTCTCGTAGACCGAGGTGTTGACCGGGATATTCACGAGCGAGGTCGTGCCTCCCGCCTCGTTCGTGAGCGAGGTGAACTCGGCCCCAGTCGGATCGCGGACATGAATCGTTATCGGGGCTCCCGCCACTCCGGGCCGTTGCGCCATCGCGTAGAGGTCCGTCTCGATTCGGAAGCCCAGCGGGTCGCCCGCGACCGCGCCCGACCCGACCTCGCGGCCGGTTCGGCCGTTGATCACACGGAGCTGGAGGCTCGGCTCCTTTACGATGAACGCGAGCTGCCGCCCGGGGAACGTGTACCAGGCTCCGGTCGTTTCGGCGAACTGGGCCGGCGAGACATAGAACGACGCCGGATCGGAGACGGTCGCGAGATCCGAGGGGGCGTCGGTCTGGACGTTGCCGCCTGCACCGAAACGGGCGATCTGAGCTCCCGGGGTGATTCCGGTCTCTGCAATGTTGAGCCCCTGCTCGCCGATGAAGACGGTCCCGCCGGACGGGACATCCGTTATGGCGGCCGACACCGGGAACACGGCCAGTGCGGCCAGGCAGAGGAGGACGAGTGCTGCTGTGCGTGGCATACTATGGTTTACCCGACCATACTACGGTCGATCCACGGTAAATAGATTCTCATCGTCCGGGAGATCGCGGCCCGTGACAGCAGAAATAGGGGGGGCCGTCTCACTCTTCGGGCGCGATAGCGGCCGAGGGGCAGACGTCGATGCAGGTGTTACAGTCGACACACCTGTCCTTGTCGATCACAGCGCAGCCCTCGACCATCGTGATCGCCTCGGATGGGCATTCATCGATACAGGTCTCGCACCCGACACAGAGGTCCTTGTCCACCTTGACAGCCATGGTATTCTCTTTATTCAGTGGCGTGGAGGTCGTAAAATAGGTTTCCGTTCCCGGCCATCATCCCTGCCAAGTTAACGCAGGGATTTTCCCGCGGTCGTTTTCGGGCCCGACGATCCCGGCACGAACAAAGGTATCCCGTCCCGCTCAACGGGCTTCGAGACCGAGCACCTCGGCGAAGGTATAAATCCCGGCAGGCCGGCCCACAACCCATTCGGCCGCCCGGAGCGCGCCTGTTGCGAGTCCCGCCCGGTCGTAGGCCCGGTGGGAGAGGGTGATCGTCTCGTAGTTGCCGGCAAAGAGGACGGCGTGGTCCCCGACGATGTCGCCCCCGCGGATTGCATGGACGCCGATCTCGCTGCCCCGCTCGGCCATCCCCTCTCGACCGTACACCTTCTCGCGCTCGCCGAGTGCCTCATCGAGGATCTCGAGGATCGTCTTTGCCGTCCCCGAGGGCGCGTCCTTCTTGTACCGGTGGTGCGCCTCGATCACCTCGACGTCGTACCCGGCAAGGAGCGGTGCCGCCGCACGGATCAGCTGCCAGAAGATGTTGACCCCGATCGAGTAGTTCGAGGAGACGACGGCCGGAATCCGGCCTTCAATCGCGGCACGGTTCGCGGCCGCCTGATCGTCCGTAAAGCCCGTCGTCCCGACCACGAGCGCGACGCCGTGGTCGGCCGCGGCCCGGATGTTGTTGACAGCGGCATCCGCCACCGTGAAATCGACCAGGACATCGGGGCGCTTCTCCTCCAGAAATGCCTCGAGCCCGGCCGACTCGACGACCTCGGCTCCGAACTGGGCCCCGTTCCGGATGTCGATGCCCCCGACGAGCTCGAGGGTCTCCGACTCGGCGATCATCCGGGAGAGGGTCGTGCCCATCCGGCCGAACGCGCCAGCGACGACGACCTTAATCATAGCGGCTGAGCACCTCTGCAAGGACCGCGGTCTTCTCGTCGTCCAGGTCCGAGAGCGGCAACCGGACCGGCCCGGCGGCCATCTTGCGGAGTCCGACGGCCTTTTTGACCGGGATCGGGTTCGTGTCGATGAAAAGAGCCCGGAAGAGCGGCGAGAGCTCGTAGTGGAGCTCAAGAGCCCCCGTCCAGTCGCCGGCCCTGAAGGCCTCGTAGAGCCGGACCATCCGCACCGGCTCGACGTTCGCGGCGACCGAGATCACGCCCTCGCCGCCCAGTGCCAGGATCGGCAGGGTCAGGTTGTCATCACCCGAGATGACCGCAAACTCCTCGTCGAGCGTCCCCTCGATGATCTGCGAGACCTGCCCCACGTTCCCCGAGGCCTCCTTGATCCCCACGATGTTCGGGTGAGCCGCGAGCTCGATCACGAGATCGGGCGCCAGGTTCTGCCCGGTCCGGCCCGGCACGTTGTAGAGCACGACAGGAATGTCGAGGTCCGCGATCTTCGTAAAGTGCTGGAAAAGCCCTGCGCGGTTCGGCTTGTTGTAGTACGGCGAGATCAGGAGGGCGCCGTCCGCGCCGATCTCCTTCGCTGCCCTGGTGAACCGGAGCGCCTCCGCCGTGTTGTTCGAACCGGTGCCCGCGAGGACCGGGATCTTCCCCCCGGCCGTCTCGACGGCAACCTCGACCACACGCTCGTGCTCCTCGAAAGAGAGGGTCGCGGATTCGCCCGTCGAGCCCGTCGGGACGATCCCGTGGACCCCGGCGGCAAGCAGCGCCTCGATGTTCGAACGAAACCCCTCGAGGTCAAGGGACTGTTGCGGGTCCGACAGAAAAGGAGTTACGACGGCCGGATAAACGCCCTCAAACATAAAAGAATGTTATACGCGCCGGGGTCTATTTACCTTTCTTGTGATATACCCGGCAACCCGGTTCCTGACGCGTTTTGAGTCGATTACGGTCAACTCGGCGACCGTCAGCTTGTTCTCATCGAAGTCGCGGGAGAACCGGTCCCCGTAGCGGACCATGAGCTCCTGCCCGAAGGCCTTGATATAGTTCGGTTTGATTCCCATGTCTACCGTCCTGCAGTGATCCTATATACTGGCGTGGGAGGAGAGGATAAGGATTCCGTCTACGACCTCCTCCGCGGAGCCCCCGAAGAGCAGGAGCACCCTCTCCCTGACAAGGACCGCGTCGGGGACCCCGTCTTTTGAGACATGGGCGATCGCCCAGTCCATGGTCGAGATGCCGGGGGGCGTCTGCCGGGGGTCGACGACTGCGACCTCGCGGAGGTGCTCCTCGAGGTTTCGGACAAGTGCGGGGAGCGGCCGCAACGATGCCGCGGCCCGTATCGCGGGCTCAAACCTGGCCGCGGTCAGAATCGCGCGGGCCAGCTCCCGATCGGCCCCGTAGGTGGCCGGTCCGCTCGCCCTGACCCGGACGTTATCGACGATGAACCCCCCCGCAAGGGCCGCGACGTCCCCGGGCTCGCGGGCCCTTGGCGCTGCCTCGGCGAGGTTCGAACGACCCGGTTCCACGAACTGCGGATCGATCCCGGCAAGTCTGGCTGCGGCTCGATCGAGCCGGGTCAGGGTCTCGAGCGGATGCACGGTTCATGTCCTCCTGTCCCTGCAGAGAGACAGTTCCACATCCCGTCCGGACCAGCTCCTGGTCACGTTCGGCCGCGTCTTCCTCTTTGTGAGGGTCATGGTCGGTTTTACACCGCAGGGCGCATTGCAGGGACGTCGCAGCATCGAACGTACGATCCCGAGCGGGTGCTGCGAGAGGGATTTATCCGTTCTTCTGCTCTCACCCCCCATCTCCGACCCCACAGGTATCCCATACTGTGGTACCCGGCTCGATAACACTATCCGTCCTGCTTAGCCGGGATACCCCCGCCCCGGAGCGAGGACTCGACAGGGCTGGTGATGCAGCTGTCACGGCAGGCATCGGCCGGCAACCGGAGCGATCAGAGGCTGTTCCTTCCCGGAAGAATTTTGCCGACGCGGCCCCAACAGTTCTTCTGCGCCCCAGTGGCTTAGTGGCATAGCGGCTGATTTGTAATCAGCAGGTCGCGCGTTCAACTCGCGCCTGGGGCTTAGGCCTTAATAGTTCAGGTTCTCACGTGCCATACGATCTGGCATGGAGGCCGATCCACCCTTCTACCCTGGACAGTACCGTACCACAGCCCCGCGAGCGTACCGCCTGTCCGCGGCCGAGGGCCGGCTGACCGACGACGACCGCCGGCTGATCGAAGAGTTCCTGTTTGAACGCCAGGCGACCCGGCATATCAGCATCTCGCGCGTGGTCAAGCTGCGGTACAGCCTCATCGCATGGCGGCGGTTCATCCACACGCCGTGCGCCGGGATGACGCTCGCCGACCTCTACGCCTCGCTCAAACGCCC
>CAYWVY010000016.1:0-35266 GCA_964461885.1 uncultured Methanospirillum sp. | reverse complement strand
GACGCCGGCGCTGTCGACCACGGGCACGATCGTGCCAGCGAGGTCGCGCCCCAGGAGCTCGCCGGGCTCGTACCCGAAGAACCGCTCGGCGAATTCGTTCACGTACCAGATCGAGCCGTCGGGGCCGAGCCTGAGGATGATCGAGCCAGCGTCCTCGACCAGTTGCCGGTACTTCTCCTCGCTCTCACGGAGCGCCGCCTCGTTCCGTTTCCGGTCGGTCACGTCCTGCCCCGCCGCGTAGTACCCGGTCACGCGGCCGCTCAGTGGGTCCATGATCGGCATCGTCCGGTGGCTGACCCACCGGACCTCGCCGTCCCTCGCGTTGACCCGGAACTCGCTCTCGTGCGGCTCGTTGACCAGCACGGCCTCCAGGTGCCGCTGGAGGATCGCGCGGTCGTCGGTGTGGACGATCGCCTCCCAGCCCCCGAGCCGGTCGAGCTGGTCGAACGTGTACAGGCAGACCCGCTCCGGGGTCCCGGCCCACCAGACGGAGGTCCAGTGACCGTCGGGATCGAGCACCCGGCAGTAGGCGTAGTCCGAGACCAGGTCGAGGGTCCGGCGGTACCGGTCCTCGCTCTCAGAGAGGTTCGCCTCGTGCTGCTGGAGCCGCTCGATCGTGCCCTTGAGCCGCTCGATCATGGTGGTGATGGATGTCTCGAGGACCGTGAACTCCTGCGCCGGGATCGGGGTGATCGGGTGGTCGAGGTCGCCCTGCGCGATCGCGTTGACGTCCCCGACGAGCGAACGAATGGGGTCGCTCAGGCGGCGCGAGACCGTGCCGGCCGTGATGAGGCCGATCGCCAGCGCCGCGAGTGCGGCCAACCCATGGAAGGCGATGTTCTGCGCGAGCGCCTCCTCGAGCGGCCGCGTGCTGTAGGTCAGCTCGGCGACCATGGAGATGTCCGAGGCGTAGTCCTTGTCGCGGAGATCGATGTACCTGTACCGGATCTTCTGCGCCGTCCTCGGGCAGAGCCAGTCAAAACCGGTCCTGTTGGCGATCACCCGGTCGAGGCGCTCCGAGAGCATGGCATCCGGCCGGAAGCTCGAATTGCCGACCTGGCGCTTGTACAGCGTGAAGATCCGGACGTCCTGGACGTAGGGGTTCAGTTCCTTGATGTCCTCGATCGTCGCGGTGTACTGGAGCCGGTGACGCTCGTCCCGGAACGCTTCGCCGATCATGCCGAGCTCGAGGATGTACCGGTGGTCGGGGGTCGACGCGTACGCGTACTTCCGGAGTATCCCCGTCTCGGTCTCCCGGATTACCCGGTCGGGATAGAAGCCGCTGGTGTTCCGGACCGTGTCCAGGTACTCGTCCATGTCGAACTCGCCGAAGTCGAGGTCCTGGTCGGGCGGGTAGGTCGTGAACTCGACCATGTTCGACGCGTTGATCACGTAGAGGTCCATCGTGTCGTGGAAGACATCGTGCTTGATCCGCGCGAGGTCCATGGCCGAGACGTTCCGCCCGGCGAGTTCGTACTCCGCGATCAACTGCTCGAGCCCGCTCGACATCTGCCCGTTCAGGGTATCGTCGAAGAGTTTGAGCCCGGCGTCCACCAGGAGGATCGAGTTGGTCAGGTCGATCTCGGTCTGCTCCTCGAGCAGGCGCTGGTGGTCGCGGAGGTTCCGCTCGGCGATGGTATAGTCCACGGCCGTGATCCCGACCACGATCAGAACTATTAGGGCGACGATGAAGACAAAGAGCGTCTGCGATAAGGGTCGGGATCGAAGGGAGAGCGACATGGCAACCCCACATGGGGGGACAGGAGGTAATCGGGGTGCTATTATATTGAACCTTCCGATCACTATTTCCAGGAGAATCGATCCGTTATTCGCCTACTATATATATCTCCATGATGTACTACTGCTCATGGGCCTTGAAGAGGACCGGGCTACCGCCCGGAAGATCCGGACGCTCCTCAAGGCGCACCCAAAGGGGCTGATCATCACCGAGATCGCGCAGCGGCTCGGGATCAACCGGAACTCGGCTGCCAAGTACCTCGAGATCCTGCTCTTCACGGGCCAGGTGGAGATCCGGCAGATCGGGATGGCCAAGATCTACACGGTCTCCCAGCGGGTGCCGCTCTCGGGCCTGCTCCGGTTCGCGCGCGAGCAGATCGTGGTCGTCGACGACGAAGGCCGGATCATCCAGGCGAACGACCGCCTGCTCGACTTCTGGCAGCTGCCGCGGGAGGCGCTCCTCGGCGAGCGGTTCGACCGGGTCGATGTGGCCCCGCTCCGGGGGCTGGCGCTCCCCACGGCCGACGGCACGGGCGAGGCCGAGCGGCACGAGATCTCCTTCGAGCACGCCGGCCGAACCGTCCATGCCCGCACCTCCCTGATCCCGACCGTCTTCGAGGACGGCGGGGTCGGGTGCACGATCCTCATCGAGGACGTGACGGCCGAGCGGGAGTACGAACGGCAGATAGCCGAGAACGAGGCACGCTACCGGGCCGTGGTCGAGGACCAGACCGAGATGATCACTCGGTTCACTCCCGACCATACGGTCACCTTCGCGAACGAGGCCTGCCGCCGGTTTTTTCAGGCCGTTTCGGACGACCTGATCGGCCATCCAGCCCCGTCCTCGCTCTTCGATCCCGGGGACCTCGCCCTGATCGACGATGCCATTGAAGGGCTGAGGCCCGATGCGCCGTTCGCGCACCACTCGCTCCCGATCATCCTGCCGGGGGGGGAGCAGCGGTGGCTCGACTGGACGGCCCGGGGGCTCTTCAATGCCGCCGGGACCCTCGTCGAGGTCCAGGCGGTCGGGAGGGACGTGACGGAAGCCCAACAGCGGCAGCGCGACCTGATGGTGCTGGAGAGTGCGATCGCCGCGTCGATCGACGGTGTCGCGATCTGCGACGACAACGGGCGGTTCAAGTTCATCAACCGAGCCTTCATCTCCATGTTCGGGTTCGACGGGCCCGCGGACCTGGTTGGGATGGGGATCGACGAATTCGCGAGGATCTGTGTCCCAGGCGAGACGATCGTCGGGGAGATCGCCGCGTCGCTCCCCGGGGACCGGCAATGGTTCGGCGAGATCGGCTGCCGGCGGCGGGACGAGAGACCGTTCATCGCCCAGGTGTCAGTCTCGTTGACGCTCGACGAGGCGGGACGCTATCTCTGCACCCTGGTCTCGGTCGTCGATATCACCGAGCGGCGGCGGACCGAGGAGGCGCTCCAGCTGAGCCGCGGCAAGCTCCAGGAGACGATCGAGTTCATGCCGGACGCGACCTTCATCGTGAACCGCGAGCGACGGGTCGTGGCCTGGAACCGGGCGATGGAGAGCCTGAGCGGTATCGGGCGTGAGGAGGTGACAGGCACGCGCGACTACGGACGCGCCTTCGCGAGGTTCGACGGCGTCTTTCCGGTCCTCGTCGACCTCCTCAAGCTCTCGACGGAGGAGCTCGCGCGGACCTACCCGGGCGTGCGCCGGTTCGGCGAGACCCTCTACTTCGAGACCCCCGTCTCCTCGCTCCGCGGCGGCCGCGGAGGGCACCTCTGGGGGAAGGCCTCCCCCCTCGCCAGCCGGGACGGCAGCGAGATCGGGGCGATCCAGACCCTGCGCGACATCTCGGACTGGAAGCGGGCCGAAGAGTCGTACCGCTCGGCGATACAGCGGGAGAGCCGGCTCCGGCGTCTCGACGGGGACGGGGACGGCGCCGGCCCGTCAGCGCCGGGCTGACCGCTCCAAGCGGGCGGTACCCTCTGCGTCGCCCCCGCGCCGTACGTTGATATACCTGAATCGCCCTATCGTTGTAGCAGCGTCCAGCTCCCGGACTTAGAAGTGCCATGCCAGTTTTCAAACGGATCCTTGCGGCCGTCGACGGGACCGACCTCGCCGAAGAGGTCCTCGAAGCCGCAATCGCGATCTCCCGGCGTTTCGACAGCGACGTCCACGTGGTGCACGCGGTCCACGCAGGCGTCCTCGCCAACCTTCTCAGGAGCGACGACGAGGACGAAGGGCCCGTGATGGGGCCCGACGGGCCGGTCGAGACGGGGGAGGCCGACGACGCCGAGTCGGTTGTCCGGCGGATGCGGGAGCACGCGGAGATGCTCGGGACCGGGATCACGGTCCACACCCCCGAGGGGTCGCCGGGCGAGGAGATCGTCCGGGTGGTCGAGGAGGTGCGTGCGGACCTGGTCGTGCTCGGCGTCCACGAGAAGAGCCTGGTCCGGCGCCTCCTCGTCGGCTCGGTCTCGGGCTACGTGATCGAGAACAGCCCGGTCTCGACCCTGCTCGTCAAGCCCGGGCCATGAGCCGGTCGCGCGAGAAGATCGCGGCGCCGAGCCGTATCAAAACAATGTCGACCCCGTAAAAGACGAGCCCGACCAGCAGCAGCACCGGGAGCGAGAGCAGGAGCAGGCCCGAGCCCTGCCCGACCATCAGCGCGACGATCACGAGCGAGAGCAGGCCGGTCAGCTGGTTCGCCTCGAGAAAGGTCTCGACCCGGGTCGAGACCAGGACCGAGGCCGAGACGCCGAGAAGGGCGACGGCCGGGCCGACCCAGACCGCGAGCGCGAGCGCGGAGACCGTTGGGAACCAGATCGCGCCCACGAGGGGTGCTGTGACCAGGTTCACCACCACCGCGTAGAGCGCGAAGTTCAGGAAGGCCGCGATGACGGCCGGCACGGCCCCCGCAAGCACCTTGCCCGCGTAGAGCTCGAGGTCGGTCGCGGGGGTGTAGAGCAGCCCCTCGAGCGTGTGCCGCTCTTTTTCGCCGACGAACGACTCGGCCCCGACGATCGCGGCCACCATCAGCGGGATGATCAAAAAGAGCGGCGCGAGGAAGTACCCGAGCATCAGCACGACCATCCGGGAGCCGATCGGCAGGTCCTGGAGCCCGGGCGGCAGCAGGTGCGTGAGCGACTCGAACGGCCCGAGGTCCCCCGAGGACGGCCCGGCCGCGAACGGCAGCAGGCCGATCAGGAGCGGCATGCCGATCGAGAGGAAGAACGAGAGCCCGAGGATCGACCAGATGGCGATCCGGTTCTTCCGGACCTCCAGCAGGTCCTTGGTCGCGATCGCCCGGACCGTGCGCCAGTTCATGCCGACGCCTCCTGGAGGGCGAAGTAGACCTCTTCGAGCGTGTGCTCCCGCCGGCCCGCCGCGACGATTCGCCCGCCGGCCCGGACCGCTGCCGTGACCGCGTCGGCGGCCGTTGCGTCGTCGGGGGCCGCGAGGAGGAGGCGCCGCTCCGTCCGCTCCGCGATGGTGACGCCGGGAACGGCGCCGACCGCGCCGGCGACCGCGCCGGTCACGGGGTCCAGGAACGAGAGCGCCACCGGCGATGCCGCGAGCAGGCGCTCCGAGAGTTCGCGGACCGTGCCGAGCGCGATCAGCCTGCCCTTCGCGAGTACGCCGACGCGGTCGCAGAGGGCTTCGGCCTCGACCAGGCGGTGGGTGCAGAGCACGACCGTGCGCCCCTCGTCGCGAAGGGCTCCGACCAGGTCGTGGACCTGTCGCGAGGCCGTCGGGTCGAGGCCGGCCGTCGGCTCGTCGAGGAAGAGGATCTCGGGGTCGTGGACCAGGGCGCGGGCCAGGGCGAGCCGCTGCTTCATCCCCTTCGAGAACCCGCCGACCGGTTCGTCGGCCCTGTCCCCGAGTGAGAAACGGGCCAGGAGGTCGTCCACGCGCCGCCCGACCTCGGGGACGGGGACGCCGAAGACGTCGGCCGCGAAGGCGAGGTTCTGCCGGGCCGTGAGCCGTTCGTACACGGCCGGGGTCTCGGTCAGGACCCCGCACCGGCCCCGGACGGCCGACCCGTCGGTCGTCGGGTTGAGCCCGAGCACTCGCGCCGAACCGGCGCCGGGGACCAGGACGCCCGCGAACAGCCGGATCAGGGTCGTCTTCCCCGCCCCGTTCGGGCCGAGCAGACCGAAGACCTCGCCCGCGGAGACCCCGAACGAGACGCCGTCCACGGCCCGGACCGTGCCGAACGAGCGGGCCAGCCCGTCGGCCGCGATGGCCATCGTCATGATCGATCCTTCGCGCGCGCAGGGTAAAAAGAGCGACGAGTCGATCGGGCGGCGCGGACGCGCCCCCGACGCCGGAGACGCTGTCAGCGGGGTTCAGAACCGGAGAGCCAGCAGCAGGCGGTCCTCGCCTGGCCCGAAGTATGCGGGGAGCACGGCCTCCTCTGCGAAGCCGAGCCCGGCGTAGAGGGCGCGGGCCGGTCGGTTCTCCGGGGCGACGGTCAGCCGGACCGTCCGGACACCGGCGCCCCCGAGCCGCCCGAGGACCGCGCTGAGCAGGGCCGTCGCGCACCCCTGCCGCCGCCGATCCTCGCAGACCTTCAGCCGGAGGACCCAGCCGACGAGCGGGTCGGACGAAGCCGCGCCGATCGTGAAACCAACCGCCTCGCCGTCCGCGTTGACGACCAGGAACGTATCCGGCCAGAGCGCCGCAGCCTGCCGGACGGTGACGGCCGATGCGTAGCCCTCCCGGTCCCTTACCCGCTCGAGCGCCCAGACGGCTGGAAAATCCCCCGCGCAATAGGGCCGCACGGTCCACTCCATGCGGCATCGGGTCGACGGCGGAGGCAAAGGAGCTGCCGAACCCATTAACCGATCGAAGCGCCTGTCACGTGCATGGACGACCCTGAGACCGATCGTGTCGGGCGGACGGTTGCACCCTTCACGCTCGAGGACCAGCGGCGTGCGCCCGTGACTGTCTCGCCCGGCGACGGGCAGCGGTGGCTCCTCTCGTTCCACCCCCTCGCCTGGACCCTCGCCTGCGCCGCGCAGATGCAGAGCCTCGAGGCGCATCTACCGACGTTTGTCGACCTCGACTGCGTCGCGGTCGGGATCAGCGTCGACTCGTGGATCTCGAAGCGGGCGTGGGCGGACGAGATCGGGGTCGCCGCAACCCCGCTCCTCGCCGACTTCTGGCCGCACGGCGACGTGGCCCGCGCCCTCGGCGTCTTCCGCGAGCGAGACGGCTTCTCGGAGCGGGCGAACGTCGTGGTCGGGCGCGACGGCCGGATCGCGTTCGCCCGGATCTACCCGATCCACGAGGTCCCGCCGCTCGACGACCTGCTCGCATTCCTCCGGAGGACGGCGTAACCCTTTCTTCCCCGGTCCACCCCCTGGCTCGATCGGGAGCTGGGATGGATCGAGAGAAGGAGAACGAGGCGCTGAGCCGGCTCGCGGCTGACGCCGGCGGCCTCGCCGTGCCGATCGCCCCGCGGGATGTCGTAGTCGCCGGGTGGGTGCGGTTCAAGTGCCGGTGCGTCTGCAAGGGTGACGCGAAGCACCTCTCCTGCCCGCCGTACGCGCCCGCGCCGGCCGAGACGCGGGCCATGCTCGCCGAGTACGAGGCGGGACTCCTCGTCCGGTTCGACGGGGTCCCGGGCCACGGCGCATTCGGACCCGACGACATCCCCGACGACCTCCACATGTTCTACCGCGACCTGATCCTCTGGGTGAACACGACCGTCCACCGGCTCGAGAAGACCGCGTTCTACGACGGGTTCTACAGGACCTTCGCCTTCGGCGGGTACCCGTGCGCGTTCTGCGAGGAGTGCGTGGCTGAAGAGCAGCCCGGCTCCGTGGACGAGTCGTTCCGCCGGCTCTGCAGGTCACCGGACCGGGTCCGGCCATCGATGGAGGCCGCCGGCATGGACGTCTTCGCGACGGCGGCGAAGGTCGGGTGGGAGCTCCGGACGATCCCGTCGAAGAACCCCGAGTACGGGAAGATCGTGCGGCCAGACGTGGTCTCGGTCGGTCTCGTCCTGCTCGAGTAGGCTACTCGCCCGGGTCGAAGGACTCGAGCGCGACTGCAATCGAGAGCATCAGGGCCGCGTCCTCGCCCGGCGCCACCTCCACGCCGTAGGCGTCGCGGACCCGGAACCACGAGCGCGAAATCCTGGCGACGTCCCCCCGGTCCCCGCGTATCGTGAACTCGTGGCCAATGATGTCGCCCACGACCTCGAGGTCGCCCTCCGCGAGCTCGACGTGGAACCGGGGCCGGATGAGCGAGAAGAGAGCGCGCTTCACGGTCGCGGACGGCCGCCCGGGCCGGTCGATCACCACCGTGTCCCGGAGAGAGATCAGAGGCTCGCGGATGGTGGCAAGCGGCCGGCCGTCGAGGTCCTCGAGCACGAAGGTCTTCCTGAGCGTGAGCACCTTCCCGTCGACCCGGAATGCGGGCCGCCCCGCCTCATCCTCGACCGTGAAATCCTCGCCGAGGTCGAAGAATCGCTCGCGCATCCGGAACCGGCGCGGACCGGCTCCTCCTTCATGGCTGCCCATACCAGGACCATGACCTCGGCAGGGTAAAAAAAGGCGACGGTCGACCCGGCGCATTCAGCACCGGCCGCGGCAGGCGCGGCAGAGCCCGGGCGCGTCGCCGCCGGGGTGCATGGTGCAGCCGGGGTCGGCACAGTCCTCGAGGCCGAGGCTCCGGCCGACCGCCCTGACGAGTTCGGGGAGGGGGGCGTCCAGCGGCGCGGAGAGGAGAAGGGCGCGCCCGCACCTGGCGGGCCCCGGCGGGGCGTCTCCAGCGAGGGCCGCGGCGATCACCCCGATCAGCAGGTCGCGGCACCCGCAGCCCCAGTGGGCCGCCACGGCCCCCCGCACCGGGCCGGCCGCGCAGAGCCCTGGCCCGAGGAGAGCGGCCGACGGGGGACTGACCGGGTCCGTGACCCGCACGGCCCGGCCGAAGGCGCACTCGAGGCGCGCGGCGAGGGCGTCGAGCGTGGGCCGGGCCGGGAGAGGTTCCACGGGCACGAGCAGGATCGAGGGCGACACGACACTGAACGGTTCGGCATCGTGGCATGTAGCCTTTCGCAAAGCCCGACGACCGGCGGCGCCGCCCGGAACAATTATGAAACAGATAAGAGCCGAGAGATACCATTCCCTTAATCGACGGCGGACCGGATCGGCACCCCGACGGTGCCCGGGCCTGCGCCGGCTGCGAGGGAGAGGTGCAATGAAGGAGGATCCACTTCAGCGGGACCCGACGGCCTACGACGTGCTCGGAGTCGAGCCGGGCGCCGGGGACGACGAGATCGACCGGGCCGCCCCGGCCGGGGCGGACAGGTCGGCCGAAGCCGCGGACGCCGTGCAGGCCCTGCACGACCCCGTGCGGCGGGCACTCGTCGACCTCTTCCTCTACCACGACCGGTACCTCGACGACCTCGCCTTCGACGACCCGCTCGAGACCCTGGGCGAGACAACGGCCCGGCGGCGCGCGGACGAGCGGTGGCGCGCAATCGAGCGGAAGGGGTTCCCCATGCCGGCGGCCACCCACTCGATCGCCGTGCTCTCTTACTGGGAGGCGCGCGGCTCGGGGCGGAACGGCCCGGACCTGCCCACGGCCCCGGACGTGACCGGCCGGCTCTGGGAGGCGGCCCTCTCCCGCTTCGCGGCGCTCATCGCGTCCGATGCGTTCTGGACCGAGTGGGGGGTCCTGACCGGGAACCGCGGCGTGGGCGTCGCGGCCGCGAACGCCCTCGAGGCATGGCTCACGGGCGAGCTCGAGGAGATGGCGGCGACCCTCCGGGAACGGGAGGACGTCCCCGGCGAGGCCCGCGTGCGCGAGCACCTGGCGCTCTTCCGCTCCGAGCTCAGGTCCGCGCGCGCCCTGCCGGCCCTCCGCGTCCTCTCCGGCCGCGGGCTCTCGCCCGCCGCCATCGCGGCAGGGCCGCACCTGCTCTCCGATCTCGGCCTGCTCGAGAAGGTCCGGGCCTCGGTCGAGGAGCAGCACGCGGACCTGCTTCCGCTCTTCTCGCCGCTGGCCCGCATCGGGCTGCTGATCGAGGAGAAGGAGTACGCGAACGCCCGCGCGGCCCTCGAGCGGCTCGACGCCGACGGACGCGAAACCCCCGAGGCCCGGGAGCTCGAGGCGCGTGTTCACCTTGAGCTCGGCGCCGGAGCGCTTGCCGGGGGTCGGACGGACGAGGCGATCGCCCACTGGGAGCGCGCTTCGGAGCGGGCAGAGGTCCGGTCCGACGTCGCGGTCCCGGTCTCGGCGGCGGTGCTCACCAGGGCCAAGCTCCTGCACAGTCGCGAGGAGCACAACGAGGCGATCCGGCTGCTCCAGCGGGCCCTGCCGCTCGGCGAGCGGGGGATCCTCGGCGTGCCGCTCGCGCACTTCCTGCTCGAGCGGGCCGACGGGCGGATCGATCGCGCGACCGCCGGGGCCGGGGACGACGAGGCGGACCTCCGCCCGGCGATCGCGGAGATGCGCGGCGCCGTCGCCGACCTCGACGAGGCCGTCGCCCTCGACCCGACGAACGGCGGGACCCGGGACCGGCGGAACGAGGCCGAGGACATGCTCCATGGACTCCTCGCCCGGGCCGGCCCGGACGCCGGGGAGGTCGTCGAGACGGAGGACGTTCCGTCGCCCGCGGGCGTCCCGGCCGACGAACCGGCCCCGGTAGCGGCCGTACAGCCACCCGCCGCGACCCGGGGCTCCGTGCTGGTGGCCGCCGGGGTCGCGCTCTGGATCGGGATCGGGCTTCTCGCCCTCCTCGCGTACCCGTTCCTCATGCCGCAGCGCCTCGGCGGGCTGGGAACGATCATCGCCATCGGCGTCGCCGTCGGCTGGATCGCGGCCAACGCCATCGGGTGGCGGCTGCTGCGGTGAGCGGTCGGCCCGTCACGATCGGCGCTGCGGTGACGTGAACCCGGAGCTCCCGGAAGAGGACAAAAAAATCGTTTGAGTGCCTCGCCGCCAGTCACACGGGCCGGTTCGGCGCCGGGGCTGCCGGGCGTGTCACCACGGGGGGAGAAGCCGCCGCTGGCGTCGACTTCCTGCGGGATCTGGGCCGGCGCTTTCGCGGCGCCTTCGCACCGTCGCCCCCGGCCGGTTCCGACGCCGGGGCCGGCTCTTTCGCCTGCGGCTTCGGCCCGGGCTTCCGCTGTCCCGAGACCCTCTTCGGCTTCTGCTGCTCCTTCTGCGGCTTCCCCGCCTTCGGCTGCCGTTGCTGGACGGGATTCGGGACGAGCGGGGCCGCGTGCCGGCCCTCGCCGATGAAGGTCATCAGGATCTCATGGACGACCTGCGACCCCAGGCTCGGCTGGATCGTCTCGAGCCAGAGGAAGAACCCGGCCATGTGCGGGGTCCGGGCCGATTCGAACTTGAACCCGCCCTGCTTGTCCCGGACCATCTTCAGGTACTCCTTCCGGTGGCGGGAGCGAAGGTAGATGATCGGGTCTCCGTCGGGCAGGTTGACCGCGAGCACGACCTTCGAGTAGAGCTTCGGGATGTCTCCGCACGGGATCGGCTTCCCGCGGATGGTCAGGGGGTAGCTGGCGCAGACGGCCTTCGCGGCCGACGGATAGAGCCCGCCGCAGAGGATCTTTCTGACGATCGGCGGCAGGTCGTCGGGCTCGGCGAACTCGGCCTTCGGGGCCTTCGCCGCGACCATCTGCATGAGCCGCTGCCGTCGCTCCTCGTGGAGCGCCTTGAAGTCGAACGGCCGCCTGGCCCGGATCTCGTCGGCCCGGAAGAACTTCGTGTTCTTCGGAGCCTTCCGGACGTGGTTCTTGACCGGATGCCCGCGGATCAGGCGTTTGAGTTCCTCGCACGGCCCGGCCAGGATCAGCGCGTTGTCGGGCTCCTTCATGATCCTTTTTACGATTGGGTGGTGCGAGACGTCGACGGTGGAGTAGAGGAGAAACGGGACCTGGGCCTGGCCGTAGATGAACCCGATCAGCCTTTTTTTGAACCGGATCTCGGCCTCGAACTCCTTCATTTCGGTCGGCGAGGTCACGATCTCGGCGAACGCGATGTTGCCGTCGCGGTCCTTCAGGAGGAGGTCGAACTCGGCAAGGTCCTGGCCGTTGCCCCGGATCTTGATGTCGCCGATGTTCGAGTAGAAGAGGCCGTTCTGGCCGAGGGACGCGTGGCTGCTGACCGTCGGGGCGTCAGCCCCCTTGCGGGCGATCCCGCCGATGAGGTCGGTCCGCTCGGCGAGCCGGAGCATGCGCTCGTAGCAGACGCCCTCGAACCACCGCCCTTCGGCCGTCTTCATCTGCGGGAGGTCGTCCGAGAAGAGCTGTTTGCGCTCGTTCTTGCGCATGTGCTTGGTCGCGTCGATCACGAGTGCGGGCGTGGGCGGCACGTCGTCGAAATGCTCGGCGATCCAGCGGACCATCTCGGACATGAAGAGTTAACCTCGTCTCCCCAGGAGCCGAACCAGGTGGTCACCGACACCCGAGGTCGAGGCCGCGCCGCCCATGTCGCGGGTCACGACGCCGTCCGCGATCGTCTGTTCGATCGCGGCGACCACTCCTCCGGCCGCCTCGTGCTCGCCGAGCGAGTCGAGCAAAAGCGCGCCGGCCCAGACGGTCGCGATCGGGTTCGCGACGTTCAGCCCCCGGTACTTCGGGGCCGAGCCGTGGATCGGCTCGAACATCGAGGTCCCGTGCGGGTTGATGTTGCCGCCCGGCGCGAGCCCGAGCCCGCCCTGGATCATCGCGCCGAGGTCGGTGATGATGTCGCCGAACATGTTCGGCGTGACCACGACGTCGAACCACTCGGGGTTCTTGACGAACCACATGGTGATCGCATCCACGAACGTGTACTCGGTCGCGACCGAGGGGTGTGCGGCCGCAACGTCGGCGAAGACCTCGCGCCAGAGCCCGTAGACGTCCGAGAGGACGTTCGCCTTGTCCACCGACGCGACCTTGTGCCGCCGCCGTTCGGCGAGCTCGAACGCGTACTCCATCACGCGGCGCGACCCCTCGCGGGTCACGACCCCGATCTGGTACGCGAGCTCCTCGGCGTCGGACTCGATGTCGAGGCCGAACTTCACGGAGTAGAGCGAGCGGAGCACCTCGAGCTCGGCGCAGCCCCGCCCGGGCTTCTGCCGCCCCCCGATCCCGACATAGAAGTCCTCGGTGTTCTCGCGGACCACGACGAAGTCGATCTCGGCCGGGCCCTTGTTCGCGAGCGGAGTCGGCACGCCGGCCAGAAGTTTGATCGGCCGGAGGTTCACGTACTGGTCGAAGTGGAACCGGAGCGCGAGCAGGATCCCCTTCTCAAGGATGCCCGGCTTCACCCGGTCGTCGCCGATCGACCCAAAGTAGATCGACGTGAACTTCGAGAGCTCGGCGAGGTCGTCCTCGGTCAGGAGCTCGCCCGTCTCCAGGTACCTATCCGCGCCGATCGAGAAGTCGGTGAAGTCCAGGTCGAAGCCGTACCGCTCGCCGGCCGCGTCGAGGACGCGGCAGCCCTGTTGGACGATCTCGGGGCCGATCCCGTCTCCGCCGATCACTGCGACTTTGTGCTGCATGTCTCCACCTCCCCGAGCGTCTTCGCATAATCGACCAGCCCGCCCGCGTCCGCGATCCGCTGGAGGAACTCCGGGACCGGTTCGAGCGGGTAAGCTGTACCCGCCACCGCGATCGTGTTCGCCCCGAGGTCGACCACGACCCCGGCACCGTCCTCGAACGCCGCCGTCGAGAGGGTCGTGAGGGGCAGCAGGCCGACGTTGATCGCGTTCCGGTAGAAGATCCGGGCGAAGGACTCGGCGACCACGTACCGGACGCCGGCGCCCTTCAGCGCCAGCGGCGCGTGTTCGCGGGACGAGCCCATGCCGAAGTTCCGGCCGCCGACGACGATGTCGCCGGGGAGCACCGAGGACGCGAACTCATCGCGCGTGCCTTCGAAGGCGTGCCGGGCCAGTTCGGCCGGGTCGTTGATAGTCAGGAACCGGCCGGGGATGATCGCGTCCGTGTCGATGTCGTTCCCGAACTTCCAGACGCGGGGGGCTCCCGCGTCCTCCGGCAGCGTCACGGTCCGGACCGTGCCTTCCTCTTTGAGAGTCTGTTCGGTCATCGTCACACCTCCCGCGGGTCCGTGATGGCGCCCGCGATCGCCGAGGCCGCGGCCGTTGCCGCCGAGGCGAGGTAGACCAGGCCCTCGGTCGAGCCCTGCCTCCCCCGGAAGTTTCGGTTCGAGGTCGAGAGCGAAGCCTCGCCCGGCGCAAGGAGACCGAAGGCCCCGCCCATGCAGGGGCCGCAGCACGGCGCCTCCACGAGCGCGCCAGCCTCGACAAACCGTTCGATAAGTCCCGCCCTGAGCGCCTTCAGGTACTCGTCCCGGGAGGCCGGGATCACGATCACCCGGACCGCGTCCGAGAACGATCGGTCCCCGAGCACCGCGGCGGCCTCGGCCAGGTCCTCGAACCGGCCGTTCGTGCACGAGCCGATAAAGACCTGGTCCACGTGCGTCCCGGCGACCTTCGAGACCGGGACCACGTTGTCGACGTTGTGGGGCACGGCCACCTGCGGCTCGAGAACCGAGGCGTCGTAGGTCCGGGTCTCGGCGAAGGCAGCGTCGGGGTCAGACGCGAGATCGAACGGGGTCGCGTCCGGGCGGCGGGACGAGACGTACTCCCAGGTCGTCGCGTCGGGCGGGACGATCCCGGCCTTCGCGCCCATCTCGATCGCCATGTTGCAGAGGGTCATGCGGCCGGGCATCCCCATGGAGGAGACGGCCTCGCCGCCGAACTCGACCGCGCGGTACGTCGCGCCGTCCGCACCGATGTCGCCGACGATCGAGAGGATCAGGTCCTTCGGCCCGACACGGTCGGCAAACGCCCCCGTCACGGTCGCCCGGACCGTCTCGGGCACGCGGAAGTAGAGCGCGCCGAAGCGGAGGGCGAAGCCCATGTCGGTCGAACCGACCCCGGTCGCGAACGCGCCCACCGCGCCGTACATGCAGGTGTGCGAGTCCGAGCCGATCACGATCTCGCCCGGCGCGGCCCGCCCCTTCTCGAGCACGACCTGGTGGCAGACCCCCTCGCGGAGGTCGTAGTTGAGGATCCCCTGCTCGGCCGCGAACCCGCGCATGAACGCCTGATTCTCGGCCGCGGCGATCGAGTCGGCGGGCACCTGGTGGTCGAAGAGCATCACGACCCGCTTCGGGTCGAAGACGTGCTCGCCGCCCATCTCGCGGAAGGTGCGGATGGCGAGCGGGCCCGTGATGTCGTGGATCATCGCGGCGTCGAGCGGGGCCATTACGACCTCGCCGGCCCGGATGTCGGTCCCGCAGCGGCCGGAGAAGACCTTCTCTACAAGCGTGGAGCCCATTGACATCGTGAAATCAGGTTGGCTCTCCGGTCACATTATATCGACGGAGCCGCCCGCGGAGGCACGGTCGGCCGGATCAGTCGGGCTCGCACTCGAGCCCGGTCAGGATCTCGATCGGGTCGTTCTCCTTCTGCACGAGCCGCCGGATCCGGAGCAGCCGCTCGACCCCGATGAAGTGTTCGGCCATCACCCGTGCGAGTGGCGTCAGCTCGACCCGGCCGGCCCGCTCGGCGACGAGCTTGTGGCCGAGGAGGGTGGGGAGCACGGGCTCCAGTTCCCCGACCATCCGGTCTTCGAGCGCGGCGATCGCGGCCGCGTCGCCGTGCGCGGCGACCGCGTTCGCGGCGAACTCCTCGCTCGACTGCTCGAGGTCGTAGACCGGCGCGACCTCGCCCATCTCGCCCTTCAGGAGCTGGATCGCGACCGCCTCCTCGGTGATCGAGGAGTCGCGTGAGTACGTCCCGCCGGGCTCGGCGAGCACCACGACCTTCCCCTCGTCGTGGAAGTCGGGCCGGCCGGCCCGGCCGGACATCTGCTGGAACTCCTGGACCGTGAGCCAGGCGATCCCCATCGCGAGCGCGTCGAAGATCACCTGTGAAGCCGGGAAGTCGACCCCGGCTCCGAGCGCGGCCGTGGTCACGACCGCCGCGAGCTTTCCCCGCATGAACCGATCCTCGACCTCGCGCCGCTCCTGCGACGTCAGCCCGGCGTGGTACGCCCCCGCCTTCGGGCCGAGCTGCTCGGCCACCTGGTGGCAGCGGGCGCGGGAGTTGGTGAAGACGATCGTCTGGCCGTGGAACCCCTTCGACGAGATCTTGCGGTACTCCTCGTCCACGAGCCTTTTTATCGTCGGGATCTTCTCCTTCCGCTCGACGAAGACCAGATGGCGGTCGAGGGGCACGGGCCGGCTCTCGTACCGGACCAGGGTCGCGTCGAGCTTCTTCGCGAGGAGCTTGGGCGAGCCGATCGTGGCCGAGAGGTAGAGGAACTGGGCCTGCGGGAAGAGGTGCTTGAGCCGCGCGATCAGCCCGTCGAGCCGGTGGCCCCGCTCGGGGTCCTCGAGCATCTGGATCTCGTCGATCACGACCGTGCCGACCTTTGACGGGAATCGGCCGAGCCGGATCTGGTGGTCGACCCCCTCGTACGTCCCGACGATCAGCGGTGCCCGCGGGTCGCGGGAACCGCCGCCGCGGTTCTCGGCCAGCCGGATCCGCGCGGCCCCGATCTGGAGCGAGGCCTTCGCGAACGGGCCGTACCGCTCGGCAAAGCGCTGGTGCTTCTGGACCGCGAGCGCGACGAGCGGGACCAGGAAGAGCATCCGCCCCCGCCCCTCGACGTAGTTCTTGAGCCCGGCCATCTCGCCGATGAAGGTCTTCCCCGACGCGGTGGCCGCGACCACGAGCAGGTCCTTGCCGTACAGGAGGCCGGCCTCGACCGAGAGCTGCTGGACCGGCATCAGCCGCTCGACCCCCGCGGCATCAATGAATGCACGCGGCAGGGGCAGCTCCTCGAGCGCCTGCGTCTCGCCGACCGCCTGGGCCTCGACCCGGTCGTAGAGCGTCGACTTTCGCCGCGAGGTCTCGGGCTGGATCGTCGCGAGGACGCGGTCGACGTCGCGGTAGCGGTAGAGGAGCTCGTCGAGGTGGCCCATCGCGCCCCTTGCCATCCGGCCGAAGTGGGCGATCTCGCGCCGGAGTTCGCGCCGGGCGCAGGGCAGGCAGATCCGCTCGCTGCCGTACTTCACGGCGTCCTTCTCGCGGACCTGGGTCACGCGGTCCTCGAGCAGGCAGAGCCGGCAGACTTCGAGCGGCCTCGACCGGACCTGGAGGTCGGCGAGGAAGGACTCGAACGCGGGCATGGGGCCGGTCAGCATCACCTCGGTCGCGCGAAGAAGGTTCACAAGCTCCTTCGTCGGCGTGTTCCGGTACTGGCGCCGGCCCGCCTGCCGGACGCGGTACTCCTTCGGCCGGATCCCCTTCGGGGTCTCGGCCAGGGTGACCTGCCCGACCGCCGTGACGATCCGGCCGTCGAAGAGGAGGAGGCGATACCCCGCCTTGGTCGGCGAGACGATCGTGATCATCGGTTCATCAGGTCGTGGATGCGATAGGTCAGCCCTGCGTCCTCAAGCCTTTTTAAGAATTCGGTGAACTCCTCGTCCACGCAGCAGAGCAGACAGTCGAGCCCGTGGAACGCGGCTTCGATCACGCCCTCGCGGGCGCCGTAGAACATGTCCGGCGCTCGCCCGGCCTTCTCGAGGGCGACCCGGGCCTCGATCCCGACGGCCGCGACGACCGCCGCAGGGGCCGCGAGCGCGGCAAGGGCCGCGAGGTCGACCGCGCGGGACCCGCCCTTCTCGACGCGCGGGACCTTCGCGACGTGGACGATCCCCTCGTGGTGGTCGATCATCCCCGAGAGGCGGGTCACGCCGACGTCCTCGCCGGCGTAGGCCCCCCGGACCACGGCGCCGTTCGCCGACCGGGGCTCGCGGCCGGCGTAGAGGAGGCCGTCATCCATGTAGACACCGACCATCTCGCCCTCCTCGAGGTCCTCGGCCGCTATCGCGGCCCAGACCGAGACCTGCTGGATCAGGTCGCGCCGGACGTGCCGGGCGTAGGCCTCGAGCTGCTCGGCGCGGGAGAGGACCCACTCGATCCCCTCGCGGGTCACCTCGTACCGGCCCCGCCCCTGGGACGACACGAGGCCGTCCTCGACGAGCTCGCGCATGTACTCCGAGACGGCCTGGGGCGTGATCCCCAGGACGTCCGCGACCTCGAGCTGGCGAACGGCCGGCTGGTGCTCGGCGATCTCGACCAGGCACTGGAAGCGCGTCGCCTCCCGCTTCGAACGGAGAATCGTGGAGAGGGGGTCTTCAGCGAGCCCGGTCAAGGAAGACCAGCCCCTGCCCCTTGACGTCCATGCGCTGGCTCCGCTTCGCGATCCCGCGGATGAAGACCGGCGAGACGTTGTATTTGCGCGCAAGGTCGTTGATCGAGATGTTGCCGCTGGCGAGCTCTGCCTCGACGGCCTCGACCATCGTGCGCAGGGACTCGTCGTTCGAGATGGAGAGATAGAGCAGGTCCGAGAGGTCGCTCATGCCGCACTGGAAGTTCGCGCGGAACTTGGAGTAGGTCGCGCGAAACTCCTTTTCGGGCTTATTGCCCGGCTCGGGCATACGCCACTGCTCCTCGATCAGGTTCCCTTTCTTCAGGATCGTGATGCATTCGTCGACGTGATCGCCTCCGATAGCGGCCGCGAGCTCGGCCTCGGTCATCCAGGCGCGGTTCAGAAGCTCGTAGATCTGTTTATATTTCTCGTCGTTGAAGGTGATCAGAAGAGGGACCAGTTCCACCGGGTCGTTGATGATGCGAATGTGCCCTGTCACGGAGAACTCCAATATATATTGGGGCGATGCATCATTAAAGGTTTCACGAAAATGACGCAGGGCCTGATCACGGTCAGGGGCGTCGTGCAGGGCGTCGGCTTCCGGCCCTTCGTCTACGCCGAGGCGGTCCGGCTCGGTCTTCGGGGCACGGTCAAGAACCTCGGATCCGAGGTCGAGATCCGGGCCGCGGGCGAACGGTTCGACGAACTGGTCACGTCGCTCCGCCGCGGACCCCCGCTCGCCCGGATCGACTCGGTCGATGTCGGGCCCCTCGACACGATGGTCCCGGACGGTTTTTCGATTCTTCCATCGGTCGAGGGGGCGAGGACGGGGCTTATCCCGCCCGACGTGGCGACCTGCGGCCGCTGCCTCTTGGAGATCGACGACCCCGCGAGCCGGTACCACGGTTACTGGGCGACCTCGTGCGTCGACTGTGGCCCGCGGTACAGCATCATCCGTGACCTGCCGTACGACCGGCCCCGGACCTCGATGGACGCGTTCCCGCTCTGCGGCGGCTGCCGGGCCGAGTTCACGGACCCGGGCTCGCGGCGGCACCATGCCCAGACCATCGCCTGCCCGGGCTGCGGCCCCCACCTCGCCCTGTATGATGCGGACGGCCGGCCCGTCCGCACGGACGACCCGCTCGGAGAGACGGCCGTACTCCTCGACCAGGAGAGGATCGTCGCGATCAAGGGGATCGGCGGGTTCCATATCGCCTGCGTCGAGGAGGCGGCCGGCCGGCTCAAGGAGCGGCTCGGCCGGTTCGAACAGCCGCTGGCCGTAATGGCCCGCCCCGATCAGGTCGAGGCGATGGCCGTCCTCTCGGAGGCCGACCGTGCCGCGCTCGACTCGATCGAGCGGCCGATCGTCGTGCTCGAGAAGCGGGACCCGACGGCCCACGCCGCGCTCTCGAACCTCCACACGATCGGCGTGATGCTCCCGTACACGGGCCTCCATCACCTCCTCTTCGAGCGCCTCGTGCACCCCCTTCTCGTGATGACCTCGGCCAACGCCCCCGGGTACCCGATGGTCACCGGGCTCGACCGCGCCTTTGCCGCGCTCGGGGGGATCGCGGACTTCTACCTCGCCCACGACCGCCAGATCGTGAACCGCTGCGACGACTCGGTCGTCCGGGGCGGCCACCTGATCCGGCTCTCGCGCGGGTACGCCCCGCTCCGGACCGCGGTCGACCTCGGGCCGCGCTGCATCCTCGGCGTCGGCCCCGAGCTCTCGGCGAACGCGACCATCTACCGCGACGGCCACGCGGTCAGCTCGCCGCACGTCGGCAACGTCCGGAACCCCGAGACGCTCGCGTACCTGGTCGAGACGATCGAAAAGCTCGGCGACTGGCTCGGCGCCTCCTACGACGCGGTCGCCCACGACCTCCACCCCCAGTTCCTCTCGACCCGGTACGCCCGCGAGCTCGCGGCCGGGCTCGGGATCCCGGCCGTGCCGGTCCAGCACCACGAGGCCCACATCGCGTCAGTCACAAGCCAGCCCTGCGTCGGGATCGCGATCGACGGCGTCGGGTACGGCGCGGACGGCACGGCCTGGGGCGGCGAGATCTTCGCCGGGGCCGTGCCGTCGTTCGAGCGGGCCGGCCACCTCGAGGTCGTGCCCATGCCCGGCGGCGATCTCGCGACCCGCTATCCCGAGCGGATGCTCTACGGCGTCCTGCCCGAGGACCGCGTCCTCGAGCTCCTCGTCTCGCGCGGCTGGACCGATATCGAGGCGAACGTGCTCGCCCGGCAGACGGAGCGGCGCATCAACACGCCCCTCACGACGAGCACGGGGCGGGCCCTCGATGCGGCCGCGGCCCTGCTCGGGGTCTGCCGCGAACGGACCTACGACGGCGAGCCCGCGATGAAGCTCGAGGCGGTTGCGGCACGGGGCCGGGCCGGAGCGTGGCCGATCGAGGTCCGTGATGAGGGCGGCGTCCTGGTCGTGCCGACGCGGGCGCTGATGGGCGAGCTCGCCGACCGCTACCTCTCGCTCGACCGGCCGGAATCGGTCGCGGGCAGGCGGGCGGTCGCGGATCTCGCAGCCTCGTTCCAGGAGAACCTCGCCCGGTCCATCGCGCTGGCCGCGATCCGGGTGGCGGAGGACCGCGGTATACGGACGGCGGCGCTCTCGGGCGGGGTCGCGATCAACACCGCGGTCCGGACGACGATCGTCGGAACGCTCGAATCCCGGGGGCTGGCCTGCCTCATGAACGAGCGCTACCCGCTCGGCGACGGCTGCATCAGTTACGGCCAGTGCGTGATGGCCGCGGCCCTGCTCGAATAAGCCGGACGGCGCCACGCTTATCCCGTGGAGCGCCGACACCCCTGCCATGACGACCGCCCCCTTCGTAAAGATCTGCGGCATCACCCGGCCGGAGGACGCGCGGGCCGCCATCGAGGCCGGCGCGGACGCAGTCGGGGTCGTGATGGCCTCGGACTCGCCGCGCTCGTGCGAGATCGAGCGGGCGCGGGCGGTCTTCGCCGCGGTGCCGCCGGGCGTGCTCCGGGTCGTGGTCAGCCACACGGACTCGGCCGAGGGGCTCGCCGCGTGCCTCGCGGCCGGCCCGGACGCCGTCCAGCTCTCGCAGCCGCTCGCCGTGCCGCCGTCGGCCGGCGTCGCCGTCATCCGGGTGGTCGGGCCGGGGGACGCGGTCCCTGGCGACTGCGCGATGGTGATCGTGGACGCCTCGCACGGACGGGGACGGCTGTACGACCCCGCGTACGCCCGAGAGGTCACGGCCACCTCGCCGGTGCCGGTGCTGCTCGCCGGCGGCCTCTCGCCCGACAACGTCGGGGCCGCCGTCCGGGAGGTCCGGCCGTTCGGTGTGGACGTCGCGTCGGGGGTGGAGGCGGCTCCGGGCGTCAAGGACCATGAACGAGTCCGGGCCTTCGTCCGGGCGGCGAAGGGAGCCTGGCCGAACGACTGAAGCATCCCGCACCAGCGCCGGACGGCGTCATCATCGCGGGAGAGCCGCGACGACCGGCCCGGGGCGGCCTGGTCGTAGTAGGCTCCGGGGATGACCCGGTCCGCGGTCGCAAGCCGGACCTCGTTTCTGCCGCAGTGCTCGGGCGGTTCGCCGCGGTTCCCGGGGAACCCCGCCTCGAGGAGCTTGGTCGCACAGACCCCGGGGTGGAGCGAGACTGCTCCGAGCCCGCGGGCGGCGAAGCCCCGGGTCATCAGCACCACCCCGAGCTTGGAGAGGCTGTACGCCGCGTACCCGTCGTAATGCCCCTCGCCCTGGAGGTTCTCCCAGTCGATTGAGCGGGTCGAGAAGTGGGCGATCGAGGCCACGTTCACGACCCGGCGCGGCGGCCGGAGCAGGGGGGCGAGCACGCGGGTGACGCGGTACGGGGCGAGCGCGCTGACTGCGAACGTGGTCTCCAGCCCTTCCGAGGTCAGCGCCCGATTGCGGAGAACGGGAAGGGGCATCAGGCGGTAGGAGGTCGGGGACATGGGCGGCCATTCGACGTCCCGCGGGATGAACTGCGCCCCCCCGTTACATTCATCAGCCGCGGGGGCCAGTTCTGACGGAATGAAGCTCGCGCTCTCGGGCAAGGGCGGGGTCGGCAAGACCACGCTCGCTGCCCTGCTCGCCGCCGCGCTCGTCCGGCGGGGGTACGCAATCCTCGCGATCGACGCCGACCCCGCGCCGAACCTTGGCGGGGCTCTCGGGCTCCCGGCCGCAGAGGCCGAGCGGCTCGTCCCGATCGCCGAGGACGCGGACCTCGTCGCTGCCAAGACCGAGACCGGGTACCCCGGGGTCTACAACCTCTCGTTCCCGGTCGAGGACGTGATCAGTGAACGGGCCGTGATGACGCCGGCGGGCGTGGGCCTGCTCGTGATGGGCACGGTCAGGGCTGCCGGCGGCGGGTGCACCTGCCCCGCGGCGGCCGTCGTCAGGGCGCTCCTCCGCCGGCTCGTCGTGGGCGAGCGCCAGGCCGTCGTGCTCGACCTCGAGGCCGGGCTCGAGCACCTCGGCCGGGGCACGGCCGCGGGCGTCGATCTCCTGCTCGTGCTCGTCGACGGCTCGGCCGCCTCGTGCGGCGTCGCGGGCCGGATCCGGGACCTCGCCCGCGAACTCGGGATCCCCCGCCTGGCCCTCGTCGGGAGCCGGCTCGGCGGCGACGCGGATGTCGAGGCCGCACGGGACTGCGCGAAACGGCTTGACCTGCCCCTCCTTGCCGTGCTCTCCGACGACCCCGCGGTCGCCCGGGCCGGGCGGGAGGGCGGGCCCGTGCCCACGACCGGGATCACGGCCGCCCTCGTCGACGCTCTGCTTGACGACCTCCTCGCGGAGGCGGCATGATCCGGATCGTTGTCGTCGGCCGCGGCGGCACGGGCAAGACGAGCTTCGTCGCGCTCGCCGCCCGGTGGCTCTGCGAGCATGGCGGCGGGCCGATCCTGCTCGTCGATGCCGATCCCGACCAGTCGCTCGCCGAGATGGTCGGCGCCGACCTCGCCGGCGCCGGAGTGAAGACGATCGCCGAGCTCCTCGAAGCGACCTTCATCGCCGGAAAAGGTACGACGACGGGAATCGCTCCCTCGGAGCGGATCGAGGCTCGGGTCTGGGCCGAAGGCCTGTACGAGGGAGAATGCTTCGACCTCGTGGCCCTCGGCACCAAGTGGCTCGAGGGATGCTACTGCCTCCCGGACGCGGCCCTGAAGCGCGCGCTCGAGCGGATGGTCCGGCAGTACCGCTACCTCCTGATCGATTCGCCGGCCGGGCTCGAGCACCTGAACCGGCGGATTGCGGAGGAGGTCGAGCTGATCATCGACCTGGTCGGCGCCTCCAAGAAGTCCTTCGATCACGTGGCCCGGGCGCGCCGTGTCGCCGACGAGTCCGGCGTCCGGTACGGCCGGTTCGTCGTGGCCGGCGGGTACCAGGTTGACCCATCGACCGAAACACTTGCCGCATCCACCGGGATGCCCTACGTCGGGCGGATCGAGAATGACCCTGTCGTGGCAGGATTTGCGCTCGAGGGTCGGTCGCTCTTCGATCTCCCGTCGGATAATCCCGGGCTTCTTTCGATCGGCTCAATCCTCGAAAGAGCCGGGCTCGTGCCGTGATCTCGAACCCGGGCGAGAACGGACCGGCTTCGAACAGACACACGCACTCCGCTATCGGCCCATCGTTCCGGAAACCCCGGTTCTGATCTGTCCCGCAGAACCTCCCCCTGCGGGGACGCGCCTCGAATTTCTACTCAAGTGCGCAAAACACTTACCTTTATTACGGCGTCCCACGATACGGTTGCATAGCCACCCCAAATGCCCGGAGCAGCCCTCCGGGCGGGCCGGATTACTGTTATGAAGGGAATCGACATCCGTATCGGCGAGATCGCCTCGCCACTCGGCCGGGTCCGGGATCTGCGCGTCGGGATCGGCCGGGTCGGATCGGGGACCTGGGAGGAGACGCCCGGGCCGACGCCGTGCCCGTCCCCGACGGCGCTCCGCGACTGGGACCGACGCCTGCTCGCCCGGTACCGCCCGTTCTACATGCCGCTCTGCGACCTCTGCTGCCTCTGCACCTACGGCAAGTGCGACCTCTCCGGCGGGAAGAAGGGCGCCTGCGGTATCACGATGGCGGCCCAGCAGTCGCGGATCGTGCTGCTCGCGGCCTGCATCGGTGCCGCGACCCATACCAGCCACGCCCGTGAGCTCGTGGAGCACCTGATCGATAGAAACGGGCGGACCTTCCCGCTCGACCCCGGCGGGCTCGCGGTCGAGCTCCGCATGCCGCACGCGGAGCTCGTCTGCGGCATGCGCCCCGAGACGCTCGCCGACCTCGAGACTGTCCTCGAGTACTGCGATGGGCAGCTCGTCGGTCTCCTGGCGGCGACGCATACGGGCCAGGAGGGTGACCCGATCGACTTCGAGTCCAAGGTGCTCCATGCCGGTATGATCGACCACGTCTCCATGGAGGTGGCAGACGTGGCACAGATCTCCGCCCTGGACTTCCCAAAGGCCGACCCGAGGGCTGCGCTCGTGGACCTCGGGCTCGGGACGATCGACGCCGAAAAGCCTGTTATCCTCGTGGTCGGGCACAACGTGCCTCCTGCGGCGGCGATCCTCGACTACCTCGCGTCCCACGGGCTCGAGGGCACGGTCGAGGTGACCGGCATCTGCTGCACCGCGATCGACATGACCCGCCGGTCGTCCGCGGCGAAGATCGTCGGTCCCATCTCCTGGCAGCTCCGCTACATCCGCTCGGGGATCCCCGACCTCGTGGTCGTCGACGAGCAGTGTGTCCGGACCGACCTCCTCGATGAGGCGGGCCGGCTCGGCATCCCCGTGATCGCGACCTCGGCCAAGAACTGCCTGGGCCTTCCCGACCGGACGAAGGACGCGGCGGACGCGCTCGTGGACGACCTGGTTTCGGGCGCTGCACCGGGCATGCTCGTCTTCGACAGCGCGAAGGTCGGCGAGGTTGCGGTCCGGGTTGCCGTCCTGCGGCGACCGTCCCGGCCCGAGCGACCCGTGATCGACGTCGTTGCCGCCGCTGCGGCGTGCGGAGGTTGCGGCTCATGCGCCGGCGCCTGTCCCGTCGAGTCCGACCTGCCTGCCGCGATGCAGGCGGCGAAGGCCGGAGATGTGACGCCACTCGGCGCGCTGCTCGAGGCCTGCGTCGGCTGCGGCCGTTGCGAGGACGCCTGCCCGCAGGGGATCGAGATCCACGGACTGATGGCGGTCGCGTGTGATGTGTGCGAGCGGTTCGCGATGCGCACCGGGCGCGGCCCGATCCAGGACGTGGAGATCCGCGAGGTCGGCGGCCCCATCGTTCTCGGGGAGATCCCGGGCATCGTCGCATTCGTCGGCTGCGCGAACTACCCCGAGGGCGGGCGCGAGGTCGCCGAGATGGTGACCGAGTTCGCAAAGCGGCGGTTCGTGGTCTGCACCTCAGGCTGCGCCGCCATGTCCGCCGCGATGTACCGCGACGAGGAAGGGCTGACCCCGTACGAGCGGTTCTCCGGGCGGTTCGAGGCCGGCGGCGTGGTCAATGTCGGCTCCTGCGTCTCGAACGCCCACATCTCCGGGGCCGCGATCAAGATCGCGTCGATCTTCGCGAAACGGAAGCTCTCCGGCAACTACGCCGAGGTCGCGGACTACGTGTACAACCGGGTTGGTGCCGTCGGCGTCGCCTGGGGCGCGATGTCCCAGAAAGCCGCATCGATTGCGGCCGGCTTCTGGCGACTCGGCATCCCGGTCGTGGTCGGGCCGCACGGCGCCAAGTACCGGCGGATGTTGCTCGGCAGGTCGGACTGCGACGAGGACTGGACGGTCCGCGACCGGAGGACCGGCGAGGAGGTCTACGTCGGGCCCGTGCCCGAGCACCTCTTCATCGCAGCCGAGACCAAGGAGGAGGCGATGGCGATCATTGCCAAGCTCGCCATGCGGCCGAACGACACGAGCCGCGGCCGCTCGATCAAGCTCTCGCACTACATCGACCTGTACAGCGCCTGCTACGGCCGGATGCCCGACGACCTCCACCGGTTCGTCAGGACCCGGGCCGACCTTCCCGTGATGCAGAAGGACGAGCTCCTGCCCCTGCTCGAGGCCCGGGGCTGGGTCGAGAGGCCCATTCCGGACCCGACCCTGCTCCCCGAGGAGGCGTTCCAGTGAGCCGGATAGAGCCCATGCAGCCGGCGATGCAGGGCGGGACCAGCACGGCCGCTCCGATCGAGAAGCCGGCCGTGCTGGCTGCGCTCGTCCGCCGCGCAAAGCGGCCGCTCCTCGTGGTCGGCCACCGGGCCCTCGTCGCGGGGCCCGGCGGCGAGCTCGCAATCGACCTGCTCGCCCGGGCGGCGCTGAAGGCGGGGTGGCCCGTCGTCGCTACCGGGGACGCGGGGCCCGCGCTCGCCGCGCGGGGGATCGAGCCGGCCCGCTGCATCTCGGCCATGAACCTCGGCCAGCGGCTCGCGGACCCCTCGTGGACCGGTGTGGACGATAGAGGACCGCACGATGTCGTCTTCGTGGCCGGGATCAGCTATGCGCTCGAGTGGACCCTCCTCTCAGGCCTCCGGCACGGGCCGGCCAACCTCGTCACGGTCTCGCTCTCACCCGGGTACGAGCCGCACGCATCGTTCTCCCTCCCGAACCTGGCCTGGCCGGCCTGGCGGGCGCTGATCGTGGAGGCGTTCGGCCTGGAGGAGGCGTCATGATTGAGGGCGTCCCCGTCGACGTCGGCCTCGTCCACGAGGGCGAGCGGATACGGAAGCAGGAGATGTGGCTCGAGTTCGGCGGCCCCGGGGTTGAGGCGAAGTGGGAGCTCGTCCGCGTGGTCCCGCCCGAGGAGGTCGAGGACGGCGGCATCCGGATCGTCGGTCCCGATATCCGCGACCTCCCCGAGGGCGGGAAGTACCCGCTTGGGATCCTGGTCGAGGTCGCCGGCCCCGCCCTCGAGGAAGACTTCGAGGGGATCATCGAGCGCCGTATCCACGAGTACTCGAACTACATTGAGGGCCTTATGCACCTGAACCAGCGCTACGACATCTGGATCCGGCTCTCGAAGAAGGCCTACAAGGCC
Organism: uncultured Methanospirillum sp.; assembly: GCA_964461885.1. Taxonomy (GTDB): domain Archaea; phylum Halobacteriota; class Methanomicrobia; order Methanomicrobiales; family Methanospirillaceae; genus UBA288. The sequence goes on along the minus strand of CAYWVY010000016.1, from coordinate 8,318 downwards.
GGGTTCAACTCGTTCGAGTACCTCGGGCGCGTCCTGCTCCACCTCTTCAAGAACGAGCTCCCGATCATCGGGACCATGCAGGTGACGTTCTTCTCAGACCCGGCCGAGGTCGAGAGCCGCCTGTCCGGGGCCCTCGCCCGGTTCCAGGCCCGCGACGCCCGGGCGCGGGGGCTCGCAGACGAGGAGGTCGAGACATTTTACGGCTGCGCCCTCTGCCAGTCGTTCGCACCGCGGCATATCTGCGTCATCACGCCCGAACGGTACGCGAACTGCGGCGCGATCTCCTGGTTCGACGGGAGGGCCGCGGCGAGGATGGACCCGAAGGGCCCGATCTTCGCGCTCGAGAAGGGCGAATGCCTCGACCCGGTCCACGGCGAGTTCGCGGGGGTGAACGCCATGGCGAAGGAGCGGTCCATGGGCGAGATCGACCGGGTCTGGCTCTACTCGGCCTTCGGCTACCCCCACACCTCCTGCGGCTGCTTCGAGGGGATCGCCTTCTACATCCCCGAGGTCGAGGGGTTCGGAATCGTCCACCGCGGCTTTCGCGATGTCACCGTGAACGGCCTCGCCTTCTCGACCATGGCTGACTCGACCGCCGGGGGGCGGCAGGTCGACGGGTTCCACGGCGTCTCGCTCGAGTACCTGAAGTCGAGGAAGTTCCTCCAGGCCGACGGCGGCTGGGACCGCGTGGTCTGGATGCCGACCGAGATGCAGGAACGGATCCGGCCGTTCCTGCCCGAGGGGGCTGCCGAACGGATCGCGACCGAGGAGGACGTGCACTCGGTCGACGAGCTGCAGGAGTTCCTCGAGGCTCACGAACACCCCGTACGTGAGCGCTGGGTGCAGGAGCCGACCGGCACCCCGGTGGCGACCGTGGGAGACCTGCCGCTCGAACTGGGCGGATACCGCGTGATCCTGAAAAACGCCCGGATCTATGCCGACCGGGTGATCGTACTCCGCGAGGAGCCCGCCGAGAGCGGGAGACGGCCATGAACGGCCGGGACCTCGTCGGGGCCCTCGGCCCCGAACTCCTTGCCATGCTCCGGACGGCTGGCCGGATCGAGCTCGAGGGGTTCAGCCTCGAGCTGGACGAGCTCGAGCTCCGCCTGCCCCTCGGCGCGTTCGCCCCGCCGGCCGCCAGGCTCCCCCAGCCCGAGGCGGGACCCGAGCGGCCGGGCGAGCTGCTCCCGGCCGAGTTCGCCCTCGAGCGGCCCGATTACCCAGGGCGGGTCCGCGAGGTCGTGCTCGGCGCGACCCGGCGCGAGGGCGGGTCGCGGGCGCGCGCCCTCACCATCGGCGGGGCCGAGGCCCCAGCCTTCGCGCTCTTCGACCGGCCGATCGTCAACCGCCCGGTCATCTCGATGGACGTCTTCGATACCCGCGTGCCCATGCCGAAGGCGCTCCGGGCCCCGTTCGAGGAGGTACGGGACGACCCCGCCGAGTGGGCGCGCCTGAACGTCAACCGCTTCGGGGCGAAGGCCGTCACGGTCCACCTCCTCTCGACCGACCCCCTGATCCGGAACACGAGCCCCCGCGAGGCCGCGACCACGGTCGAGAACGTGCTCCAGGCCGTCGACGTCCCCCTGATCGTCGGGGGGTGCGGGGACCCCCGCAAAGACGCGGACGTCTTCGCCGAGGTCGCGGCCATGGCCGCGGGAGAGCGGCTCCTCCTGAACTCGGTCACGCTCGATATGGCGACCGCCAAAACCCTCGAGAAGGTCGCGAAGGCAGCAGCCGAGCACGGCCACAACCTGCTCGCCTTCACTGGGCTCGAGTTGAACGACGCGAAGGAGCTGAACCGCCGGCTCTACGAGTACCTGCCGGCCGAGCGGATCGTGATGGATCTGACCACGGTCGCACTCGGATACGGCCTCGAGTACTCGTTCTCGATCCACGAGCGTGCCCGGCACGCGGCCCTGATGGGCGACGCCGAGCTCCAGCACCCGACCATCTCGGGCTCGACCAACGCCTGGGCTGCGCGAGAGGCCTGGATGGCGATGCCCCCGACCTATGGGAGTCCCGAGCTCCGCGGCCCGCTCTGGGAGACGGAGACCGCGCTCTCGCTCCTGCTCGCGGGGGTCGATATCTTCATGATGTCGCATCCCGCCGCGATCGGGGCCATGCGCCGCGCCATCGACGCGCTCTGCTCCTGGCCCCTCGAGGAGGTCGCCGAGGGGCGAGCGAACGACTGGGTCACGGCCCGGCTCGGGGGTGAGGCCTGATGGCGAAGCGGTCCATCACCGAGACGAGCCCGATCGAGGTTTACCGGCTTCTGCCGCGGACGAACTGCGGCGAGTGCGGCGAGCCGAACTGCATGGCGTTCGCGACCCGGCTCGTCAACCGGGAGCTGACCCTCGACGCCTGCCCGCCGCTCCTCCGCCCCGAGTACACCGGGGACAGGGCCGACCTCGACGCCCTGCTCGCGCCTCCTGTCCGCACGGTCCGGATCGGTGACGGCCCGACCGCGGTCACGGTCGGGGGGAAGTACGTGGTCCAGCGGCATGAGTTCACGTACCACCACCCGACCGCCTGCGCGATCGCGGTCGACGACGCCCTCCCGCAGGACCTCCTCGTCGAGCGCGTCCGAACGGCCGCGGACTTCTCGTACAACTACATCGGCCGCGACCTCCGCCTCGACGCGATCGCGGTGCGATCGGTCACGGGCGACCCCGAGCGGTTTAGGTCGGCCGTCGGGACGGTCGCGGCCTCCTGCGACCTGCCGCTCCTGCTCTGCTCGCCCGACCCGGCCGTCCTCCGAGCAGGGCTTGAGGGTGCGCCGGGGCGCCGCCCCCTCCTGCACGCGGCCGACCGGACCAACTGGCGCGAGATGGCCGAGCTCGCACTCGAGGCGGACTGCCCGGTCGCGGTCTCGGCCCCCGACGACCTCGCCGGGCTCCGCACGCTTACGAAGACCCTCCGTGCCTGGGGGCTCGACGACCTGGTCCTCGACCCCGGCACCTTCCCCGGATCAGGGCTCGCCCATACCCTCCGGAACTTCGCCCGCTGCCGATACGCCGCGATCCGGGGCGGGGACGACCTCCTCGGGTACCCGCTCCTCGGCGCGCCCCTCGCGGCTTTCACCGGCGAGGAGCTCGACCCGACCCGGTGCGCGTTCGACGAGGCGGTCACGGCCTCGGCCCTCCTCTCGCGGTACGCAGACCTCCTGGTGCTGCACGGGCTCGAGGGCTGGTCCGTGCTCCCGACCCTCCTCTGGCGGTTCAACATCTACACGGACCCCCGAAAGCCGGTCGCGGTCGAGCCGGGCCTGCGCGAGTTCGGCAGCCCCGATCGGCAGAGCCCCGTACTCGTGACGGCCAACTACGCGCTCACGTACTTCACAGTCGAGTCGGACATCAAGTCCGCGAACCTCTCGTGCTACCTGGTGGTGGAGGACACGGGCGGGCTCTCGGTCGAGAGCGCGGTTGCGGGCCGGTACTTCTCGGCGGCCGGGATCGCCGAGGCGCTCGCGGCCTCCGGGGTCGCGGACCGCGTGGACCACCGGGTGCTCGTCATCCCGGGGCTCGCGGCGCGCCTCTCGGGCGAAGCGGCCGAGGCGACCGGCTGGCGTGTCCTGGTCGGGCCGAAGGACTCCTCGGGCCTCCCCCAGTTCCTGAAGGAGCGCTGGCCCCCGGGGCCGGCCTGAGCCCACCATGCCCGTTCCCCTCACCGTCCTCGTCCAGCCGTCGGGCAGGGTCGTCGCGGCACGCCCCGGCGACCTCCTGCTCGACCTGGTCCGCGAGACCGGGCTCGTCCTCGAGTCAGTCTGTGGGGGAGCTGGGGAGTGCGGCAAGTGCCGGGTGGTCGTGACCCCCCCCGACGCGGTCGAGGTGGTCGGCGGCGCCGGCCGCGCCGGACCGTCGCCCGAAGAGCGGGCGCAGGGATACGTCCTCGCCTGCCGGGCCCGGGTCACCGCGAACTGCACGGTGACCGTCCCGATCGAGAGCCGGATCGTCGCACCGAAGATCCTGATATCGGCCCTCGCGGGCTCGATCGATCTCGACCCGGCCGTCAGTGCCTACCCTGTCTCGGTCGAGGCCGACCCGTTCTCGATCGGCGCCTCGATTCGGCTCGCCGGCTACTGCGGACCGCGCCCCCGCACGGAACCGACCCTGATCGGGCGCCTCCGCGCGTCGGCCGGGGACTGCTGGGGCATCGTCCACGAGGATGGAGGGGACGCCCGATTGCTCCGGGCCGTGCGGTCACCGGGGCCACTTTACGGCCTCGCGGTCGATCTCGGGACCACGACCGTGGTCGGGGCGCTCGTGGACCTCGCCACAGGCCGTGTCGCGGCGACCGGGGCCGCGCTCAACCGGCAGATCACCTGGGGTGAGGAACTCCTGACCCGGTGCGCCTTCGGCCGGAAGGTTGCGGGGCGGGCAACCCTCAGGCGGGCCGCTGCCGAGTCGATCGACCTGGTCATCCGGGCCGCGACGGCGGAGGCCGGTGTCAGTCCCGCCGACGTCGTCGAGATCGTGCTCGCGGGCAACACGGTCATGACCTGGATCGCGGCCGGGCGCGATCCCGCGCCGCTCGAGCTCGTGGACGCCCCCATCGACCGGGGATGCATCCGGTTCGACGCGAGCGAACTCGGGCTCTCGGTCCCGGTCGGGACGCCAGTCACCTGCCTGCCCGCGATCAGCCGGTTCGTCGGCGGGGACGTGGTTGGGGACATGATCACGGCCGGGCTCTGCGCTTCGGACGAGGTCTCGCTCCTCGTCGATCTCGGCACGAACGGCGAGATCGTGCTCGGGTGCGCCGAGTGGCGGGCCTGCACGTCGTGCGCCTCGGGCCCGGCCTTCGAGGGCGGCGGCTGCTCGTCGGGGATGCGGGCGATGGACGGGGCGATCGACCGGGTCTCGTTCAACCCGGCGACGGGCGCGATCGGCTGGAGCACGATCGGCGACTCACGCCCCCGTGGACTCTGCGGGTCGGGGATCATCGACGCGGCGTACGCGATGTACCGGGCCGGCACGCTGGACTTCACGGGCCGGCTCGTCGAGGGCGCCCCGGGGGTCCGGTGCGGCCGGGACGGACTCGAGTTCGTGCTCGTCCCGGCCGAGGAGAGCGCGATCGAGCGGGCGATCGCAATCACTGAGCAGGACATGATCTATCTCATGGATTCGAAGGCCGCAGTCCTCGGGGCGGTCGCGGTCCTTCTCGAGCGCTACCGGGTGCGGCCAGCCGACGTCCGGCACCTCTATCTTGCGGGGGCCTTCGGGGCTTACGCTGACCTCGCCTCGGTCTCTGGGTTCGGTATTCTGCCGCGCCTGCCCAACGCGGAGGTCCACGCGCTCGGGAACGGTTCACTTACGGGCGCGTACGCCGCGCTCGTATCACGTGCGCGACGGCGCGAGGCGATCGACTGCGCCGCGTCGACGGCCTATATCGACCTCCTCGTGGATCCGGCCTTTATCGAGGCCTACACTGCCGCGCTCCAGATACCCGGCCGGGCAGACCTCTTTGCGATTGAGCCGTGACCACCGCATGGAGCACGCTCCTGCTGATGCTCCATCTCTACTCGGCACCGGTGGCGCGAGGCTGGCCGCCGGCTGGTGCTCGGAGTCTTGTCCTTCTCGTTACCGGGAGCGGGTAGGGCTCAGCGGCGCCGGGCCTGGAGCCGGGACAGGAGCGACACGGCCCCGTCGCCGTACCCCCGCAGGGCCTCGTGGAGGCCGCGCTCGGGCCCGAACCGGTCCTGCCCGGCCACCCACGAGGAGAGGAGGATGAGGAGCGGCCAGATACTCAGGAACGGGAGGGTAGCCCACCGGATGAACAGCCCGAGCGCGATCAACAGCACGCCGAGGTACTGTGGGTGCCGAATCAGCAGGAAGATGGAGCCGGGCGACCACCGGCATCCCCGCCGCCATCCGACCCAGCCGAGCAGGATGAGGATAGCCCCGGCCAGATAGCAGAGCTCGGGGAGGTAGGGTACGGCCAGGTCGAGCCCGAGAAGAACCACGGCGTGCCCGGTTGCCACCTCATCGTTCATGGAGCCGTCCCCCCACCGGGTAACGACAATCGGTCCCCGGCGAGACCATCGTGGGAGATAAGGATACGGGCTGGCATTTACGTCTGACGGTACCGGCCGGACGAACCCCGGCGGTTCCCGGTGCCCGGCGCACACCGAACGACGGTGCGATGCGCGGCAGTCCCGGTGCGGCGGGCCGGTGCCGGGGTAGAGAGCGACGGCGGGAGCTCCTGCCAGCGGGAGATCGACCTTCGGGAGTCTGAGAAAAGAGGCGGGACCTGCGGGGAACGAACGGACGAAAAGAGAGAGAGGTTCAGCCGAACAGGGCACCGAGCCCTGCCATGCCGCTCTCTTCCTCTTCCTTCTCGTCCTTCTCGGGCTCTTCCTCTGCCGCAGCGGCGGCGGGGGAGGCGCCCGTGGCGGGGGCGGCGGCAACCGCGACGGGGGCCACGGCGGCCTTCTCGATGGCCTCGTTGATGTCGACGCCCTCGAGCGAGGCGACGAGCGCCTTGACACGAGCGTCGTTCGCGGCGACACCGGCGGCCGAGAGCACGGCCTTCACGTTCTCTTCGCTGACTTCCTTGCCTGCCTTGTGGAGCAGGAGCGCTGCATAGATATATTCCATCTCAATCAACCTCGGTTAATATTCTCCGACGGCGGTCTGAACCGCCGTCGTCTCTCTGTACGCCTTGCCGATGATCGCACCGACAATCTCCTTCGCATAGACCGGAGCCTCGACGCCGAGGCCTCTCGCCTCGCGCTCGGCCCGGGTCAGGATCGCACCGATCGTCTCTGCAGTCGGGATCGCCGCGTTCACCGAGAGGTTGAACGCCTGCGCGGCCGCAAGTCCGAACTGGGCGAGGATCGCCGCTTCGTCGACGTTGAGCACGTCCGGTTCGAAGACCGAGCCCTGGTAGAAGACGGCCTGGATCACCAGGCCGACGTCCATCGGCTTGACTCCGAGCTTGGCGAGCACGTCCGCCTGCTTGGCGTTGATCACGCCGCCCTTCTTGACGACGGTCTTGGTCTCCTTGATCTGGACTTTTCCGCCCTGGATCGCGGCCGGGATGCCGGCCTGCTGGAGTTCGCCGACGATGGGGCCCGGCTTGAACGAGGTCGGACCCTTTGCGACGACGATGTCCTCGGGGGCGGTCTGGCCGGCCTTGGCGGCCATCTTGGTCTTGTTCTGCTCGAGCAGTTTGTACAGCCGGAACGGGTTCTCGTTCGAGTAGATCAGGGCGGTGTTGCCGTCGATGTACTTGCGGGCGCCCTCGAGGTCTCCCCCGAGTTCGTTGAACGAGTGGTGCATCAGCGTGTTCCGCGCCATCTTGATCACGGCGATGCCCCTGAGGTTCCGCCGGATCTGCTGGAGCTGCGCGGCGGGGATGCCGTAGACGTCGACGAGACCGACCAGCGTGAACTCGCTGGTCTTGTCCTTGATCGCCTCGACCTCCTTCCGCTTCCAGTCGGGCAGGTGATGCGTGTACAGCGCCATTTACTCCACCTTCACGGCCGGGCCCATCGTGGTCTTGACGTAGATCGACCGGACGTTCATTGCGCCCTGGTCGAGCACGGACTCAACTCGTCTCAGGACCGCGTCGATGTTCTCGGCAAGCTGCTCGGGCTCCATCGCTGTCGTGCCGACCTTTGCGTGGAAGACCTTCTTGTCCTTTGTGCGGATCTTGACCGAACCGCGCAGACGTTCGACGATCGGACGGATGTCCATTCCCTGTGTGATCGGCAGCGGCATCTTGCCGCGCGGGCCGAGCCGGACGCCGAGCCAGCGCCCCACGAGGGGCATGACCGCGGTCTCGGCGAGGAAGAACCTGTACTGGTTCGCGATCTTGCGGGCCTCGCGGGGTTCCCCGCCAAGCCGCTCGATCTCCTCGGGGCCGATGATCAGGTCGACGCCGGCCTCTTTCGCCTGCGTCGTGATCTCGCCCTTGCCGAGCACTGCGATCCCGATCGGACGCCCCGTCCCCTGCGGGAGGAGGATCGTCTCGTCAATACGGTTCTTCGGCTGCGCCATGTCGATATTCTTGAGGTTGACCGTGAGGTCCACGGACTCAGAGAACTTGCGCTCTGGCGCGCTCTCGATTGCCGTTCTGACGGCTTCCAGGATCTTTTTTCGCTCTACCATTCTCGCTCCATAGTCTTTCGACCTTGCGATCTTCTATGGGCTGCCAGATTACGCGGAGAGCACGCCGTCGAATTCTCCCGCATCGATTGCGGCCAGGACCTCTTTCGGCTTCCGGCCTTCCACGGTCACGCCGACCGAGACACACGTCCCGACGACTTCCTTGACCGCGGTCTTGAGCTCGTACGACAGCATGTCGTTGAGCTTCATGCG
>CAYWVY010000015.1:0-36573 GCA_964461885.1 uncultured Methanospirillum sp. | reverse complement strand
GATCTTTTTCTAAAATCAGATAGTCCTTCCGCCCGGTCGCCGTCCGGCGGGCCGGCGGACCGGCCGCTCGCCCCGTTCGGCTACCGGATGGCGGGGAGCCCGGCGATCTCGCAGGTCCCCAGCCGCCCCGAGTCCAGGCCCGCCCGGAAGGACTGGACCCGCTGGGCCGAGCTGCCGTGCGTGAACGCGTCGGGCACGACGTACCCCTGCGACTGCTTCTGGAGGCGGTCGTCGCCGATGGCGCTGGCGGCGTTCAGCCCCTCCTCCACGTCCCCGGGCTCGAGGATCAGGTTCTGCTCGCTCGCCCGGTTCGCCCAGACGCCCGCGTAACAGTCGGCCTGGAGCTCGAGGGCGACCGAGAGCCGGTTCGCCTCGATCTCGCTCCCGGCGCGGCGCTGCGCGGCCTGGACGGCCTGGGTGGTCCCGAGGAGGGTCTGGACGTGGTGGCCGACCTCGTGGGAGATCACGTAGGCCTGGGCGAAGTCGCCCGGGGCCCCGAGGTCGGCGTGGAGGTCGTGGAAGAAGGCGAGGTCGAGATAGATCGTCTGGTCGCCCGGGCAGTAGAACGGCCCGACGGCGGCGCTGGCCTGGCCGCACGCCGATTCCACGGAGCCCGTGAACAGCACGAGCCTGGGCGGGGTGTAGGTCCGGCCCAGGTCATCCCTGAAGATCCGGCTCCACGTCGCCTCCGTGTCGCCGAGCACCAGTGCCGAGAAGTCGGCGAGCTGCTGCTCCTCCTCCACGGACAGGGACGAGGGCTGCCCCGTCGGGCCGATGGGGCTCTCCGTGCCCTGGAAGATCCCCCCTACGTCGACGCCCATCAGGGATGCGCCGACGAGGAGCAGGAGGAGGAGGATGCCGCCGATGCCGCCGGCCCCCGCGGCCCCGCCGGGGATCCTCGAGCCCCGCCGGTCCTCGACGTTCCCGCTCGGTGCGGGCCGCCGGAATCTCACCATGGATCTCTCCCCCGCGGTACCGGGTCCTCGTTCGCCGGGCGGATGCACGCGTCACGGTTCATACGTCATCACCTTCACCGGGTAACTATGGAAGGAAGGAGAAAAAGCCATCGGCCGGAGACGGGCCGGTGGCGCCGGGACGGTGCGGGCCCGGCCCCCCGCATGGACGATGAGGGGGAGAGCGGACATTTGAAGGTATCGATGTCGGACCCGCTCCGAAAGCGGGAAAGGTCGAGGCGACGAGCCTACTCCCGTCCGTCCCCGGGAGCCCGGGGGCTGTGGACTGCCTGCCGCCGCGCCGATCCCTCCGATCGGAGGCATCTATCCGTTTCGGACACTCGAAATACCCGGGTTCAGCGCGGATGCCGGTACAGGCCGGTCCGTCCCGAAAAACCGGGGACGGACCCGGAAGTCGCGGAGATCGGCGACGTCCTACGCGATGGGCGCAACGGTGCCGGGGTATCTCCAGACCCGCACGATCGTCTCGAGGCCCACTATCAGGACGGTCGGAACCAGGGCGCGGGGAAGGCGCTGCTGCGGAGCACCGGCCGGTGTTTGTCGCAGCAGAACGGCAGGGCTGCCTCTCCGGTCCTTACGAGAGGAGCGTCCGCATCACGTCTCGCGGGAGACTGCCCATCCCCGATGCTCCTCGATCGCGTCCCGCGTGTCGTGCCAGAGCCAGACCATGCGGTCGAGGAACCAGAGCTTGCCCGCGTAGACGAGGGCCGCGCCGAAGAGGGTCGGCCAGGCCTCGAGCGCGACCACGCCCCAGGCCGCGAAGAGCACCCCGATCCCGCCGACGGCCGAGAGGACGTTCGGCGCCGTGCGGTGGTGGGCCGGGACGGGCACGACGTCGCGGTTGAGCCAGACCCGCTCCCCGAGCACGCTCTTCGAGGCCCAGTGGTCGAACGAGCGGGGCGGCGCGAAGACGCGGGGGTTGAGCCAGGTCCAGAGCAGGGCCGCGGCCACCGGGACGAGCGCCGCCCACCCCAGCCAGGCCCGGCTCCAGAACGCGAGGATCAGCAGCGGGAGGGCCGTGTTGCGCGAGACGACGCTCCAGGGGTTGGCGTGGCGCCGCCAGGCCTCGTCGTCCAGGCGGAAGAGCGCCGCGATCCTCCTCTCGATGGTCACGGTACAGTCAGTCGCCCCGCCCGGCAATAGCCCCACCGGATCCGCGGCCCCTACGGGGCCGGGGCGAGCAGGTACTCCATCACCCGGTCGATCAGCGCCGGGTTCCAGGTGAGCCGGATGTGGCAGAACTGCTGCGGCGGGATCCTCGGCCGGCCGTCGTCCGGCTCCGGCGCGAAGACCTCGAGGGGCACGCCCGGCAGCACGGACTCGGAGTGGGCGACCACGCCGTCGCCGCGGAGCGTCAGTCGCCAGGCCCCGCCCTCGCCGAGCTCCCACGTCCTCCCCCCGAACCAGGGAAAGAACTCCTCGGACCCCGCCGGGTTCGCGGTCACGATCACTCGGTAGGCGATGTCGTCCCGGAGCCCCGCGGCCCGGAGCACGCCCATCACCCGGCTCCCGGGCCGCATGTCCTGCACGATCGGGTCCCCGAGCGGGTCGAACCCCGGCGGGACGAAGACCCCCGCGAGCCGGCCCGTGACGGCCGGGCCGCGATCGGGGTCGCTGAAGAGCTCGGCCAGGGCCGAGCCGCTGTTGGGCGGCCCGAGCATGATCAGCTGCCCGACCCGCGCCCGCCGGGCCGTCCCGTCGGCCACCTCCAGGCACTGCCGGGCGATGCAGGCGCCGAAGGAGTGGGAGACGACGTCGATCGGGCCGTCGTACCCGGCCCTGTCGCGCATCCCGGCGACGTACGTCGCGAGCGCGGCCGCTCTTCCGGCGAGGTCCGCGTCGGCCATCGCGGAGTGGTCGAACCGCCAGCACGGGACGGACGCGGCCTCGAGCCGCTCCGCGAGCCGGCTCCAGACCCCGGGGTGGCTGTTCCACCCGTGGACCAGGACGACGGGGCGACCCGCCCGGCCCGCCGCCGCGTCCGCCGCGATCATCCCGGCGCTCTCCGGCCGCGTCATGGGCGTCTCGATCTTGGTCCCGGGCCCTATAGAGCATTTCCGAACGGACCGGCCGGTCCCCGCCGGGCGTTCCGACCAGAACACATATCCCCTGGCTCGCCCACCGGCGACTGGCCCGCCGGAACGGCTCTGGCGGGCGGGGGTGGACGCGTGGAGTCGTGGAAGGAGTGCGCGGCACCGAGCCCGGGCGGGCCGGGCGACGGGCGCGTCGGTTCGTTTCTGCAGTCCCGGCTCCTCCCCCTGACCCGGCTCCAACGGGCCGGGCTCGCCGGCTTTCTCCTCGTCTCGGGGGTCGACGCCGTCCTCTCCGCGTACCTCTTCTTCGGCGCGGAGAGCGCGTTCGTCGAGGCGAACCCCGTGCTCGCGTGGGCCACGGACGGCCTCCCCCTCTTCCTCGTGGCCGTTACGGGCGTCAAGGCGATCGGGGCCGGGCTGATCGCCCTGCTGGTCTCGTTCGCGAACCGCTTCTGCACGCTCGCGGGCGACGCGGTTCTGCTCGCAGCCCTCTCCACGACAACGGCCCTCTTCCTCCTCGAGCTGGTTACGGTCGGTGCCGTGCCGGCCCTCCTGGCCGCCGCCCTCGCCGTCCCGCCCGCCTGAGCGGCGCGCTACCCGCGCTTGTACCCGAACCGCCGGAGCAGGGCCACCCGTTCAGCGGCGGCCGCGCCGTCCTCGACACCCGCCGGCGGCTCCCCGTCGATCACGCCCAGGATGCCGCTGCCCCGCGAAGAGCGGGCGACCACCACCGCGACCTCGTTCGCGGTCGCGCAGAAGACCGTGCAGACCTCCTGGACGGCCTTGACCGCGTTCAAAACGTTGATCGGGTAGCAGTCCCGGAGGAAGATGACGAACGAGTGGCCGGCGCCGAGCGCGAGCGCCGCGTCGCGGGCGAGCGCCGTGAGCGCGCCGTCCGTCCCCTCGAGCCGCACGAGGCGGTCGCCCGACGCCTCGGAGAAGGCGAGTCCGAACCGCGCGCCCGGCACGGATCCGGCCACGGCCTCGTACAGGTCCTCGGCGGTCTTGATGAAGTGCGCCTGCCCGAGGATGACGTTCACGTTGTCGGGCTTCTCGATCCCCACGATCCCGAGTTCCACCGGTCCGTCCATGGTCTCACTGGCCGAACGATGGGCGCGGCGCGGCATAAAGGGGTGCCCCGGGCGGGGCAGGCATATCCCTCTCCGCCGCCGAGATCGTACGGAGACCATGGCCGACGCACCCCTCCCGCCCCCGGACAACGCGACCCCGCACCCGGCCGTCGCGTACGACCTCGACGTCCGCCGGACCATCCCGCACTACGACCTGATCCACGAGACCGTGCTCTCGTTCGTCGAGGCCCTGCCGGAGGCCCCGCGGACCTGGCTCGACACGGGCTGCGGCACGGGCTCGCTCGTGGCTTGCGCCCTGCCCCGGTTCCCGGCGACCCGGTTCGCGGTCGCCGATCCCTCCCCGGCCATGCTCGCTGTCGCCCGGGAGCGGCTCGCCGGGCCCCGCGTGGTGGTGCTCGCCCCCTGCGGAACGGAGGACCTCCCCCCCGGCGCCTTCGACGTGGTCACCGCGGTCCAGTGCCACCACTACTACGACCGCGCCGGCCGGCGGGCCGCCGTCGCCGCCTGCTTCGACCGGCTCCGGCCCGGGGGCGTCTTCGTCACGTCCGAGAACGTCCGCCCCCTGACCCCCGCCGGGCTCGAGCTCGGCCTCCGGCGCTGGGCCCGCTTCCAGGAGGGGGCCGGCCGGAGCCCGCCCGAGGTCGCGGCCCAGCTCGCCCGGTTCGACGCCGAGTACTTCCCGATCACCCTCGAGGAGCACCTCCGGCTCTACCGCGGGGCGGGCTTCGCGGCCGTCGAGGTGCTCTGGTGCTCGCACCTCCAGGCGGCCTTCTACGCCGTGAAGGGGGACGCATGACCGGCACGACAGTCCGCGAGGCCCTGCCGTCCGACCTCCCGGCGGTCCACGCGCTCTACGCCGACCTGAACGACGGCGACGAGCCGGCCGACCCTGCCGCCCGCGCCGCCGCCGAACGGGCCCTCGCCGCCCACCCCGGCGCGCACCTCTTCCTCGCCGAGGCCGAGGGCGAGCCCGTCTCGTCCTGCGTCCTCTTCGTGCTGCCGAACCTCTCGCGCGGCGCCCGGCCGTTCGGCCTGGTCGAGAACGTGGTGACCGGGCGGGATCGCAGGAACCGCGGGCACGCGACCGCCCTGCTCGGGCACGTCCTCGCGTTCGCCTGGGCGTGGGGCTGCTACAAGGTGATGCTGCTCACGGGCCGCACGGACCCGGGCGTCCACCGGCTCTACGCGAAGGCCGGCTTCCGGGCGGGCGTCAAGACGGGGTACTTGGCCTATCCCCCGGATGGCCCTCCCCGACCCGGCTCGCCGACCAGCCCGAGCCGGCGCAGCTCCCCCTCCTCGTCGCCCGTGATATACGCGAAGATCTTCGGCCCGTCGCCGGTCATCTGCAGGAAGTAGAACACCTCGAACTCGACCGTCCCGGCCCGCTCCCCCGTGTCGTACGCCGCGGACCAGCCCACGCGCACGCCCCAGTGCCGCTCGTCGAGCTGGCTCGGGGCGAGCGAGGCCACGCTCATGGACCGGACGCCGATCCCCCGGTAGAACGCGTACCCCTGCGGGATCTGCGCTTGGAACGCGTCGTCGTTCTTCCCGCAGTGGACACCCCGCGGGCCGGCCTCGACGAAGCAGTCGGCGAAGGCTGCGGCCGTCGCCCCGGCGTCGACCTCGGGCGGGTCGGCGAGCGCCCGGGCGAACTGCCCCGCGTACTCCTCGAAGAACCGTTCGATCCGCACGATCTCGTCCATGCCTGCCCGTCGCTTTGGCGCCGCATAACGCTTCCGCCGGGGCGGTGCCGCCTTCAGAGCCGCTGCATGGCGACCGCGAGCCCGCCCGCCTCGCGCCCGGAGCCGGGGGCGGGCCGGACCCGCGCGGCGGGGACCCGGATCTCGAACCGGGCCCCGTGGCCGGGCAGCCCGGTCTCGGCGATGGTCATCTCCATGCTCCCGAGGATCTCGCGGGCGAGGAAGAGGCCGAGGCCCGTGTTCCGGCCGAACCCGCGCTCGAAGATCCGCTCCTTGTCGGCCCACGGCACCCCGGCCCCGTCGTCCTCGACGACCAGGACCACGGCGTCGTCGGTCTCCTCGGCCGTGAGCAGGACCCGGGTGGCGCCGCCGCCGTGGCGGGCCGCGTTCTCGATCAGGGCCGCGAAGACCCGTTCGAGCAGGGGGTCGGCGAGCACGGCGACCTCCGGGAGGCGGTTGTCGAGGGCGATCTCGTCGAGGCCGACTCCCCGGGCGGCCCGGCCGGCCGTGGCCCGGAGCTCGAGCCAGAGCGGGGGCTGCACGCCGATGGCGGGGTAGTCGCTCATGAAGGCCGAGAGGACGCGGACCCGGCCGACGGCCGCGGCGAGCCGCTCGATCAGCCCGGGGGCGGACGGGCCCCGCGGCTCCTCGCGGAGCAGGGAGAGGTAGCCCTCGAGCGCGACCAGGTGGTTCGCGAGATCGTGCCGCGTGAACGTGGCGAGGAGCGAGAGGCGCCGGTTCGCGGCCTCGAGGTCCGCGGTCTTCTGCGCGAGCGACTGCTCGGCGGAGCGGTGGAGGGTGACGTCGCGGATCAGCACGACCGTGCCGCCGGTACTGTTCGGCCCGTCGGCGAGGGGGGCCGTCGAGACCACGGCCGTGCGGGTGCGGCCCGGGTCGTGCACCTCGGTCTCCCCTGCCGTCCCCACGGCCCCGGGCAGGGCGGGGAAGCGTTGCGCGGCCTCCTCGAGCGGCAGCCCGACCGGGGAGCGGCTGTCGAGCCCGAGCAGCTCGGTCGCGGCCGGGTTCGCCTCGACCACCTGCCCGTGGCCGTTCACGACGAGGACGCCGATCGGGATCCGCTCGAAGACCATCGAGTGGGCCGCCGGGGCGAGGTCGAAGAGCTGGTAGAGGACGACGCCGACCGTGAAGGCCGCCGCCGTGACGGGGAGGGCGAACGGGGTCAGGTCGATGCGCGGGACGGGCGAGAGCCCGGCGAGGTAGGCGATGTGGGCCGCGATCGGGATGACCGCGCCGATCAGCAGGATCAGGATCTGCTGCCGGTAGATGGCGTGGGCCGACCGGAACGAGGCCAGGACGAGCAGGGCGACCGCGGCCATCTCGGCGACCAGGGCGTAGAGCGCGTTCACGTAGTACCACGGCCCCGCTCCGAAGGTGAACCGGGGCACGGCCCCGGCGACGTCGAGCCCGACCGTGGCGTAATGGAGCGGGTGCATGGCCATCACCAGGACGAGGGTGACCGCCGGGACGGCGAAGAGCGCGGCCAGGAACGGCCGGGTGAGGTACCGGCCCTGCCCGGTGTACTCGAGCACCATGCCGATCACCAGGGGGGGGACGACCGCGATCCCCAGGTACTCCACGCGGACCCAGAAGAGGACCGATCCGAGGTCCGTCGCCCCGAGCTCCATCGAGTATCCCCCGACGTAGAGGGCGATCGCCGCCAGGAAGCAGGCGGCGTACCCCGTGACCGGGCTGGCCGACCGGCGGTGCCACGCGTACGCGGACAGGACGCCGATCAGCAGGGCCGAGACGAGGAGGAGGAGGGAGTGCAGGGCGAGCATAGTATTTATTGAATACGCATGCGCCGTTCGGGATATTAGTCCATTGGTTTGGCCTTGCATATCTGCATGGCAGAGGCCCGCCGCGGCCCCGTGGGGCCTCTCGGCTCCCGGGCGGGGCGGCAGGTCCATTTATCGGCGAGGGCTGCCCACCATCAAGCGAGTCCGCGAGGAGATCACCATGGACACCATCACCATCGACCCGGAGGAGTGCACCGCGTGCGGCGTCTGCGCCGCAGTCTGCCCGGTCGGCGTCATCGCTGACGGCGCCCCCGGCGACGTCCCCGCAGCCGTCCCGGAGCGGGAGCCGTTCTGCATCGACTGCGGCCACTGCGAGGCCTACTGCCCGTCCGGCGCGCTCGCGCACCGGGGCGGGACCGGGATCGGGGGCGGCGGCGGGACGGGCGCCCTGTCGCCCGACGCGCTCGGCCGGTACCTGAAGTCGCGCCGGTCGGTCCGGCGGTACACGGACCAACCCGTCCCGCGCGAGACGCTCGAGGCGGTCCTCGACGTCGCCCGGTACGCCCCCTCGGCCGGCAACCGCCAGCCCGTCGGGTGGCTCGTCGTCCACGACCCGGCCGAGGTGCGCCGCCTCGCCGACCTCGCCGTCGACTGGATGCGACACGAAACGGCGGCCGACGCCCCGCTGATGCCGCCGGCCGTCTTCGCGCCGATGATCGCGGCGTGGGACGGGGGGCGGGACCCGGTCTGCCTGGGCGCGCCCCACCTGGTCGTGGCCCACGTCCCGGACCCATCCGCGCTCGTGGACGGCATCATCGCCCTCACCTGGGTCGACGCGATCGCCCCGGCCCACGGCCTCGGCACCTGCTGGGCCGGCTTTTTGATGTTCGCGGCCGCCCGCTGGGAGCCCCTCAGGTCGGCGCTCGCCCTGCCGCCGGGCCGCGTGCCCGCCTACGCGCTGATGTGCGGCTACCCGCGGTTCGCGCCGTCCCGCGTCCCCGGGCGAAGGCCGCTCGCGCTCGAGTGGCGATGACCGGCCGGCCGCCCCTCCTCGAGTTTCGCGACGTCACGGTCGTCCGCGGCGGCCGGGTCGTCCTCGACGCGGTCTCGCTCCGGCTCGACGAGGGCGAGCACCTCGCCATCCTCGGGCCGAACGGCGCCGGGAAGTCGACCCTGATCCGGACCGTGCTCCGCGAGTTCTACCCGGTCCGGCGCGAGGGGACCGTCTTCGCCTGTCGGGGGCAGTCGACCTGGGACGTCTTCGACCTGCGGAGCGCGATCGGGGTCGTCTCGAACGACCTCCAGCAGGCGTACGCCCGGGACGTCTCCGGGCGCGAGGTCGTCCTCTCGGGCTTCTTCTCCTCGATCGGCCTCTTCAACCACGTCGTCACGGACGCCATGGTCGCGAAGGCCGACGAGATCTGCCGCTTCCTCGGGATCGGGCACCTCGTCGACCGGCCGATGGCCTCCCTCTCCTCGGGCGAGGCCCGCCGCTTCCTGATCGGCCGCGCCCTGGTCCACGACCCGGCCGCGCTCCTGCTCGACGAGCCGACCAACAGCCTGGACCTGGCGGCCCTCCACACCCTCCGCCAGACCCTGCGCGAGGTGGCCCGGGCTGGCACGGCCGTCATCGTTGTGACCCACCAGCTCCACGACATCATCCCCGAGTGCGAACGGATCGTGCTGATGCGGGACGGCCGGATCGCCGCGGACGGCCCCAAGGACTCGGTCCTGACCGACGCGCGGATCGGCGGGCTCTTTGGCGTGTCCGTTCGGCTGGTCTCCGAGAACGGCTGGTACTACGCGACCGGGTACTGACCGTCCTCAGGTTAAAGATGGGGCCGGGCCAATAGATCGGTCGCATGTACGCCGACCGGCTCAGCTCTCTCCCCCCGTACCTCTTCGCCAGGATCGACGCGATGAAAGCCGAGAAGGCCCGGTCCGGTGCGGATATCATCGACCTTGGGGTCGGGGACCCCGACCTCCCGACGCCGCCGCACGTGGTCGAGGCGCTCTGCGCCGCAGCCCACGACCCGGCGAATCACCACTACCCGTCGTACGCGGGCATGCCCGCGTTCCGCGAGGCGGCCGCGGGCTGGTATGCCCGCCGCTTCGGGGTCGAGCTCGACCCGGCGACGGAGGTGCTTGCCCTGATGGGCTCCAAGGACGGGATCGCCCACGTCCCCGAGGCGTTCGTGAACCCCGGCGACGTCGTCCTCGCCCCGAGCCCGGGGTACCCGGTCTACCGGACCTCGACCCTCTTCGCCGAGGGCGTCCTCCACGAGCTCCCTCTCGAGGCCGGAAACGGCTTTCTGCCCGACCTCGATGCAGTCCCGGCGGGCGTCGCCCGACGGGCCAAGCTCCTCTTCGTCAACTACCCGAACAACCCGACCGCTGCCGTCGCGCCCCCCTCGTTCTACCACGAGGTCGTCGCCTTCGCCCGCGAGCACGAAGTCGTCGTCGTCTCGGACAACGCCTACTCCGAGATCACCTACGACGGGTACCGCGCCCCCTCTTTCCTCGAGACGGATGGCGCCATGGAGGTGGGGGTCGAGATGCACTCGCTCTCCAAGACCTACAACATGACCGGCTGGCGGATCGGGATGGCCGTCGGCAACCCGGAGATCCTCGCCGGGCTCGGGCGAGTCAAGACGAACGTGGACTCGGGGGTCTTCGACGCGGTCCAGCACGCGGGCATCGCGGCCCTCTCGGGCCCCCAGGACTGCGTCGCCGACGCCTGCCGGGTCTACCAGGAGCGGCGCGACGTCCTCGTCACGGGCCTCCGGTCCCTCGGGTACGACGTCGCGGCCCCGAAGGCGACCTTCTACGTCTGGCTCCCGGTCGAGGACTCGATGGCGTTTGCGGCCCGGCTCCTCGACGAGGCAGCGATCGTCGCGACCCCCGGCGTCGGCTTCGGCGCGCACGGCGAGGGCTACGTCCGGTTCGCCCTGACCCGGCCCGTGGACCGGATTCGGGAGGCGCTCGCCCGCATGGAGGCGCTCGCATGAACCTGCCGTCGCACCTCTCGGTCCGGAACGGCCACCTCTTCATCGGCGAGAACGACACGGTCGCGCTCGCGGCCGAGTACGGCACGCCCCTCTACGTCACGGACGAGGAGCGGGTCCGGGCCCGGTACCGCGAGTACCGCGACGCCCTCGTGGCCCACTACGACCGGGTCCAGGTGCTGTACGCGGCAAAGGCGAACGGCAACCTCGCCCTCCTCCGGATCCTCGCGTCCGAGGGGGCCGGGGCCGACGTCTTTTCCGCCGGCGAGATCGCGCTCGCTCTCCAGGCCGGCATGGACCCCGCGCGCCTCCTCTTCAACGGCTCCTCGAAGTCGCGCGAGGACCTCCGGCTCGCGGTCGAGCGCGGCATCCGCGTCTCGCTCGACTCGACGGACGAGCTCCGGGCCCTCGACGAGGTCGCGGGAGCGCTCGGCGTGACGGCCGAGGCCTCGTTCCGCGTCAACCCCGCACTCGAGGTCCCGACCCACCCCAAGATCGCGACCGGCCTGGCCTCGTCCAAGTTCGGCATCCCCCACGGTGAGGTGGTCGATGCCTATCGCGCGGCCCTCGCCTGCGCCCACGTCCGGCCGGTCGGGCTCCACTGCCACATCGGCTCGCAGATCCTCGCCCTCCCGCCGTTCGTCGAGGCCGCGCGGGTGATGGTCCGGCTCGCGGGCGAGGTGACGGCCCTCGGCGCCGAGCTCGCGTTCCTCAACCTCGGCGGCGGGCTCGGGATCCCGTACCGCCACGACGAGGAGGTCGCGCCGTCGCCCCGCGAGTACGCGGACGCGGTGATGCCGGTCTTCGTTGAGGGCGTGGACGCGCTCGGCATCCGGCCCGCGCTCTGGGTCGAGCCGGGCCGCTCGCTCGTCGCGGACTCGACCGTGCTGCTGACGCGGGTCAACTCCGTGAAGCACGCGCACCGCTCCTTCGTCAACGTCGACGCCGGGTTCAACCAGCTGATCCGGCCGGCCATGTACGACTCGTACCACGAGGTCGTGGTCGCGAACCGCGCGGCCGAAGCCTCCGCCGGGACGTACACGATCGCGGGCCCGATCTGCGAGTCCGGCGACATCCTCGCCGCCGATAGGCCCCTGCCCGCGGTGCGGGATGGCGACCTCGTCGCCGTCCTGGATGCGGGCGCGTATGGCTTTGCCATGGCATCGCAGTACAACGCCCGCACGAGGGCCGCGGAACTCCTCGTGCGCGGCCCGGACCGGGCGCTCATGCGGCGGGCCGAGACGATCGACGACCTGACCGGGACGCTGGCCACGCCGCCCTGGCTCTGAGCCATGCGCTTCCACTACGCGCTCGTCGACGACCTCATCGCCGAGGCGGAGTTCGAGGAACGGGTGGAGGCCAAGGCCGAAGCCTGCGGCGGGCTCGTGGACGAGCCGACGGCCGCGATGCTCGTGGTCGGCGACCTCGGGCGGGCCCACCGCAAGGTCCAGGATCTCTTCTCCGGCGGGAGCCTTGTCTGCTTCTTCGGCCGGGTGCTCGCCGTCTCCGAGCCGCGGACCTTCGTCCGGGCCGACGGCGAGGAGGGCCGGATCGCGACCGTGACCCTCGGCGACGAGACCGGTCGGGTCGAGATGGCCCTTTTCGACGAGAAGGCGGACGCGGTGGCCGAGATCGCGGTCGGCGAGGTCCTCGAGGTGATCGCCCGCCCCTCGCCGCGCCGCCGCGGCGACGTGACCGCGCTCGCCCTCCAGAAGGCCGGGTGCGAGGTCGACTGCCGCCCCCCGCCTGACGGGGGCGCGGGCCCGGCCGTCGACCGCGCCGCGGTCGAGCTGAGGGTCTGCGTGCTGACCGTCCGGCCCCCCCGGGCCTTCATGCGCCGCGACGGGACGCCCGGCGAGATGACCGAGGCGCTCGTCGGGAACGCCGACGGGGTCTTCCGGCTCGTGGCCTGGCAGCCCGGCCTGTTCGAGGGCGTCGGGCCCGGTGACGCGGTCCGCGTGGCGAACGCCCAGCCCTCCCGCAGGACGGACCGGACCGAGTACTCGGTCGACGAGGGCTCGACCGTCGAGGCGATCGACGATGCGATCGAGGTCCCGACCACGCCGCTCGGCGCCCTGCCCGGCGAGGGCACGGTCTCGGTCCGGGGCGCCGTCGCCTCACTCCAGCCCCCGCGCCAGTTCGTGGCCCGCTCGGGCGAGCCCTCGTGGGTCCGGAACCTCGCGCTTGTTGACCCGTCGGGCACAGCCCCGGTCGTCCTCTGGGGCGATCACGCCCTCCTGCCACTCGCCGTCGGTGACGAGGTCGAGGTCTACGGCGCCACCGCGAAACCCGGCCGGTACGGCGACCTCGAGGTCTCGGCCGGCTGGTCCACCGTGGTCGTGCTCTCGGCGGCCGACGAGATCGCGGTCGAGATCGAGGGGACGGTCCTCGCCACGCCCGCCGGCCTCTTCATCGACGACGGGACCGACCGGTACCAGCTCGCGTCCGGCGAGTTCCGGATGGGCGACGAGATCCGGGTCGCGGGCCGGCTCGCGGGCAACCGCCTGACCCCCGAGACGGTCACGCCGGCCTCCCCGGACTCCGAAACCGTCCGCCGCCGTCTCGCCGCCCTTTCTCCCCGTGCGGGCTCTCCCTGACCCCGTTCACTTTCACACCGCAATCGGGTTCGTTATAAGCTCCCGGGTCGATTTTATAATGTAGACCGGCCGGACACCTCTCCGGTCGAGTGACACAGCAAGAGGAACTCGAACGTTCTGTAGGAGATACGATATGAAGGAAGCACCATCAGGCACGGCAGCATCGCTGGACATCGAGGACCTGCCCGGCGTGGGACCCACCACGGCCGACAAGCTCCGCGAGGCCGGCTACCTGACCGTCGAGAGCATCGCGACGGCGACACCGACCGATCTGGCCGAGTCGGCCGAGATCGGCGAGTCGACCGCGAAGAAGATGATCAAGGCCGCCCGCGAGATCGCCGACATCGGCGGGTTCCGCACGGGCCAGGACGTCTTTGAGCAGCGGAAACTGATCCGCAAACTGAAGACCTTCGTCCCCGAGTTCGACGCCCTGCTCGGCGGCGGGATGGAGACGCAGGCGATCACCGAGACCTATGGCGAGTTCGGCTCGGGCAAGTCCCAGATCGTCCACCAGATGGCCGTGAACGTCCAGCTCCCCGAGGAGCTCGGCGGGCTCGAGGGCTCGGCGATCTACATCGACACCGAGAACACCTTCCGCCCCGAGCGGATCGAGCAGATGGTTGCGGGACTCTCGTTCCCCGACAACCCCGAGTACGAGATCCCCCCGGTCGAAGAGTTCCTCGCGAACGTCCACGTGGCGCGGGCTCACACCTCGGACCACCAGATGCTCCTGATGGACACGGCAAGAGAGCTCGCGGCCGAGCTGAAGACCTCGGACAAGCCCGTCCGGCTCTTCATCATCGACTCGCTCACGGCCCACTTCCGCGCCGAGTACGCGGGCCGCGGCACGCTCGCCCCCCGGCAGCAGAAACTGAACAAGCACATGCACGAGCTCTTCAAGCTCGTGGATGAGAGCAACGCGGTCGGCCTCGTCACGAACCAGGTGATGTCGAACCCCGGCGTCTTCTTCGGCGACCCGACCAAGCCGATCGGCGGGAACATCGTTGGCCACACGGCGACCTTCCGGCTCTACCTCCGCAAGTCGAAGGGCGGAAAAAGGATCGCCCGGCTCGTGGACAGCCCGAACCTGCCCGAAGGCGAGGCGACCTTCATGGTCGAAGAGGCGGGCCTCAAGCCCGCATGACGTTCGCATGACGGCCCGGGCCCTCGTCACGGACATCGACGGCACGCTCACGGACCTTACCCGCCGGATCAGCCTCCCGGCCATCGGGGTGATCCGGCGGCTCGTGGACGGCGGGATCCCCGTCGTCCTCGCCTCGGGCAACACCCTCTGCTTCATGGACGGGATCGCGAGGATGATCGGGACTGACGGCTCGGTCATCTGCGAGAACGGGGGAGTCTGGCACCATGGCTTTCTCGGCGAGCCGGTCATCACGGCGGACCGCCGGGTTCCCCTCGCCGCGTTCGAGGTGCTCCGGGAGCACTGTGCCGGGTGCGGCATCGCACTCGACCCGTTCTCCCACGGGCTCCGGCACGCCGACGTCGCGTTCGCCCGGACGGTCCCCGCCGACGAGGTCCGGGCCGTGCTCCGGGACCACCCCGTGCGGGTGCTCGACACGGGCTTCGCCATCCACCTCCAGCAGGAGGGCATCTCGAAGGCCACGGCGCTCGCCGCACTCGCCCGGGCCATGGGGATGACGCCGGCCGACTTCGTCGCGATCGGCGACTCGGAGAACGACACGGAGATGATAAAAGCGGCCGGGGCCGGAGCGGCCGTCGGCAATGCCGCCCCCGGAGCGAAGGCAGCGGCTGACTTCGTGGCGACGGCCCCGTTTGGCGACGGGTTCGTCGAGGCCGTCGACCACTATTTTTCCTGATTACGACTTCGATGTGTAGCGGTCGACAACGATATAGTCCTTGATGTCCTTGACCGCTTCGAACGGGATCAGCAGGCGGTCTCCGTCCACGCGGTAGCCGGTCACGTCGAACGTCGGGTCAGGCCGGACGATCAGGTCCACGACCTGTCCGCTCTCCAGGTCCACGAGGATGTTCTTGAGCGTCCCGATCACCATCCCATCGTTGGACATGATGCGTTTGCGCGAGAGGCTCCGGGAGAACGTGTTCACCATGGCAGAATGGTCAGCTTCCTGTTGTATAAATACTGCGATCTCTCTTTCCCGGGCCGAAACGGCGGGCCCTGGCGTCAGGACGACGGGAAGACCCGGATGATGTCGCTCTGGGTCAGGATCCCGATCGGCCGGCCCCCGTCGACCACGATCAACCGCCCGATCTCGCGCTCCTTGAACCGCTGGATCACCTCGTAGAGCCGGACGCCGGCATCGGCCTGGACCACGTCCTCGGTCATGACCCTGGTCACGGGCGTCTCCCCCGTCTCCCCCGCCGCCAGCGCGCGGACCACGTCCGACGTGGTCACGATCCCGCGCATGGTCTCGCCCTCCATGACGGGCGCGCCGTTGATCTGGGCCGTTGCGAAGAGCCGGATCGCGTCACCGATCGTCTCGCTGGTCGAGAGGATGAGGAGGGGGGCGGACATGTAGTGGCGGATCGGCTTCTTCGGGAGCGAGGTCATCTCCGAGATCGAGAGGAGGAGGGCGCCCTGGACCTCGTCCTTGCCGAAGATCTCGCCGCGGAGCACGAGCTTGTTGACCGGGGTCGGCCCGATCACGATGTCGTCGCCGATGTCGAAGGGCTTGACGCTGCCCATCAGCCGGATCACAGCCTGGCAGACGTCGGGGTGGCAGAGGGTCGTGAAGTCGATCTCCCGCGCGCTCACACCAAGCACCAGCTCCCCGTTCCGCGTCACGGGCACCTCGGCGTTCTCATCGGCGTGCGAGATATTCAGCACGCTGTAGGCCCGGGCGGTGGGGTTGTAGCCCCCCTTCGGGCCGGGGACCCCGTCCACGAGCTCGAGCGCCTTCAGGGCCTGCATCTGGTTCCGGATCGTGCCCGGGTTGCGCTGGATCACCTCCGCGATGTACTCACCCTTGATCGGCGCGGAGTACTGGTGATAGAGCGTGATCAGGGTGATCAGAATGTCCTTCTGAATGAGCGAGAGATCCATAATGATCGATCATGTTGGTAAGTATATAGAAGTTCTGAACGGGTTGCCGATCAGAGCCAGCTCCAGGTGCCCGTTGCGGCGCACCCGGCGAGAAAACCGAGGATGGTGCCGCCATTCAGGGGGGGCAGGCCCGCGTGGGCGCGCCCCTTGTCGACGAAGTGGAGCAGGAGCGCGAGGCCCGCCACCGAGCCCGCCATCGCCCCCAGGGCAGGGCCGTTCAGGAAGCCGATCCCGGGGGCCCGGAGGAAGACGTTCGCCGAGACCACCAGGATCGTCGGCATGATCAGGTCGCCCATGCCGATCAGCAGGGCCCCGCGCCCGCCCTCGCCGCCCTCTTCGGGCCGGTACCCGTCGACGGGGCCGACGCCCTCCCGGATGAACGAGTAGTCCCATCGCTTGGGCACCACGAAGAGGATCGGCGCGCGCTGCTCGAGCACCCCTTCGGCCAGCGTGATCATGTGCTTGGTCCGGTAGACCGAGATCGCGTCGTAGACCGCGAGCAGCACCAGGAGGAGGAGCACGGGGACGATCCCGAGGGACGAGCCGAAGATCGCCGCCACGCCGGCCGCGAGCACGATTCCGAGCAGGTCGATCACGTACCACTCGGGGTACCGGAAGAGGACATAGGCCGCGACGGCCCCGAGTGCGAGCGAGACGGCGAGGACCACGAGCGGGTCCGCGACGACGGCGCCGAGCAGGGCCATGAAGACGTAGACGAACGAGAGCCCGATCGAGACGAGCACGATCCCCCGGATCAGGCGGCGCATGCCGAGCCGGATCAGGACCAGGAGCAGGGCCGTGAACGCGAGCAGGAGCAGGAGGAAGATGACCGGGTTCGCCGGCGACGCCGGGTCGTCGAACGCCGTGATCCCGGCCGCCGCCATCAGGGGGGCGAGCAGGACCGCTCCGATCTCGACCGCGACGAGCATCAGCCCGATCCCGATCAGAGGCAGCAACCGGTTGGTCTCCATGGTCCTCCTTCAAACAGGTAGCTTAATTACTGGACCTTCATCATCTAAAAGCATGGACCTGCGCGACGCCCTGCCCGAGTTCGTGCTGACGATCATCCTGGTGATCTCGACCCTGGTGCTGGTGCTGCGGCTCTGGCAGGACATCACGATCGCGGTCGCGGCCACCCTGATGATGCTCTCGCTCGGCGGGCTCTTTCTCCTCTTCGGCGCGAAGATCGCGCTCCTCTCCCGGACCCTCGTCGACCGCGAGCGCGGGATCCGGCTCAACCTGATCGAGACACAGGAGGTGCTCGCCGCCAAATACGACGAGACCGTGACGCAGATCGACGCGATCATCCAGGACTTCCAGCGCCGCCTCTACCGGTAGCCGCCATGTTTAAAGGCTGCCGCCCCGACAGGTGATCGCCATGGGGGTCGCGCTCAGGGATATCCTCGCACCGTACAAGCGCCCGGCCGGGTGGAACGACCTCGCCGGCACGGCCGCGATCGACGCGCATAACGCGCTCTACCAGTTCCTCTCGATCATCCGCCAGGCGGACGGGACGCCCCTGGTGGACGCTGAGGGGAGGGTCACGTCCCACCTCTCGGGCCTCTTCTTCAGGACCACGAAGTTCCTCGCGGCCGGGCTCCTGCCGGTCTACGTCTTCGACGGCGCCCCGCCCGATCTGAAGGCGGCCACGATCCGGGCCCGGCGGAGCGTCCGCGAGGAGGCCGGCCGGCAGTACGCGGCCGCCGTCGAGGCCGGGGACGGTGCCGAGGCGTATCGGCAGGCGCGGGCCGCGACCCGGATCGACGCGGCCGTGATCGGCTCCTCGCAGCGCCTCCTCGACCTGCTCGGCGTCCCCTGGCTCACGGCCCCGAGCGAGGGCGAGGCCCAGGCCGCCCGGATGGCCGCGGACGGCGCGGTCGCGTACGCGGTCAGCCAGGACTACGACGCCCTCCTCTTCGGGGCGCCCGACCTCGCCCGGAACGTCACGATCAGCGGCCGGCGGCGACTCCACGGCCGGTCGATCGTGGTCGAGCCCGAGCGGATCCGGCTCGCGGAGGTGCTGGATGGGCTCAGGCTGACACGCGAGGAGCTGGTCGACGTCGGGATCCTGGTCGGCACGGACTTCAACCCGGGCGTCCGCGGGGTCGGGCCGAAGACGGCCCTGAAGATCGTCCGCGAGGGCCGGTTCGAGGAGACCGTGGCCGAGCGCATCCCCGGGTTCGACCCAGACCCGATCCGCTCGTTCTTCCTTGCGCCGCCCGTGACCGCCGGCTACCGCCCCGAGTGGCGCGCGCCCGACCCGGAGGGGCTCCGGGCCATGCTCTGTGACGAGTACTCGTTCTCGGTCGAGCGGGTGAACGCTTCCCTCGAGCGGATCGGGGTGTCGGCCGGCCAGAAGACGCTCGACCAGTGGTTCTGAGCCGGTGCCGGGGTCGAGCGAGACGCCTGCGCACGCGCGCTCCGTTCGAGAAGAGCGGGGCCGTGGCGGCCCCGGCGCGGTCCGCACCAGAACCTATAAGCATCTGACGTAGTAGACACTCTCTGATGCGCTCCGTGCTCCTTCCCCTCTGTCTCTGTTTCTGCCTCTGCACGCTCCTGGTCCTCCCCGCCGCGGCCGCCGGGTCCTACGGGTTCGCCGGCCGCTGGTCCTACACGGCGCACGACAAGGGCTACCTCGCCCGGCCGGGCGGGATCACCGGGGACGCGATGGGCCAGGTCTACATCGTGGACCGTGAGGACTGCGGGGTCCAATACTACAGCGCATCCGGGGCGTACCTCGGGCGCTGGGGGGCCCCGGGCATGGGCCAGCTCCTCTTCACCGACCCCGCCGACGTCTCGCTCGACTCCAACGGCCGGCTCTACGTCGCGGACACGGGCAATGGGCGGGTCCAGGCCTTCACCACGGGCTGCAACGTGATCGCGACCTGGAGCGGGATCCATTACTCCCGCCCGGTGGACGTTGTCGTGGTCAGGAAGGGCCGGGCGTACGTGGCTGACGTGGAGCGGCCCGAGGTCCTGGTCGTAGACAACGAGGGCGCGGTCACGGACACGGTCGGCTTCGAGGGCGACGGCGACGGCGGCCTGAAGCGGCCCCGGGGGCTCGCCCTCGACTCGGGCGGCAACCTCCTGGTCCTGGACGAGGCGCTCAACCGTGTCACGAAGTACGGCCGCGACGGCGCGTTCGTCCTCCGCTTCGGCGAGAAGGGCCCGGGCGACGGCCAGTTCGAGGGCGCGGAGGGGCTCGCCGTGGACACGATGGACAACGTCTACGTGGCTGATTCAGGTAACGGCAGGATCGTGAAGTTCGGCCCGGACGGCGCGTTCCTCGAGGCCTTCGGGGGCCGGGGCTCCGGTGACGGCCTCTTCGAGCAGGGACCGTTCGCCGTCTGGGTCGACCCGCAGGGCACGGTCTACGTCCCCGACCTCGAGAGCCACGGCGTCCAGCTCTTCCGGGAGGGGGCGGCGCCGATCGCCACGAACACCACGAAAGCGGCGAACGCGACCACCACCACGAACTCCACGGGGGCTACGGACTCCACGAACGCCACGGAGGGCGGCAGCGGGAACGCGACCCTCCCGGCGAACGGAAACTGGAGCGGGAACGAGACCTGCACGGACGGAACCTGCTTTGTGAACGACACGTCCTTGAACGCGACGGCGACGGTCGCCACCCCCGAACCCTCCGTCACGGCCCCGCCCGTCAACATCACACCGTACGCGACGGCGACGCCGCCGCCCTCCCTGCCAGCGCCGGTGGGCGGCCTGATCGCGGCACTCGCCGCTGCCGGCCTCCTGGCCGTCCGCCGCCGCTCGGGATAAGGGCGCCCCGACTCTCTTTTTCTCCAGCCCGGCGGTGCCTCTTTCGGTAACGGTCTCCAGGAGCGGACGCGCCGGGGGGCGGGCGGGCGACGCCGCCCCGCCGGCTCACTCCATCCGGCGCCAGACCCAGACGAAGCGCTGGAGGGCCGTGAAGTGGCCGAGCAGGCCGAAGAGGACGAGGACCCACCCGAGGAACATCATCCCCTGGACGGGCGCGCCCACGGCGAGGTCGAGCAGGGACGCCGCCATCACAAGCACGAGCCGGTCCGCGCGCCCGAGGAGCCCGCCGTAGTACCGGCCCACGCCGACGGCCTGGGCCTGCGTGCCGAGATACGAGGCCATCAGCACGCCCGTGAGCGCGAAGACCCCGATCTGCCAGGACGCGAAGCCGCCCGCGAAGATCCCCGTGATGATGAAGATGTCCGCGTACCGGTCGATCGCGTGGTCCAGGAAGTCACCCTTGGGCCCCTGCTGGCCCATGGCCCGCGCGAGGGCGCCATCGACCGAGTCGCAGACCGCGTTCGCGGCGACGCAGAGAAGGCCGCCGAGGACCGATCCGGCCGCGTATAAAAGCCCGCCCGCGAGGGCGAGAAAGAACGAGAGGACGGAGAGGAGGTTCGGTGTGACGCGGAGCAGCATGGCGCCCCGGACCAGCAGGTCGAGCACGCCCGCGACCTGCGGCCGGTAGGCGTCGAGGGTCACGGGCCCCCCGCGAGGTACCCGGAGAAGTCGAGGGTGCCGTGCGAGGGGGCGAGCCGGCCCGCGACGAACGCCTCGACCAGGTCGGCCGTCTCCTCTGCGGACCGCAGCGTCGTCTCGATCTCGAGGAGGTGCTCGGGCGGGTGGACCTCGACCGCCTCGCAGAGGACCACGTCGAGGGCCTCGGCCTCGACGTTCTCGTCGACCTTCGCCGGCGGGTAGTCACGCGTCTCGAGCCGCTGCCGGAGCACGTCGGGGCGGCAGCGGAGGATCGCCAGACGGTCGCAGGCGAGGAAGTGGGCAAGCCCGCCCTCGACATACCCGTCGACCGGCGGGAACGCGGCGGCCCAGGCCCCGTGGTCGATCTCGCGGACCCCGTCCTCCTCGGCGATGACGAACGGCCCGATCGTCTCGGCGACCCGGACGACCCGGTGCCCTCTCTTGGCGAGGACGTCTCCGACCGAGGTCTTGCCCGTGCCCGGCGTCCCGGCGATCCCGACCATCATGCTGGTGATAGTGCACGCACCGCGGATAAGAACCTCTCGTTCTCCCAGTCGGCCCCGACCGAGACGCGGAGGTAGTGATCGGCGAGGTCGGGGAAGGAGCGGCACGAGCGGGCCAGCACCCCGGCGCGGGCGAGCGCGCCCACGGCGTCGTCCGAGGCGCGGGGCGCGACGTCGATCATCAAAAAATTCGCCTCGGACGGCGCGCTCGGGAACGGGCACCCGGCCGCGAGCCGCTCGCGCCAGGCGACGACGTGCGATCGCGTCCGCTCCACGTGCGCGTCGTCCTTGAGCGCGGCTACTGCGGCTGCTGCGGAGACCGACGAGACGCCGCAGAACGGGGTCGCCGCGCGGGCGTAGGCCGGGAGGAGCCAGTCGGGGAGCATCGCGTACCCGACGCGGAAGCCGGCGAGGCCGTAGAGCTTGGAGAAGGTCCGGCCGATCACCAGGTTCTCGCAGGTGTCGAGGAGGGGCCGGTAGTCACGGTCCGAGAAGTCGACGTAGGCGTTGTCCAGGAAGAGGAGGCAGTCGCCGATCGACTCGGCGATTGCCCGCACGTCCTCGACGGGGGTCGCGGTCCCCGTCGGGTTGTTCGGCGTGCAGAGGAACGCGATCTTCGCGCCGCGGCTGGCGGCGGCGAACGCCTCGATGTCGACGCCGAAGTCCGCGTTGCGCGGCACGGTCGCGACGCCGGCTCCCTGGGCCCGGGCCGCGATCCCGTAGAACGAGAAGGTCGGGGTCGAGACCGTCACCCGGTCGCCGGTTTCGCAGAAGACGCGGAGCAGGGTCTCGATGATCCCGTCCATGCCGTTCCCGACCGCGTAGGCGCGGTCGCTGTATCGTGCCGCGAGCGCGGCGCGGAGGTCGGACATCGACTCCTCGGGGTAGCGGTGGGCGTCCGCGAGCGCGGCGGACGCCGCCGCAAGCGCCCGCGGCGACGGGCCGAACGGGTTCTCGTTCGAGCCGAGCCGGGCCACGCGGTCGAAGCCGTAGCGGGCCGCGATCGCCTCGGGCCGCTCGGCGTAGACATACCCCGGGCCCGCGAGGTACGGCCTAACCGATGGCCGCATGCAGGACCGCGCAGACCCGGTCGATCTCGTCGTCGGCGATCACGAGCGGCGGCACGAGCCGCAGGTTGCCGTCCGCGGCGCAGTTGACGAGCACGCCGTTGTCGGCGCAGGCGGTCGCGATTCCGGCGCAGGCGTCGCCGACCGTGATCCCGATCATCAGCCCGCGGACGCGCGGGTTGTGCGCCGCAAGCGCGGCGCGGAACCGCTCGCCCTTCGTCGCCACCGACGGCAGGACCTCCTCGAGCACGTCGATCGTCGCGTTGGCCGCCGCGCAGGCGAGCGGGCCGCCCGCGAAGGTCGAGCCGTGCTGGCCCCGCGTGAACTCGAGCCCCTCACGGGCGGCGAGCGCGCCCATGGGGAAGCCCGAGCCGATACCCTTCGCGAGCGTGACCATGTCGGGCTCAACCCCGGTGTGCTGGATCCCCAGCCACCTGCCCGTGCGGCCCATCCCCGTCTGGACCTCGTCGGCGATCATCAGGGCGCCCGCGTCGTCGCAGAGGTCGCGGACCCCCCGGAAGAAGTCGTCGGGCGGGCAGATCACGCCGGCCTCGCCCTGGATCGCCTCGACGAAGACGCCGGCCGTCTCCTTCGTCACCGCGCCCTTGAGGGCCTCGAGGTCCCCGTACGGGGCGAACGTGCAGCCCGGCTCGAGCGGTTCGAACGGCTCGCGGATCGCGGGCTTGTGCGTCACTGCGAGCGAGCCCATGGTCCGGCCGTGGAAACCGTGCTCGAACGCGACGAAGCTGCGGCGCCCGGTCGCGATCCGCGCGAGCTTGATCGCCCCCTCGTTCGCCTCGGCCCCCGAGTTCGAGAAGAAGGCCTTATGCATTCCCGCGAGCTCCACGACCCTCTTCGCGAGCTCGGCCTGTCCGGGCACGTAGTAGAGGTTCGAGCAGTGGATCAGCTCCCGCGCCTGCCGGCAGATGGCCTCCACCACGTGCGGGTGGCAGTGGCCCGTCGAGCAGACGGCGATCCCCGCCACGCAGTCGATGAACTCGTTTCCCTGGTCGTCCCAGACGCGGGCGCCCTGGCCCTTCACGAGCATCCGCTCGCGGCCGAACGCTGGCATGTAGTACCGTGCGTCGAGCGCGCGGTAGTCCGTCTCCGTCATGTGTGATATCCTGTGGTTATTCGTATTCGATCGTCGCCGGCGGCTTGGGGGTGATGTCGTACACGACCCGTGCCACCCCCGGGATCTCGGCCGTGCAGCGCGCGGCGATCCGGGCGAGGGTCTCGAACGGGAGCTCGAGCGGGTCGGCCGTCATGCCGTCGCGCGAGTTCACGGCCCGGACTGAGACGATCCAGCCGTGGAGCCGGACGTCGCCCTTGACCCCCGTGCCGAGTCCGACGAGGGCTGCGAGGCACTGCCAGGGCCCGAACGCCTCGACGAGCTCCTCCTCGACGATCGCGTTCGCCTCGCGGACGACTTCGACCTTTTCGGGCGTCACCCCGCCGATCACCCGCACGGCGAGCCCCGGGCCGGGGAACGGCATCCGGTGCTGGATCTCTTTCGGGAGATCGAGCGCGCCCGCGATCTCGCGGACCTCGTCCTTGTAGAGGTCGCGCAGGGGCTCGATCACGCTCTCGAAGGCGCACTCGAGGGGCATGCCGCCGACGTTGTGGTGGCTCTTGATCCCGCCCTCGCTCTCGATCCGGTCGGGGTAGATCGTGCCCTGGAGGAGCACGGTCGCGCCGGTCTTCAGGGCCTCACGCTCGAAGACCCGGATGAACCGCTCGCCGATCGCCTTCCGCTTCTCCTCGGGGTCGACGACCCCCGCGAGCGCGGCGAAAAACTCGTCGGCGGCGTCCACCACGTTCAGCTCGAGGTGGCCGAAGAGCTCGCGGATCCGGTCCGTCTCGCCCTTCCGCATCAGCCCCGTGTCGACATAGATCGGGTGGAGCCGCCGGCCGATGGCCCGCGCCGCGAGCGCGGCGCAGACCGAGGAGTCGACCCCGCCTGAGAGCGCGATCACGACGTCGCGGTCGCCGGCCTCGGCGCGGATCTCCTCTATCGCTTCTGCGATGAACTTCTCCGTGTTGACCATCTCAGATCACCTGCTGCGTCTGCCGCCGCTCGCGGCACGCCCGCACGAACCCGACGAACGGCGGGCTCGGCCGTGCCGGGCGGGAGCGGAACTCGGGGTGGAACTGCGTCGCGAGGAAGAACGGGTGCCCGGGGAGCTCCATCACCTCCATGCGCTGCCCCCAGGCCCCCGAGAAGACCACGCCGGCCTCCTCGAGCGCGGGGATGTCGGCCGGGTTCACCTCGTACCGGTGCCGGTGCCGCTCGACGATCGCGCTCGCGCCATAGAGGTCGCGGACCCGAGTTCCGTCGCGGAGGGCGACCGGGTAGTCGCCCAGGCGCATGGTGCCGCCGAGGTCCTCGATCTCTTCCTGCTCGGGCAGGATCGCGATGACGTGGTGGCCCTCGCCGATCTCCTCGGAGCAGGCGTCGGCCCACCCGAGGACGTTCCGGCTGTACTCGATGACCGCGAGCTGGAACCCGAGGCAGAGCCCGAGGAAGGGCACCCCCTGCTCGCGGGCGTACCGGATCGCCTCGATCTTCCCCTCGATCCCCCGTCTCCCGAAGCCGCCGGGGACGAGGATGCCGTCGATGTCGGCGAGCTGGCCGCACTCGAGACGCTCGGCGTCGAGCCAGGCGATGGTCACCTCGGTGGAGGTGGCCCGTCCGGCGTGCTTGAGGGCCTCCTTGATCGAGAGATAGACGTCTTCAATCCCGTACTTGGAGACGATCCCGATGGTCACGCGGCTCGTGAACTCGCGGGCGACCGTGGCGAACCAATCGGGGCTCGGTTCGCGCCGGGGCAGGCGCAGCTGGTCGATGACCGCGTCGGCGAGCCCCTCCTTCTCGAGCTCGGCCGGCACCAGGTAGATGTCGGGGGCCGTGGGCGCGCTGATGACGGCGCCCTGGGGGACGTCGCAGAACGCGGCGATCTTCCGCTTGGTGTGCGGCGAGAGCGGGTGCGTGGACCGGCCGACGATCATGTCGGGGTAGAGCCCGACCTCGCGGAGGGCCTTGACCGAGTGCTGGGTCGGCTTGGTCTTCATGTCGCCCATGGTGTCCTCGGGCACGAGCGTGACGTGGATCAGGACCGTCTCGTCCTGCGGGAGCTCGCCCCGCATCTGCCGGACGGCCTCGAGGAAGGGCATGGACTCGATGTCCCCGACCGTGCCGCCGACCTCGACGAGGCAGACCTCGGCGACGCGCCCCTCGGCGTCGGGCGCGAGGGCGGCACGCCGGATGGAGGACTTGATCTCGTCTGTGATGTGCGGGATGATCTGGACCGTCTCCCCGAGGTAGTCCCCGCGCCGCTCCTTCTCGATCACGGTGCGGTAGACCTTGCCCGTGGTGATGTTGTGCTGGGCCGACAGGTCGATGTCGAGGAACCGCTCGTAGTTCCCGAGATCGAGGTCGACCTCGGCGCCATCCGAGAGGACGTAGACCTCGCCGTGCTGGGCCGGGTTCATGGTTCCGGCATCGATGTTCAGGTACGGGTCGATCTTGACGGCCGTGACCCCGACGCCGCGGTTCTTCAGGATACGGCCGACCGATGCCGCCGTGATCCCCTTGCCGAGGCCGCTCATCACGCCGCCGGTCACAAAGATGTATTTCACCCGCTCGCCTCTCGCCGAGAAGGTTGGGGCTCTCGCACAATGAGCCTTGCGGGATGGCCGGCGGTATCGCTTTTCACAACCCGATCGGCTGGGGGGCCGCTTTGTCCCCTTCCGTCCCGGTTCGGCTGGATTTTCGGGAACGATACACAACCGTATCGGCCGATTGGCCGGCCGGCACCGATGACGGGATCGGCCTTTCCTCCATCGTATCCGGCACGGCCACACCAACTGGCCGTCAGATCGGAAACGTCCTGCCGTGCCCTTGAAGGCCTCGAGAAAAAGGAGTGGTGGCGATCGCCGGTCAGAGGCTGTTGAAGAGCCAGACGACGTGGGCGAAGTCGACGCCCTCACTGGGGAAAAGGCGGCGACACACTCTCCTTCTGGGGGCGGAATAAATTGGACCCTATGGGGTCTCGACACTCTTGCAGGCTATGTCGTACTCTCGGTCCTGGTGACGCATGATACGGCGCGAGCAGGCTCCCATCACAGGGGGAATCCCGTCGACTGCATCCCGAGGGAGAGTGTTGCTCGGCGTGCCGCGCTGGTGATGTCATCTCTCTCCAATTCCAGTGTTTAGAAAATGTTAACAGTCCCTCAACCAATGCTCCTCTTATGAAGGCTCGGCCCGCCGTACTGGGTGCAATCATTTGTGTTCTCATTTTCACCAGCGGCTGTATCGATGTCGCCGTCACGAGCTCGGTGAACGGCGCCGGCGAGCTCGAGCGGCATGAGATGACACTCTCCATGACCGGCACGGTGTACGCCATGATGGTCCAGTCGGCGACGTCCGGCGGGTATGCCTCGGTCGAGGAGATGATCGAGCATCCCCGCGACCAGACGGGTCCGGACCCTGCGTTCGACTACCGGGAGACGTGGGACCGAGACACGGACCGGGTGACGATGATTGTGACCGCCCGGAACCCGAACGCGATGCGGGAGAAGAAGGACGTCTCCGTGGTGCGTGACGGCGACTACCTGGTCTACCGCGAGGACATGTCGGCGCTTGCCGGGAGCTCGTCGTCAAGCCAGGCCGAGAACCCGTATGCAAGCCAGCTCGGGAGCATGTTCACGGTGAGGTACACCCTCACCATGCCGGGCGAGATCGTCGAGTCGAACGCCGATACGATCAACGGAAACACGGCCGAGTGGCACCGGTCGACGAGCACAGCCCCGATGATCTACGCCAAGTCCAAAGTGTCCCCGTTCCCGGTCGGGTTCGTCGCGGGGGCCGGCGCGGTCCTCCTCCTCGCGCTCGGGATCGGCGGGGTCGTTCTGTACCGCCGTTCCCGTCGCGGCCCCCTGCCGCCCGCTGATGCGGCCCGATGGGAGCCGGTCCCGACCCCCGTCCGGGCCGTCGCGCCGGCGGAGGGCCTGGAAGTGCGGATCGCCGAGGGTGTCACGTACAGACCGACGGCGCGCCCAGACGTCGTCCGGGTTCGTCCCACGGCTGCGCGGATCCGACCCCGATCCGGGCGGACCTTGCAGTATGCCCTGGTGGTTGGCGCGGTCATCCTCGTCGCGCTGATCGCCGGCGCCACGATCGACTCGTTCCTCAGCGCCGGATCGCCTGCCGCCTCGACGGCCGTGGGAGTTCCGGCGGTCGCAACGCCGATCCGGGCCGTGCCGACCCCAGCCACGCTCCCCCCGGGAACGGCCGCTCCGGCTCGGGCCGCGAACGCTCCCGGGTCGTCGACGCCGCTCCGGATCGATGGGGCCGGCGACGACGTTGCCGTCTTCACCGCGTCGGGGGCGGACCTGAGGATCTTCTCGATGCAGCACACGGGTTCATCCTGGTTCTTTGTCGAGGTCATCGATGCGGAGGGAGGGATCGACTTCCTGGCGTCTCAGTACGGCCAGTACAGCGGGAGGGCCACGGACTGGCTCGACGGCGGCCAGTACACCTTGCAGGTGCGAGCGGACGGCCCGTGGACGGTCGAGATCTCCCCGGCCGTGGGGCTCGTCAGCGGGCCGGGCCGAAAGAGCCTGCCGGCGTCCACGAAGGCGACGCTGCCACCGGGAACCGTGCCGACGGCCGCCCCGATCATCTCTATCGGCACGGTCTCGGACCCGATCTACTCGGCCCCACCGCAGCAGCCCCCGCAGCAACCAACGCCCCGGTATCGGCCGGGCGACATCGTGAACGACCGGCCGACGAACCAGGGCACGGCATGGATGATCCTCGGCTACGACCCCGGCACGGACGAATACGACTGGTGCATCGTCCACCGCTACGACGACGGGCACTGGGGTTACCGCCTCACGGCGCTCAACGACTGGCACCGGCGCACATTTGTCGAGGACTATTACGCTACCCTCATCACCCATGTCGACCCCAACACGGTCCCCATCGGATATCCGGCATCAGATCCGCCGGTAGTGGACCCCCCAGTGGTAGAACCACCGGTAGTAGAACCTCCTGTTGTGGAGCCGCCAGTAGTAGAACCGCCGGTTGTCGAGCCGCCAGTAGTAGAACCGCCGGTAATTGACCCGCCTGTAGTAGAACCCCCGGTAGTAGAACCTCCGGTTGTGGAACCGCCAGTAGTGGAACCCCCGATAGTAGAGCCTCCGGTTGTGGACCCGCCGGTAGTGGAACCCCCGGTAGTAGAACCTCCAGTTGTGGATCCGCCTGTAGTAGAACCTCCGGTTGAAGAGCCGCCGGTAGTAAAGCCGTCGAGCACCGTCACCACAATCCCGGTACTGATCCTGAAGACGCCGACGACATTGCCCGTACCGTTCGCGATCCGGAGCGGCGAGACGACGCCGTTCAGGGACTCGACGGTGCCGGCCCCGAACGGTTAGGCCACGCAGCGCGTTGCCGCGGCCCGCCCGCGAGTTAAACCGCGTCACCCGGGATGGGAAGTATCGTAGATACGGGACGTTTCAATTTTCCTTAAATGAATACGCGACAGATTCTCCCCGCCAGTCCGCTGGCGCCAGCAGCAATAAAGAGGCAGTACGCGATCGCATTCCATGCCGGCCGCGCAGTGGTGGTCACCTCGTCCTGGTGGTGCCAATCACTGGTTCACTCAGGCGATAAGCAACTGGCCTGATCGCCCTGGAGGTGGGGCTTGACGGCCTTGGCGTCGGTGCATCTGATCCATCTCCGAGAGTGTCTGGAAACAAGGCATACGGTGGCTCCTCATCAGAGAGCGCACCCGTATTGAGATTGTAGGCTAAGCCCTGGACGCTCTGGCGACAACCTCGCGGAGGCGTTCCTGCCGGAACCCTAGATCCCCTGTCTGCCGGCGCAGCTGATCGTAAGAAAAGATCAGATGGTATTGAACAGCCAGACGACGTCGGCAAAGTCGATCCGCCCGTTGCCGTTGTAGTCAAAGGCAGACAGCGGCTGGTTCGCCGCGATCCAGGTCATCTGGTTGAAGTACAGGACGACGTCCGCAAAGTCCATCCGCCCGTTGCCGTTCGCGTCATCGTAGAGTCCGTCATCGTCAGTGTCCGTTGGGAGATCGGTACCCCCGGGGAGCTCGACAACCGGGACGGGCACGACCGACACCGGGCAGGTGGCCAGTTGAGCAGGGACATCGTTGCCCCCCTCGTCGTCGACTCGTGCCTGAGTCACTCTGATCTCCGTCTGCCCTGCTCGGTCGCCACGCACCGTGACCGTCCCGATCAGGGCGTTTTCGCCCGGCCCTGCGATGTTCCCAAGGTCGACCGCCCGGATCCAAACTGTGTCTGCTGGAAGGGCCGATTTCGTGGTTATCGCCCAGCCCGGCAAGGTGATGTCGACGATCTCGCCGACGGTCGGATCGGGCAGGGACAGCGAGAGGTCGACTTCGAAACCCGACAGCCCTGTCGTGAGCCCGTCAAGGTACAGTGTCGTGGTGTTGTTCCCGCCGATCGGCACACGCAACGAGGACGGGGCGAAGCGGAATGCGGCGGTTGACCTGCGTGATATGGTGAACCCGTTCGGCAGCGTCGCGCTCAGGCCGTTGGGGTTGGTTACGACGACGTTCCAGGCACCGGTGGCTGCCGCTGATGGCAACGTCACCTGGCAGGAGATCGTGCTTGATGAGATCGTGGCGACGGCGGTAGCCTGGATGTCCGTCGACCCGGCACGGGTGAGCTTGACCGTCGCTCCCGGTACAAAGCCCGTCCCTGCGAGATTTATAATGGCAACCGTGGAGCCCTGGACCCCGGAGTTCGGAGTGATCCATGTAACCGTAAGAGCAGGAGGTGTGACTGTGAACCCGTTGGGCAGCGTCCCGCTCTGGCCGTTCGGATTGGTTACGATCACGTTCCAGGCACCTGTTGCCGTCGTCAGGGGTAGAGGGAACTGACATGTTATCGCTGTTTGCGAAACCACGACAGTGGTTGTGGCAGCGATATCCGGAGAACCGGACCGTCGCAGCGTCACCGTCGCGCCCGGGACGAATCCTGTTCCGACGAGGTTGGTGATTGCAACCGTTGAGCCCTGGGTCCCGCTGTTCGGTGAAATCGATGTGACCATTGGAGGACGCGGGGTAATCGTGAACCCGTTGTTCAACAGCGCGCTCTGGCCGTCCGGATTGGTCACGACCACGTTCCAGGCACCTGTCGCTGCGTCCTGCGGCACCGCAAACTGACAGTAAATCGCCGTCGGTGTTACCCCGACATACGTCGCAACGATGTCCGGCGATCCGGCACGGGCGAGCTTGACCGTCGCCCCTTGTACGAACCCCGTCCCCGCGAGGTTCGTAACCGAGACCGTGGCCCCCTGTTCACCCGTGCTGGGGGCGATGGACGTGACCGTGGGCGGCGGCGTGCTGACCGTGATGAAGCTGGACCAGGTCTCCGTGTCGGATTGCCCGGCGGCATTCCGGATGGTCAGCGATACCGTGTAGGTGCCGGCGGAGGTATACGTGTGGCTCGGGCTGCGCAGGGCCGAGGTGTAACCGTCACCGAAGGACCACGTCCACGAGGTCGGGGTCCCGGTCGAGCTGTCCGTAAATTGAACCGATAGTGGTGCGGTTCCTGTTGTAGGCGTCGCCGTAAACCCGGCAGAGGGCCTGTCCTTGACGAGCGGCAATGCATCGGTGTTGCCTGTGCCGAGAGGGTACGGGCTGTCACCGATGCCGTCGCGATTGGCGTCCGCAACCTGCTGCGACCATCCGGTCCCGTCAGGCTCTGCCCAGTAGTTGCCGCCGAGGTACCCCCCGCCGATGATGTTCGTGCCGGCCGTCTTCGCACTGTTCCAGGCGTTTGATCCAGCGCTGTTCAGGTTGACATTGACCGGGTTCATGACGTCGTTGTTGGCGATGGTGTTCTGGGACGACGAGCTGATGAGGATCCCCGTCGTACCGGCCCCGGCAGTCGATCCGGCATGGATCTTACTCCCGGTTATCGTGTTGCCGTCGCTTCCCTGGTACAGAATGAGCCCAATCCCGTTCGATGGCGTGTCGGCGATCTGGCATCGTTCGATCCGGTTCGAATCGGCATTGTTCAGATAGACGCCGTAGTAAAAGTTCGAGAGGGTAAGGTCGCGGATGGTGACCCCCGATGTCGCGCCGGCCGGGTTATTGACATAGATCCCGCACCATCCTTCCTGGCCCCCGCCCGAGATCCGGTGGCCCTTCCCCTCGATGACGACGTTCGAGCACCTGATCTCGACCGCGATGGGATGCCCGGACCCGTCGATGTCCTGGTTGAGTGAATACGTGCCCGGTACGGTGATCTGCTCCCCGGCTTCTATCTCGAAATCTCCCGAGGTGGGCAACACCAGGGGAAGGTTGTCGCTGTTGCCGAACCCGATCGCATACGGCTGATCGGCGAATCCGTCCCTGTTCATATCAGCGGTGGACTGGGACCAGCCGGTCCCGTCGGGTTCTGCCCAGTAGTTGCCACCGAGGGATGCGCCATCGACGATGTTCGTCCCCGCAGCCTTCGGCGTGTTCCAGGCGTTCGTCCCGATCTCCGTGCCTTCGAACAGCGTATTGACCGTGTTCTCGAACCGGTTGTTCGCCACCGTGTTGCCCTCGGCACGGCTCATGTAGATGCCGGTCTTCCCGTTGGCCGTCACCTGGCACCCGGAGATCACCGCCCCGGTGATCCTGGCGGAGCTCGAACCCGAAAGAGCAATGCCGCTCATGGAATTGCCGGTAGACGTCACACCGGTGATCCGGGCGTTGCTGGACCCGTAGAGATAGACACCGTCATTGATGTTGTTCCTCGCCGTGCACGACAGGATCTCGACACCGGGTCCGTACGAAACGGAGATGCCGCCGATGCCATTATTCTCGGCAGTACAGCCCGTGATGACCGTGGCATCCCCTCCCGTGTAGAGCATGATCCCGGACCGGGTGTTCGAGGAGGCGGTCACCCCCTCGACCCTGCCGCGGGCGTCCCAGTAGTACACCCCCAGCGACCAATCGGTAACCCGGAGATTCTTCACGGTTACCCCCGACAGGGCACTGCTCGTGTGCACCTGGAGCCCAACGCTGTTCGCCGCATCGACCCCGTCGATGAGTCGACCCCCTCCATCGAAGACAACATTGGAGCACTGGATGTCGACCGCGACGGGACCGGCGAGGTTCTGGTAGTCGCGGTTGATCGTGTAGGTCCCCGGCGTCGTGATCACGACCGGCAGCGTCACGACGGTTACGGTATTCGAGACGGTGAACCCGTTGGGCAGGATCCCGCTCCGGCCGTTCGGATTGGTCACGACCACGGTCCAGGTACCGGTTGCCGTGGAGGGCGGCACCGCGATCTGGCAGGCGATCGAGGTCGACGAGGCCACGACGACGTTCGTGGCCGTGAGGTCGGCATACCCGGCGCGAGTGAGCCTCACCGTCGCTCCGGGCTGGAACCCCGTGCCGGCGAGATTGGTGATCGCGACCGTTGTGCCCGGGGCTCCCGTGTTCGGTGTGATGGACGCAATCGTGGGCGCGTTACCGCTTCCCATGGCCTGGGCGAGGGCGACGGCGTTCGCACGCCCGTAGCCGAAGGTCGTGTCGGCCCCGGCAGCGCCGAGGTCGACGGAGGAGGTGTACAGGGCGTACCGGACCTGCGCCGCGGTCTTAGTCGGCGCCCCGCTCCAGACGAGCGCCGCGATCGCAGCGACACCCGGAGCGGACGCGCTCGTTCCATAGAAGGGCGTGGGAAACCCTCCCGCTCCAGTGATGCTGACCCCGTCTATCCCGGTAATGTCGGGCTTCAATCGGAGGACGGTGCCGGGATAGCGGATGGTGGCGGGACCCCGGCTCGAGTACCCCGCGCAGGTGTCGATCCCCGGGTCGTCTGCGTTGATGGCCCCGGCAGCGATCACGTTTACGGCCGCAGCGTGGCCGTAGACGGAATCGGCAGCCCCGATATTGTTGGTATAGGTCTGCGTACCACCCTCTGGGTTGATATAGATCTCAAGTGTCTTGGGTGCCGCGTTGAAGTTGTAGATGTTTATCTCCGCCTCGACCGTGGAGGAACCAGTATTTACGTAGGCTATCCGCTCCAGAGGGGCATCGTTGCCGTCCTGCGTGTACTCCGAGATGGCGATAATATCCCAGGTGCTTCTATCGTAGAGGTAGAGGTCGTAATCGTTCACCGAGCCGGTCCAGGGATCGTCCCACTCAAGAACGGTGCGCATGCTGCCACCGGGCGGGATGCTGACATAGAGATATTTATATGTCGGCGCGGTTCCGCCCGAGAAGTCGTGAAAATCGTACCCGTCGTTCCGGTATGTCCCCTGGTAGTGGCTTGCTGCGTCGTTGCCAGCCGAGCTGATGTAGACAAGGTTCCCGGTCGAGGTGAGGGATTGGATGTGCGCGGCGAGCGAGCCGTCCTGGAAGAATGGGTCCGTGATCCAGCCGATGTCGTCGACGATGACCCTGCAGCCCGCAGCATGGAGCTCATCGACGGCGCTCGAGAACGCGATCGAGTTGTCTCCACAGTCATGGAAGTAGAGCTCGGCCCCGGGAGCGATATCGTGGACGATCTCGAGCATCGCCGTGCCCTCGTCCCCGCCCACGAGGTTGCTCAGGACGTGGAGGTTTGCCGGAAGGTCCCCGCTTGCGCGGGAGCTGGTCCAGTGGTCGACGCCATCGGAGATGACGCCGATCCTGATCCCCGCCCCGGTCAGGCCGTACTGGGCCCGTACCTGGTTGGCGAGAGTGATCGCGTCGGCCTGTGCCGTCACCGAGCCCGTTCTTTTCTCGGGGGCTGAAACCGGTACTATCTGCGTCACGCCCGGTACTGCGGCGAGGTCTTTCAGGCGCGCCACTTCAACCCAGGTGGCTACGGTCCGTGACGCCTCGTCACGGTTGCGGACGCGCCACGCGTGCGGATCGACGACCGAGAGAGGCGTGCCCTG
Organism: uncultured Methanospirillum sp.; assembly: GCA_964461885.1. Taxonomy (GTDB): domain Archaea; phylum Halobacteriota; class Methanomicrobia; order Methanomicrobiales; family Methanospirillaceae; genus UBA288. The sequence continues at coordinate 2,389 of CAYWVY010000015.1, read as the reverse complement.
AGACAGGGTCACGTAGACGTAGACGACCTCTGAAGGGGTGCCTGCATCGACACCACGGACTGTCTTTCCTGCCGACTGGTATGCTCCATCGACCCGGAGACGGGACGTGACATGCTGTCGTGTCAATCCCGGCGGCAGGTGCAGGGGGTTCGCGAGTTGGAGCAGATCGGTGGAGAGCTTCTTTTCAGGGGATGTAAGGTTCAGGGGCTTGGGCTGCGGGACTTTGTCCGATGGCGAACCGTTCGCAGCAGGCGCTGGGGCAGCAACCGCGACAGTGATCAGAAAACATGCCACGAGCAGCGCAACGATCGCCCGGCGTGGTGCGCCCCCGCCCCCCTCATATACAGTACCTCCTCTCATCGCATTTCCTCGTCGCGCTCAGTACGCTCATCCCGGCTCAAAGGGTTCAACCGGGATGCGATGTCGGCGTGCAAGGTCCGCTGCTCCCACGTGCAGTGGGCGGACCTCTCATCGCCACGAGCGACATGGGGGCATCTCGAGGAGTGAACGCGGTGGGCGAACCCACGGTTGAGCGTCGATGTATGAGGACTTGACGATATCAATTTAAAAATATTTGGGATGGGCTTGTTCAGGGCCGGGGGGCCGTCCGCCGTTGTCTGACAGCGTATTTCGATAGCCGTAAATATCCTCCGGGGGATTCGATCTGATGAAACTGGAGCAGTTACTCTGTATTCTCGCCCTGATCACCTGTTGCGCCCTCGTCGGGACGACGAGTGCGGCGGGCGTCGGGACGTTCTCAATCGAGCAGACCAAGTCCGCAGAAGTGGGCCAGATCGGTGTTGTAACCCTGTACATGGACAACACGTGGCAACCTCTGGCCGATGATGTCTGGGTCACCGTGAAATGGGACGGCGCCGTTCTCGGCTATATCAGCACGGACTGGAAGGTCGGCAACTCCGTTTCGGCAACGCTGACCGGGACGAACTCGCTCTTCCTCCAGATGGCCGATTTTTCGAACAACTACCCGAACGGCAAGGTCGCCGTCGCGGACATCAACTTCAAGGCTCTCGCGGCGGGCTCCTCCCCGATGACGATCGCGGTCGACCATGTCAGGTCGCACGACGCCGCCGGGAACCAGGATCCGTCACTCTCGCCGTTCGGCGAACTGACGGCCTCGGCTGTTACGAACCCCGGCACCTTCACAGTTGAGAAGACGGCCGCGCCACCGAGCCCGAAGCAGCGGTTCACGCCGGGCGATATCGTCTACGACAGGCCAACCAACCAGGACATGGCCTGGGTGGTCCTGGGATTCGATCCCCGCACGGACGAGTACAAGATGGACATCGTCTTCCGGTACGATGACGGTCACTGGGGCTACCGCCTCGACGACGAGGTCAGCTGGCTCGCCCGCGACTACATCGACAGCTCCATGAACACGGTGATCACCCACGTCCACCCGTCCCAGATCGCCATCGGGTATCCAGGGTTATCATCGCCGCCGAAGATCGACACGCCCACACCGACCGTCCCGACTCCCTCCCCGGCCAAACCGGTTCGGAACGGCCCCCGTTTCTCGCCGGGCGATCTCGTCTACGAACGGCCGACTAACCAGGGCATGGTATGGCTGATCCTGGGTTACGACGGTCGGACGGATGAGTACGCGATGGACACCATCTTCCGGTACGCCGACGGCAACTGGGGCTACCGTCTGGACAGCGAGGTCAGCTGGTTCACCCGCGACTACATCGACACGTACGTGAACACGCTGATCAACCACGTCGATCCGTCCCAGGTAACCATCGGGTACCCAGAGAACTCCTCCCCGCCGCCGTCTGTCACCCAGCCAACGGTCGCGCCGGGGGGTGCCCAGCCCGTGACGGTGCACCCCGTAGCGCCGATCCCGACGGGCGCCGGGTCCGCCTCGAATCCGCCCGTGCAGTGGGGGAAGCGATACGCCGTTGGGGACCCGGGGACGTTCCTCGGAACCCGGTACGGCAGCGGGACGGTGCCGACGAAGATCGGCAGCAACCGGAAGGTAGCGGCCACGGGCTCGACGCTGAAGCCCGGCAGCCGCGCGTACGGCATCACGCCGCCCGCGCCCGGTCACTTCGTGCGGTGGTATCCTGCCGCGCGATGGGCCGCCGGGCTAACGTGAACAGACTTCAGAACTCCTTCTTTTGGCCATTTCTGCGTCGGTGGCGTGACAGGATAGGAGCACGCGCCATGCCCCCGATCGTGGGACGCGGGGCAGCCGCGGCCGGAGCCGCGCCACGTCGTCGGAGACCGCGCGCATCGCGATCGGAAAAAAACGAGCGCTCCTCGCCGTCCGGGATCAGCCACTCGATAGCACCGGAACGATCCCTCTCATCTCGTCGAGACCACGTACGACGCCGTCGTGACCGAGCAGAGCCTCCCCTCGCCGTCGAAG
>CAYWVY010000014.1:32659-36622 GCA_964461885.1 uncultured Methanospirillum sp. | reverse complement strand
GTGATCCTCGTGCTGTTACTCCTCGCCCTTCTCCCGCCCGGGGCCCTCGCGGGCGGCGACGCGCCCGGCGGGTTCGGCCACGTCTACCCGGCCCCCGACCCGTCCGATCCCGTCGACGTGCCCGCCCCGTTCCCCGCGTCGCCGGCCGCCGTCGCGAAGACCCGGCTCTTCCCCGTGACGGCAGAACCCCAGCCGACCTTCGCTCCGAGCAACGGCTCCGCGCACGTCTACGTGGCAGCCCGGGACTCGACCATGGCGCCGCCGAACGCCACCCTCTTCGTCTGTGACGGCGCCGGCGACGAGGTCGAGATCACCGCCGCCATCGCAGCTGCCCCGGGCGGCATCGTCGAGCTGCTCGACGGCAGCTTCCGCTGCTCTGGCCGAATCACCCTGCCGGCCAACACGACTCTCCAGGGGCAGGGGTCATCAAGGACGACGATCGAGATCCTGGCAAAGAACGGCGGGACGGGATACCTCCCGATCGACACCGGCGGAGAATACGTGAACATCGGCGGCTTCTCCATGCGCGGGAACGCCTTTGTCATGATCACCCGGAGCCACGTCCGCGTCCGCGACGTCCTGGGCACCAGCATCGATCTCAGCGGAAGGTGGCGCCCTGCCTCGGGCAACGGCATGTTCTTCGTCTGGGTCGCGCCGCCTGTGAACGTGATCGACGACGTCGAGTTCTACCAGTGTCGCGCCGTCGACTGCCACACGCACGGCTTCAACATGAACCAGGACTACCGCGACCGCGTCGAGCGGACCATCTCCAACGTCCGGTTCCTCGAGTGCCAGGCCGTCCGTTGTGGGTTCGGCGTCGCCGGCGACCCTGGGATCCTGGCGTCGGTCACGTCGGCGAACCAGTCGCGCTCTGAGTGGATCACCGGCTTCGACCTCCACGAATGGCAGGATCTCGTCAACTGCGAGGTCGTCAACTGCGTCGCCGAGGATAACTGGGAGTCCGGGTTCCACCTCGAGCCCGGCGCCCGGTACGACAACAACGGTGGGAACATCGGGCCGCGGACGGTCTCCCGGAACATCGTCTTCCGGAACTGCGTCAGCTCGAACAACGGCCAGCGCAACACCTACGCGAACCACTTCTTCATGTCCGGCTACTACCTCTCACGCGACACGCACCTCGAGAACTGCGTCTCGTTCAACAACCGGAACTGCGGGTACTACGTCCACGGCGGCGCCAACAGCTCCTTCGAGGGCTGCACGGACGACGGCAGCACCTACGGCTGGAAGGTCTGCAAGGCGAGCGAGGAGATCGCGATCGCGGACTGCACCTCCCGGAACAACCTCCGCTGGGCGTTCTGGCTCGCGTTCTCCCGGCAGATCCGCGTGGAAGACTTCCGACACTCCGGCATCGTCGGCGACCGCGGGTACCAGAGCATCCTCGGGTGGTACAAGGACGAGGCCCCGTACCAGCTGCCCGTGACCGACTCCTCGTTCGAGATCACGGCCGGGGGCAACGGGATTCCGATCATCAACCAGGACGGGGACCGGAACACGTACACACTCCTCCGGGCGGAGACTGGGCCCGGCGACCCAGTCTGCGCGGATTTCACAGCAACCCCGACCTCGGGCGACGCCCCGCTGTCGGTCCGGTTCGACGACCGCTCGACAAACGCGACCCGGTGGTGGTGGAACTTTGGGGACGGGACCAGCTCGCACGAACAGGACCCGGCCCACGTGTACGGCGCCCCGGGCAACTACACGGTCACCCTGATGGCCGCGAACGATCGCCGGTACGATGCGGAGACAAGGACCGGCTGCATCTGCGTCACGAGCCCGGTCCAGGCCTCGTTCACAACGAACCGGACATCGGGACCGGCCCCGCTCGCGGTCGCGTTCACGGACACCTCGTACGGGTGTCCGACGTCCTGGCGCTGGGGCTTCGGCGACGGCACGACCTCGAGCGACCGACACCCCGTGCACGTCTATGGAAGCCCCGGCACCTACTCGGTGACCCTGACCGCCGGCACGAAAGACTTCGAGCACACGACGACGGTTTTCGACAGCATAGCCGCGGCGGCGCCGCCGCCGGCCATCGGGGGGATCCCCGGGGCGACCTTGTCGCCGACGGACACGGACGGCGACGGGGTGCTCGACGATCTGAACGGCAACGGCCGGCGGGACTTCGCGGACGTGGTCCTCTACTTCAACCAGATGACCTGGATCGCGGACCACGAGCCGGTCGCGCTCTTCGACTACAACGGCAACGGCCGCATCGACTTCGCGGACGTCGTCTGGCTCTTCAACGCGCTCTGAGCGGGGTGGCCCGCACCTCCGCTCTCCCTCTTCCCCCGGGACCGCACTCCTGCTACCGCCCCGGGTTCCTAACCGAAGAAGAGCGAAGCCGGCTCCCGGACGCGCGTGCTCTCCCTGCGCCGTGCGCATCGAACTCCCAGGTCCGGATCTCGGCCCCGGAGCGGGGCGAGTGGTGGGAGTTCGCGACCGTGGTCAAACGGATCATCGAGCGGCACGGTCCGCGTCGTGTCCACACCGGGCAAGGGCTCGACCTTCTTCACCCTCCCGGCGTCCGCCGGTCCTGGGGAAGGGACCGAAAAGAGGGGGGGGACGGATCTTCGGAGCCGGTCTCCCGGCGTCGGCGTCCCCGACTAGGCCTCGCCCTTGGCCGAGGCGACCGAGCGGGCGATAAGGATCGTCGCTATCACGGCGACTATCGTGATGATCACCGCGTAGATCAGCTGGCCCGTGATCGTGTCGGTCGTGCCGAAGACAACCTTAAAGATGGCCTGGATCGCGCCGTTCCACGCGAGCGCGGCGACCAGGCCGAAGGCGGCGGTCACGAGCGCGGCGATCTGGGTAAGAACTTCCGATTTCAAAGTCATATGTATTCCTCGCGTAATGATCGCGGGGAGTAGGAAAAGAAACTTTCGTTCTCGGGCGATTCTTCAGCGGCCCGGTCCAGCTCGAACTGGTCTTCACGAATCTGGTCCGCAACGCCTTCAAGTGCCGCCACCCGCGATCCGGGTCTCGGTGGCGCGTCCACTCCGCCCCGGACATGCTGCCACCGGCCGCGAGGTCGTCGAGATGCTTCCGGATCTCGCCGTGCTCCTTCTTCGCGTCCGCCATCTGATGGCTTCTTCATGGTCGGCGTCTTCGAGGGGGACGCGATCAAGGGCATGCGGAGGTGAGCGGGAGGGGGCCGCTCCCTCACTTTCACCCCGCAACCTCACCCCCTCATATCCTCATGCGGGGACTCTTCTGCATGGACGTCAACCAGAGGGAGGAGAGCTGCCAATCCGGCCTGGCCTTCAGCCTGGGCCTGATCGACGACTACGAGCGCGACCAGGTGCGGGTCCAGGAGCAGAACCCGGTTCGGCCGCGGACGCCGGAGGAGATCCGGCGTGAGTGCGACGCCTACCGCCGCCGGGCGTACCGGGTCTGGGGATTTCCCTGCCCGCTGCCTGCGATTCCGCCCGCGCCCCCCCCTCGCGCGCGGCGACTCCCCGTGTGGGGCCGTGCCTGCCCCGACGTCCCGTCGACCTGGTGGGCATGGACCGCGTGGAGAAAAAGAGGGCTGGCCGCTCCGTCTGCGGCCCCGTCGTCGATGACATCGTCGTGGCCGTCCGGGCCCGTGCCGGTGCCCGCCGGGCGCTCAGCAGACGCGACCCTTGTCCAGCCCGGTGATCCGGATGCCGCCGAACTGGCACTTGTTCCGGATGTTCAGGCCGATCAGGAGCGGCGTGATCTTCTCGATGATGCTCGCCCGCTCGAGGGCGCCGCAGTCGATGACGCGGAGGCCCGGGACCTTCTCGATCAGCGGGGTCACCATGGCCTTCGCGTCCCTGTCGTCGCCGCAGATCAGGCAGTCGCAGTCGATCGGCTCATTGAGCTGCATCCACCAGGTCTGCGAGATGTTGTTGAACGCGCAGATCACCTTCGCCTCGGGCAGGATCGCCTGCGCCCGCTGCGCGGCCGAGCCCTCGGGCA
>CAYWVY010000014.1:0-32559 GCA_964461885.1 uncultured Methanospirillum sp. | reverse complement strand
ACCTTCGCCTCGGGCAGGATCGCCTGCGCCCGCTGCGCGGCCGAGCCCTCGGGCAAAAGCAGGCACTTCGTGGCCGAGCCGCCGATGGCCGACTCCAGCGGCCCCGTTGCGTCGAGCAGGGGCTTGCCCTTCGCGCCCTCCGTGATCGAGAGCAGCGTCTCCTTCTGCGCCGCGAGCGGCACGGTCAGCACCAGGACGTCTGCCTCCTTCGCCGCGTCCTGGTTCGTCGCGGCCTTCACGTTCTTGACGTCGCCGATGAGGTCCCTGACCTTGTCCACGCCGGCCTGGGCCTTCTCGAGTGTCCGCGACCCGATGATCACGTCCTCGCCCGCCACTGCGAACCGGGTTGCAATACCGAGGCCCTGCCCGCCCGTTCCCCCAATGACTGCAATCTTCACCGTTTCACCTCTACCCCGCAGCAGAAAAACCGGACGATAATTTACTCGCAGATGACGACGGGCCTGATCACGTCCGGCCCCTTGTCCTTCAGCATCATGAGCGCCTCTTCGATCGTTTCGAAACCGCGGTAGACGCGGGTCTCCATGAGCGCCGGGTTCAGGCGCCTGTCCAGGGTCACCCGGGCGAGCCGCTCCCATCCGGACCTTCCCGCCCGAGCAGAGGCCGGTGACGAGCTGCTTGCCGGCCATGCCGACGCCCCAACCGGGGGTGATGTCGCCCACGATGATGCGGTCCCCGGGCTTGAAGTCCCTGACCCTCTCACCGACCTCGTCGACGATGCCCAGGGCCTCGTGGCCCGGGATCATGTTGTACCGGTCTCTGATGGCCCCCTCGTAGACGGTGTGGACGTCGGACGTGCACGGCGCGAGGGCCGGCGGGCGGCAGATCTCGTCCATGGGGCCGCACTCGGGCCGGTCCTTCTCGAGCCAGCCGACCTCTCCGATTCTCAGCATTGCAAAACCTTTCATGGTCCTACCTCTATCCGCCTCCCCGCGAGATCATGCCCCTCTGATGGTTCATGGGTGCCTTTAGGTTCGTTAAAGTCTACCGGGGTCGTTAGGCGTGTCCGGCCCCGCAGGACTCCCGTCCCGTCGCCATCGCCGCCGTCCCCGAAGAGAGGCTATTTATGATCCCGGAATAGGGTATCTTGCATACTGTCGGGAGGCAGGCCGGCGCGCCGACAGCGCTGCCGACGCCCTGCCCCGGTTCAGGGGGCCGGCCCGACAGAGGACGGGAGTGCGATGAACGAACCTGCCGATGGCTCCGGCCCGAAGAGAGGACGATATGTCCTGGCCGCGCTCGGTGTCGCGGTCGGGCTGGCCCTGCTGCTCTCGCTTCCGTACCTGATGCCGGACGGGGACCGCGAGGACCGCGCCCTCCGGGAGATGATCTCCCGGATCGACGAGTCCGAGATCTACCGGACGACCGTCGACCTCCAGGAGTTCGGGACGCGGGTCTACCCCTCCGCGGGGAACCGGGAGGCGGCCGAGTACCTCCACGACCGGCTCGCCGCGATTCCCGGCCTGGAGGTGGCGTACCAGAGCGACCGGTACCGGAACGTCATCGCGACCCTGCCGGGAGATGGCCCGTCCTCGGACGAGGTCGTCATCGTGGGGGCCCACTACGACAGCGAGTCCTCCGACCCGGAACACGCCCCCGGTGCCACCGATAACGGCGGCGGCGCCGCAATCGTGCTGGAACTCGCCCGGGTCATGAGCGGATACCGCTTCAACCACACGGTCCAGTTCGCGTTCTGGAACGCGGAGGAGGACTCCCGGAAGGGGAGCAGGGACTTCCTCGGGTCCGCGGACGAGAACTCCCTTGAGATCCGCCTGTACGTGAACTACGACTCGGCGTGCTACGACCCCGACGACCGGTACGTCCTGGACGTCATGTACAACGACGAAACGGAGCCGATCGCGCAGGTGTACGCGGACTACAACGCCCTGTACGGGATCGGCTTCAACCTGACCTACAACGTCCACGAGTGCGGCAGCGACCACACCTCCTTCTGGAAGGCGGGGTACCCGGCCGTGACGACGCACTGCGAAGAGCACTCCCCCCACGTCCACACGCCGGAGGACACGGTCGACTTCGTCTCCACGGAATACGCGGCGAAGCACGCCCGGCTCGGGGCGCTTGTCTTCTCGGACACGGCGGGGATCCGGCCGTAAAGGGGCCGGGCCGCGCCTATCCGCGCCCTTTTCCGAACGTGCCGTCCCGGATCTCGCGGAAGGCCTCGCGGAGCTCCTCGTCCGTGTTCATCACCACGGGCCCCCGCCAGGCGACGGGCTCGCCGATCGGCCTCCCCCCGACGAGCAGGAACCGCCCGCCGTCCGGCCCGCCCTCCGCGAAGACCGTGTCCCCGGCGCCGAACCTGACCACGTGGCCGTCGCCGACGAACTCCCCGGTCAGCCCGAAGGCCGCCATGCCGCCGTGGACGTAGGCGAAGCCCTTCCGCTCCGACGGCGCGGGATGCTCGAAGCCCGCGCCCGGGCCGAGCTCGACGTCGAGGAAGGTCGGCTCAGCCACGATCCCAGTCACGGGTCCCTGCGCCCGGCCGTGCCTGCCCGTGATCACGCGGGTCGTCGCGCCCTCCTCGCGGACCACCGGGATCGCCTCCGCCGGGATCTCCTGGTACCGCGGGTCCATCATCTTCTGCGCTGCCGGCAGGTTCACCCAGAGCTGGAACCCGCCCATCCGCCCGTCCACGGGCTTCGGCATCTCCTGGTGGACGATCCCCGACCCGGCCGTCATCCACTGCACCCCGCCGGGCCCGACCGTTCCGGCGTGGCCCATGCTGTCGGCGTGCTCGATCGCGCCCGCGAGCATGTACGTCACCGTCTCCATCCCGCGGTGGGGATGCCAGGGGAAGCCGGCCAGGTAGTCCTCGGGCCGGTCGGCCCGGAAGTCGTCGAGCATCAGGAACGGGTCGAACCGGGGGACCTCGCTGTTCCCGAACGCCCGCCGGAGCCGGACCCCGGCCCCCTCGACCGTGGGCCGGGCGGCGAGCACCTCGACCGGCTCGCGCACGTCGGCCATGCCTACGCCCCCGCCGCGGCGGGGACCATCCGCCCGAGGTCCTCGCCGACGGTGCAGGCGCAGCCCCGCGCGGTCTCTTCGCACTGGTTGCAGAACATGATTGAAGGCCTGTCGCTCATCCTACAAGGTCTTTTCCGCTTCCGCCCCGGCGGCGCGGTCGCCCGCCGATGATAGAACGAAAGTCTTATTCAACCGGATATGGATCATCTCTATCGTGCAGGAGTCTCCGTCCCCTTCCCCCGACACCGCCGCGGAATCGCTCCTCCCCGACCCGGCCCTGTGGGAGATGATCGAGGGCATCCGGGAGCCGGCCCTGCTGTATCTGCCCGGCGGCCGGATCGCGGCCGCGAACCGCGCGGCCAAACGGCTCGCGGGCGAGCCGGTGGTTGGCACGACCATCGACCAGCTCTTCGATCGGAACCCGGCCCGCCGCCCGGACGGGAGCCCGATCCTCCGGGGGGACCTGCCGTACAACCGGGCCCTCAGGGGAGAGATCGTGTCCCAGGGCGAGCGGATCGAGATCACCCTCCCGAACGGCTCGACGTACGTGGCCCTGATCACCTCGACCCCGATCGTCCGCGACGGGCGGGTGGTGGCCGCGCTCTCGGTCTGGCACGACTTCGACGCATACGCCCACCGGCTCGCCCGGCACCGGCTCTCTCCGAACGGGGACCCCGCCCCGGACCTCTGACGGCCGACGGTACATCCGGCCCGGCAACGGTTATCCGTCCCCCCTGCGAACCTCCGGCAATGGAACCTCCCGCTCATCCGCTCAACGTCCCGTTCCGGCCGTCACCCAAGTTTTGCCTCTGATATGGGTTCACGGCCCTGCTTGTGGCGCTGGTCGCGGTCGTTGCCTTCGCGCCGTTCTCGCTCTTCGCCGACCTGCCGGCCGGGATCACGATCGGCGTCGCCGTCCTCGTCGCCGCCCTGCTCGTGCTCTTCCTCGTCTGGACGACACTCTACTACGCCAGCATGGAGTACGAGCTCCGGGACGACGAGTTCTCATGGCGGCGCGGGGTCTGGTTCCGGCGGACCGGGATCGTCCCGTACAACCGGGTCACGAACATCGACATCCGGCAGGGGCCGCTGATGCGGGCGCTCGACATCTCGATCTTCGCCGCCCAGACGGCCGGGTCCTGCCAGATGGTGCCCGAGATCGCCCTCGAGGCGATGGGGCACGCAGAGGAGCTCCGCGCGACAATCCGGTCCCGCGTCCGGCTGGAGGCGGGGGGCGACGGACCTCCTGATCCTGGAGGAACTGCGCCGGATCCGCACCCTCCTCGAAGCCCGGCGCTGACGGGCAAGATATTTACCGGACCAGCGGCATGGTGGGGAGCATGAGCCCCAGACACCAACCAACCAGAACCCACCAGGGGCCGACCGGCAACCGGCCCGATAACCCGCCCCGCGGCCCGACGGGCCCGAGCCCGGACCGCGTCCGGCGGTGGAACTCCGCGCGGCACCACCCGGCGCGATACCTCGGCAAGGTCGCAAACCCGGAGCCGCGCCCGGACCAGGGGCCGCGCCTGCACCCCCGGCGGTACACGCCCGACCGCTCCCCGCACCCGATGGTGGCGAAGCGCCCCCTGCCGCCGCCCGTCCACGACCCCCAGCACGAGCCGCACTTCGACCGGTTCGCCGATTTCGATGCCGGGGCGGACGCGGCCCAGCGGATCGAGAGCCCGATACGGCCCCCCATGCGCCTCACCAGGGACGGCCGGATCAAGCCCCGCGACTTCGGCCGGCGCTCCTGAGCGGGCGCCGCCCCCGCGCAATCTTTATCTTTTCCGCTCTCCTTTTCCGGCCGTGAGGTCTAGGACATGACGAGCGTCAGCAAGCGGGACGGCCGGACCGAGGAGTTCATCCCCGAGAAGATCGTGACAAGTGCGGTCAAGGCGGGGGCGTCGCCGGAGAAGGCCCGCGAGATCGCCGGCGAGGTCCAGCGGAACGCCGGGCCCACGATCAGCACCACGGAGATCCGCGAGCGCGTCCTCGAGGGGCTCGGGCGCTGGAACCCCAGGTGGCAGGAGAACTGGGAGGTCTACGACCGGGCCGTCAAGCACCGGGCTTGAAAGGAAGGGGATTAGGCAGGGGTCCCGCGGGCATCCCCCACGAGGTAGCCGCCGAAGGCGAGCACGAAGAGCAGGACCGGGTAGGCGACCCACCGCTCGAGCCCGCCGGGGCCGAAGACGGCCATCGGGCTCGCCGCGCCCATGACGAAGTACGAGACAAGGGTCAGGAGCGAGATCCCCCCGAGCGCGGTCGTGATGTAGCGGAGGGGGGAGCGGACCACGGTGGCGACCGCGATGGCCGAGACAGCCCCCGCGACGAAGGTGAGCAGGGCCGAGAGCGCGTGAATGTCGCCCCAGTCCCCGGGAAAGACCCCGACCAGGAACGCGCCGAGGCCGAAGAGGCCGAGCGGGACCGTGGCCGTCCAGACGTAGCCGGCCCGGTAGAGGGCGAACGCGGCCCCGAGCACGAGCAGCCCCGTGGCGAGCATGGTGGCGTTGAAGATCGTGGCCGAGGGCTGGAGGATGACGCTGTTCGGCGGGCGGGTCGCGCCGAGGTCGCTGATGTCGTTCTGGGCCGTGCTGTACCCGGGGTAGAAGGTCTCGGCCGAGATGATGCCCATCAGGGCGATGCAGCCGGCGAGGACGATGAGGGCGCCGGCGATCGAGACGAGCCGGCCGATGGCGTGAGTGTACTCCGTCACGTGAATCGCTGGAGATGCTCTGTGGCCGGATATATGAGTTGGCGTCTGCCCTGGCAAACGTTTATTTCTCGGTCCTCCGACGACGGATCAGAGTGTCCATGCCGACCGATGACGAGCTCTGGCAGATCGCCCGCGAGAGCGCGAAGGAGAAGGTGGGGTTCTACACTCACTTCGCCGCGTACGTGTTCGTGAACCTCTTCCTGATCGCGATCTGGTGGATCACCTCCGGCCCCGGTACCTTTCCCTGGTTCATCTTCGTGACCTTCGGCTGGGGCATCGGAATCGCGGCCCACTACTTCGGTGCGTTCCACGGCACGGCCTATACCAAGCGGGTGGCCGAACGGGAGTACCGGCGGCTGAAGGGGGAGCGGTAGGCCCCCTCAGACCAGGAGCTCCTCGAGCGGGTGCCGGAGCTTGGGCCCCGGCTGGTCGGCCGCATATCCGACCGGGCAGAGCATGACCGGCACGAGCGGGGCCGGGATGGCGAGGATCTCGCTCACGGCCGCCGGGTCGAACCCGCCCATGGGGCAGGAGTCGAGCCCGAGGGCCGTGGCGCCGTTCAGGGCGTTGCCGAGGGCGAGGTAGGTCTGGGCCGTGGACCAGGCGAGCCGCTGCTCGACGGACATCGGGGCCGCGAACTGCCGGGACATGCCGACGACCGTCTCGCGCATCTCGTCGGGCACGCCGTTTTTCAGGAGCAGTCCCTCGAGCTTCCGGATCAGCCCCTCGTAGTCGGGGTCGGCGCAGAAGACGAGCAGGTGGGAGCAGGTCGTGACCTGGGGCTGGTTGAAGGCGGCCGGCTGGAGCCGCTCCTTTATGGCCGGGTCCGTGACCACCCGGATGCGCCAGGGCTGGAGGTTGATGGCCGAGGGGGCGAACCGGACGAGCTCGAGGAGCTCGCGGATGGTCTCCTCCGGCACGGACCGGCCGTCGAACCGCTTGGTCGCGTATCGCTGCATCACGATCTCTTTGAATGTCATCACGCGGATTGCACCGGGGGCAGGTGGGAGGTCGCGGGTTTTATATTTATGCGGGGTGAAACCGACGTTAACGATATCTTTATTATCTCGGATTGGTTTGAAACAGCCGATGGGACAGGGGCTCTCGACCCCTTCCCCCACAGCCGACTGCCGCCCGGGGAGTGGGATGGAATCCGGACATACGGGCCCGCGTGGGCGGCCGCCGACGGCGAAGGCCGTGATCGGCGCCCCGCTTTTCCGGGGCGAGCGGGCCGAGGTGCTGGTGGACTTCTCGAATCTGCAGCACGGGACGAAGGTCGTTGTCAGGAACGACGCGAATGCACCCTTCCCGAGCGGCGACCCCGTCGGCCCGGCCACGATCGGTGGTGATGCAGTTCACCGTGACCAAGAACAAGGGCTTCAACGCGAAGAAGCTCCCGGCGACCCTCAACACGATCCCGAAGCTCTCCTCGCCGAGCGTGACCCGCCGGCAGGTGCTCTGGGACGTGGCGGATGCCAACGATAACCCCGTCGAGCTGCTGCTCAACGGTCTCACGTGGATGTCCGACGTCACGGAGAAAACGGTCGCCGGGTCGACCGAGGACTGGGTGCTAATCAACCCGACCGTGGATACGCACCCGATCCACCTGCATCTGACCCAGTTCCAGCTCTTGAGCCGGCAGAAGATGGATTCCATGCAGTACGCGATGGACTGGGCGAACCAGAATGCGGCTCTCTCCATGATGGGTGACGGGATGCCGCCCTGGTCGTTCGAGCCGACCCCGCTCGACGTGGCGAATTACCTGACGCCGAACACCCTGACAGATCCCGACTCCAATGAGCAGGGGTGGAAGGACACGGTCCGGATGAACCCGGGCGAGGTGACCCGGATTCGGGTCCGCTTCGCGCCGATCGACGGGTCGGGGACTTACCCGTTCGACCCGACTGTCGGACCGGGTTATGTCAGGCACTGCCATATCATCGACCACGAGGGCGACGACATGATGCGGCGGTCCGTCGTGACCCACTAATCCCCCTTTTGTCCGCAACGGCCCGCAGTATTATTATCGGTCCCGTCCACGCTCCTCCGATCACCATGGAGGCCATCGACGCCATTATGACCCGCCGCTCCGTGCGGCGGTTTACGGACGAGCCGGTCGACGACGCCACGGTCACGGCCCTGCTCAGAGCAGCCATGCAGGCCCCGTCGGCCGCGAACGAGCAGCCCTGGCAGTTCGTCGTGATCGACGACCGGGCAGCGCTCGGCGCGATTCCTGAGTTCTCCCCCTACGCTCGCTGGGCGAAGGACGCGCCGCTCGGTATCCTGGTCTGCGCGGACACACGGTCCCTCCCGTTCCAGATGTTCTGGGTCCAGGACTGCTCGGCCGCGCTCGAAAACCTGCTCCTTGCGGCCCACGCGCTCGGGCTCGGCGGGGTCTGGACCGGATGCTACCCGCTCGAGGACCGGGTCGCGGGCTTCGCCCGGCACTGTCGGCTCCCCGACGGGGTTGTACCGGTTGGCTTTGTCGTGCTCGGCCACCCGGCCGAGCGGCCCGCGCCGCAGGACCGGTACTCCGCCGACCGGGTCCACCGCAACACGTGGGGTGGCTGAGGTGGAGCGGACCCGGGTCTCCCCCAATGTCTTCCTCCCCATGCCGGTGGTACTGGTCGGGACCCGGCTCGAGGAAAAGGCGAACTTCATGCCGGTCGGCTGGTGCTGCCGCGCGAACCTCGCGCCGCCCATGCTCTGCTGCGGCATCCACCGGGCGCACGCGACGCCGGGCGGCATCCGGGAGACGGGGACGTTCTCGGTGAACGTCCCGTCGGCCGCGCAGCTGGTCGAGACCGACTACTGCGGCCTCGTCTCGGGCGCGAACACGGACAAGTCCGGGGTCTTCGAGGTCGTCTGGGGCGAGCTCGGGTCTGCGCCGATGATCGCCGCCTGCCCGGTGGCGATGGAGTGCCGGGTCGTCGAGATCGTCTCGCTCCCGTCGCACGACCTGGTGATCGGCGAGATCGTCGCGGCGTACGCGGACCCGGCGGTGCTCAACGATGGGCGGGTCGAGATGGACGCGGTCGACCCGCTCGTGCTGACCATGCCGGACAACGCCTACCGCTCGCTCGGCGAGAAGCGGGGCCATGCCTGGTCCGCCGGCCGGCGGCTGCAGGCGGAGCGGGGGGGCTGATGCAGTACCGGCGGATGCGCGGCGTCGACGCCCCGCTCTCGGTCCTGGGGTTCGGCGCCATGCGCCTGCCCCTCGCGCCCGGCGGCCGGATCGACCGGGCGGCGGCGACGGCGATGGTGCGGCACGCGATCGACGCCGGCGTCAACTACGTGGACACGGCGTACGTCTACCACGAGGGCGAGAGCGAGCCGTTCCTCGGCGAGGCGCTCGGGGATGGGTACCGCGCGCGGGTCCACCTGGCCACCAAGCTCCCAGTCTTCATGGTGAAGGAGCGCGGGGAGATGGACCGCTACCTCGACGATCAGCTGGCGCGGCTCCGGACTGAGTTCATCGACTTCTATCTCCTGCACGGCCTGAACCGCGAAGGCTGGGGACGGGCGCACGCGCTCGGCGTCCTCGAGTTCCTCGACGACGCGCTCGCCGACGGCCGGATCCGGCACGCCGGCTTCTCGTTCCACGACGACTTCGCGGCTTTCACCCCGATCGTGGACGCGTACGACTGGACCTTCTGCCAGGTCCAGTACAACTACATGGACGTCCACTACCAGGGCGGGGAGGAGGCCGTCCGATACGCGGCCGACCGCCTGCTCGGGGTCGTGGTCATGGAGCCGCTGCGCGGCGGGGCGCTCGCCCGGCCGGTCCCCGGCGCGGCCGAGCTCTGGGCGCGGGCGGGGACTGAGCGAACGCCCGCGGAGTGGGGGCTCGCCTGGCTCTGGGACCAGCCCGAGGTCACGGTCGTCCTCTCGGGGATGACCACCATGGACCAGGTCCGCGAGAACGTCGCGTACGCGGGCCGGGCCCGTCCGGGCGCGCTCTCGCCGCGGGAGCGCGCTGTCTACGATGACATCCGCGCGCTGTACCGGGGCCGGACCGCAGTCGGGTGCACCCAATGTGGCTACTGCAAGCCCTGCTCGTCCGGGGTCGACATCCCCGAGTGCTTCGGTCTCTACAACGACGCGTTCGTCTACGGCGACACAGCGTCCGCGAAGTCCCGCTACCACATCTTCGCCCGGTACGGCGGGGCCGCGTCGAACTGCACTGAATGCGGCCAGTGCGAGGAGCGCTGCCCGCAGGGGCTCGAGATCCGGAAGCACCTGAAGGCCGTGACCAAGCTCCTGGGCTGACTGCCGACGATTTCGTCTTCGAGGCCGGCGGCCGGCCGAAGCACGTTCAGCAGGTCATTCAGCAGCGTCCGTTTTGCTGAAACTTCAGCATGAACCCTCCCCCGCGTCGACGACGAGCGCGGACATCGGGCCGGCAGTCCGAGATGATACCAACGCCGGCGGGACAGTGGCCGGAGAATGAATCTGAAAAAAGTTCGGAAGCCGTAAAAGGGTCCACGGGCCGGTCGCGGCCCCCACCGCGCCAACGCCGTCACTCCCGCCGCCAGACTTCGGGCGTGTCCAGGGCCGTCGGATCCTAGTACTCGATAGGATGGGCCGGAAGATGTGGGCCACGGCTCTTAGTCGAGGAGATCACCGTCGAGGCGGGCATCGGCCGACGGCCGCGTCGTCGTTTTCAGCAGGCCCGATTTTGCTGATCATGACCGACCTCTCAATCCTTCGAGAGATCACCAATCGGGGCTGCTTCCTTGGGTTTCGGCCGGCCATAACCATTATGATCAGCAAACCGCATCTCTGCTTTCAACGGTCACAGCGCCCGATGCGTCGGCCGTTCGGCATTTCCTTCCCATTTTTCTGTTTTTAATTCGTTGATGATCAGCAGACGAGAATATACAGAGCTGTCTTCAGTTGTGGTGCCTGTTCTTCCACTGCGTTTTCTCTGCGACCGCTTCGCTCTCTGTACTATCGTTTGTTGATTATGACCAACTCAACCTCGGCGCATGACGTCGCATTCTCTCAACGGCCTTCAAAAATTGATCTTTTATCATGAACAAAAGTGCTGTCAATCAACTGATTCATGACGACCACGACCACGCCGGACACCGGGAGAAGGCCATCGACGGGGAGCCGCCTCTATCGTCGCGGCCCCCATCGCCACGGCCTCCGTTTCGAGCAGTGGGGGGCCTCACCCCCTCTCTCCGGCAGAGAACGGCCCCTCACCGAGCCCCTAAGACCGCCGCCAGACCTCGGGGATCATCCCGGTCTTCGGGTCGTAATACTGGATCTCGTCGGCCCTGAAGACGAGCACCACGAACTCGGGGTTGTCGACCGACTGGAAGTACTGCTCCCACATTGGGTTCCAGTACTTCACCTTCGTCTCTCGGTCCTCGCGCACCTCACCCGTCGCCCTGAACTGGACGTACGGATCCATGAACTCCTTGAGCGACCAGATCGCGATCGCCGCGTTCGGGTTTTTCCTGAGCTGCGCGACCTTGTCTGAGGTCTTGCCCGTCGCCCCGACGAAGGTCATGTCGTCGAAACCTGCGAGGACCATGTTCCGGACGGCCGGCCCGCCGTCGGCGCCGGTGGCCACGGCCGCGACGTGAGGGCCGCGGACCACGTCAAGGATCTTCTCCTGAAGTTCCATGCGGCTCCTTCTCCCGCCCGGAGGTGATAAATCATCCCCCTCCCGGCCGACCCCAGTCTTTTTCCGGGTGGCGGTTCCCTAATCAAATACCATGAACGACGACCGCCCCGTCGACCTCATCGCGATCGCCACCCGAGCCATGAAGCAGTACGGCTTCGAGCCCCGGTTCCCGCCGCCCGTCCTCGCCGAGGTCGCGGCCGTCCCGCCCGACGCTCTCCCCGCCGGCCGGCGCGGTGTCCGCGATCTCACGGACCTCCTCTGGTCCTCGATCGACAACTGGGACTCCATGGACCTCGACCAGATCGAGTACTGCGAACGCGGGCCCGATGGCGAGATCCTCTCCCGCGTCGCCATCGCCGACGTCGACCTCTTCGTCGAAAAGGGGTCCGCGACCGACCGGCACGCGGCCCACAACGGCTTCTCGGTCTACACCGGCGTCGTCACCTACCCCATGCTTCCCGACTCGCTCAGCAAGGGGGTGAGCTCCCTCCTCCCGGACGGCGACCGCATGGCCGTCGTGATGGAGTACGCGGTCCTCCCCGATGGCAGTGTCCGACCGGGCGACCTATACCCTGCCCGCGTCCGCAACCACGCCAAGCTCGTCTATGAGGAGGTCGGCGAATGGTTCGAGGAGACGGGGGAGATCCCGGCCCTGGTCCGCGATACGCCCGGGCTCGAGGACCAGCTCCGCCTCCAGATCGAGGCCATGAAGCGGATCCGCAAGCGCCGGCATGAGCAGGGCGCGCTCGAGCTCGACACGGTCGAGGCCGAGCCCCTCGTCGAGGACGGGGTCGTCCGCGACCTCGTGGTCCAGCGACAGAACCTGGCGCGGTGCCTGATCGAGGAGTTCATGGTCGCGGCCAACGGGACCATGGTCGCGTTCCTCGAGCGGGCCGATCTCCCCATGCTCCAGCGCGTCGTCCGCGTCCCGCGGTACTGGGACCGGATCGTGGCCACCGCGGCCCTCTACGGCGAGAAGCTGCCCGCGGACCCCGACGCGAAGGCCCTCGCCGCGTTCCTGCTCCGGCGGCGGGCAGCCGACCCGGACCGGTTCCCCGACCTCTCCCTGACTGTGATCAAGCTTCTGGGGCCCGGCGAATACGTGGCCACCGCGCCCGGCGAGGAGTCCGACGGCCACTTCAGCCTCGCCGTCACGGACTACACCCACGCGACGGCCCCGAACCGAAGGTACCCCGACGTGGTCAACCAGCGGCTCGTCGCCTCCGTCCTCGAGGGCACACCCGTGCCTTACGGCGTGGACGAGCTCGTCGGGCTTGCGGCCTGGCTCTCCGACCGCGAGAAGGGGACCAAGAAGGTCGAGCGGTTCGTGCACAAGGCCGTAGCCGCCGTCCTCCTCCACGACCGTGTCGGCGAGATCTTTGAGGGGCTCGTCACGGGAGCCTCGCCCAAGGGGACCTGGGTCCGGATCATCATCCCGCCCGTCGAGGGGCGGGTCATGCGCGGCGAGGAGGGGCTTGCCGTCGGCGACCGCGTCCGGGTCCGGCTCCTCGGGACCGACGCGTACCGGGGCTTCATCGACTTCGAGAACGCGGGGGCCTGATCCCCCGCCTCAGCGCGGCGGCGATTCGGTACCGCCGTCGCTCGTCTCGGGGCAGGTGTCGCGCCCGCCCTCCTCGCCCTCCTCCGGGACGCGGCAGCCGATGACGCGCCAGCCGTTGCGGGTGTGATCCTTCACGATCTCGTCGAGAGGCCGGCGGTTGGGCGCGTCGTTCCGGATCGCGTCCACGTACTCGGTCTCGTCCTGGTCGAGCAGATAGAACCGGTCCCGGTCGATGTCGTACCCGATCGACTGCGGGGAGATCTCGTTCTCGCCCCAGGTGTAGCCGACCCAGGGCACGGGGGCGAACGGGAGCTCGGCTTCCATCTCGAGCCAGAGATCGTCGAGGCTCGGGCCCTCCGGGCGAGTGATGATGTGCCGGAGGAAGGTGATGTGGTACATGGCGGGGCATGGCCGGCCCTGCTATAAATGCGTTGCGAGCCCCCCGTAGGCCGAAGCCGTTATTGCCCGGTAGCGCATGACAAGTCTCTGCATGGCAGAGGTCTGCGAACGGCCCGAGCGGGTCATGGTCGAGATCGGAACGCTCCGCGGCCGGTTCCCGTTCAGCCTGGCGCTCGCGCGGGTCTACCACGCGCCGCGCCCCCTGCGCTTCGTCGCCCGGCTACCCGGTGAGTGCGACCCGCAGTTCGACTACGTCGTGGTCGACCGCTTCCCGGTCGAGGTCGATGCGCTCCGGGTCTACTTCGAGCCGGACGGGGTCTTCCCGGACCTGGTCCAGGCCTTCAACCCCCCGCTCGCCCTCGAGGAGGGAGACGTGCTCGAGCCGACGATCCCGGCCGACCTGCCGGCGGCCTGCAGACCGGGGGCCGGCCAGGGCTGAGGCCGTCAGTCCGTCTCTCCCTC
The DNA here is from genome assembly GCA_964461885.1 of uncultured Methanospirillum sp. Lineage (GTDB taxonomy): Archaea > Halobacteriota > Methanomicrobia > Methanomicrobiales > Methanospirillaceae > UBA288. Next base: position 18,786 of record CAYWVY010000014.1, on the reverse strand, counting down.
TTCTTCGTCCTCTTCGTGCTCATCCACCGTCTGCCGGGCCGACGGTGACGCGGTCGGTTGGGTGTGTTCAACGGTCGGGGGCGCGGTCGGCGCCGCCGTCTCGACTGTCGGGGCCGGGGTCGGCGTCTCCGGCACGGTCACCTCAGGCGTCGTGACAACGGGGAGGGGAACGGTCGTCGCCGGCGTCAGGGGCGGCTCGGGCAGGGTGGTCTCCGGCGCGACCGTGGTCGTCGTAGCGGGCGCCGTGGTCGCGGTCTCCGTTGGAGGTGTCGTGGTCGTCACCGCGGTCGTCGTCCGGGCCGACGCCGTGGTCACGGGCGATGCCGCCTTCAGTGTCGGCGTCCGCGCCGGGGTGGGGGTTGCGAGGGCCGTCGTCATGTTTGGCGTCGGCCGGGAGGTGGGGGGCTTGGTGATGCCGGTGGTCGGGGCGGGCGAGGGGCTCCCGGGCAGGTCCGGGGTCTGGACGATCGGATCCGTCGTCGCGGCGGTTGCGAATGTCGCCGGTGCCGTGCCGTACGTGGCCGCCGATACCGTCCAGACCGCGGCCGTTGCCGCCGTCGTCGCGGTCCGCTTGACGGTCGGCGTGGCGGCCGCAGTCGCCGCCTCCGCAGGCGCGGGCGTCGCGGGCGCCGGGACCGCCGTCTCCATCGGGGGCGCGGGCGCCACAACCGTCCCCTGCGGCGCGGCCCTGACCCACGTGGGCAGCGGCTCCGGGGTCGCGTTCCCGGCCGAGGACGCCACGCCCGCTCCCTGCTGCGCGAACGGGAGCATCCCCGGCGGTATGAGAGGTGAGGCGAGCCCCACGACGAAGAGTCCGACGCAGGCGAGGACTCCGGCTCCGATGAGGTACCTGAGGAGACGTTCGCCGTCCATAATATCCTGCGATTGGCGTTCGAACTGATGAAGGTTCCGACCCGCGTGCGGGGACGCGGAGAGGGGATGCCCCGACCGAAAGGTTTCTCTCTTTTCGGGACTCCACAATCGGATATATCGTGCCCTGCGGGGGCGCATTGGATCCCCGATCAGAGGTGTCCGCGATGGCATCCCTGCCCCCCGGCGAGGCGCCGGAGGTCACGAGACCACGATGCTGACCAACCAACTGCTGCTCCTGCAGGAACGGCTCGACGCGGTCGTCTCCCGCCGCCCCCGCAACCGCGAAGAGCCGTCGCCTGTGCGCGAACGGGCGCTCTGGCAACACCGCGGCGACTACCTCGAGAGCGACCCCGAGCTCCGGCAGCGCAACTACGACAGGACACAGGCACCGTCGACGTGCCTGAACTACTTCCGCGATCTCCGGGACCGGCTCGAGACCGCCGGCGTGCCCGTGATCGACGCGCCGATCGACTCCCGGGGCTTCAAGGACTGGCGCGACCGCTACGCCGTGCTCGACCGGTACTACCGCTCGTACGGCGACATCCATATCGAGAAGTGCCTCGAGCACTACATCGTCGACCGCACGCTCCGGCTCCGGCGGGGCGACACCTACGTCGACGTGGCCTCGGCCGGCAGCCCGTGGGCCCGGGCGCTCCGCCGACGGGGCGTCGAGGCCTACCGGCTCGACCTGATCTACCGGCCCGGCATCCGCGGCATCAACATCGGCGAGGACGCGACCGCGACCGGCCTTCCCGCGGGGTTCGCCCGCGCCGTCTCGATCCAGTGCGCGTTCGAGCTCTTCTTCGGTGAGACCGACCGCCGGTTTCTCGCGGAGACGGCCCGCATCCTCGCGCCGGGCGGCCGGGCCGCGATCACGCCCCTCTACCTCGACGACACCCACTTTGTCCTCCACAGCCCGGCCGCGCTCCCGCCCCCGGGGTCCGAGGAGCCCGGCGCGGTCCGCGTCTGGCGCGACGACGAGGTTTCCGCGCCCTTCTCGCGCCACTACTCGCCCGAGACGTTCGTCGCCCGGATCGCCTCGCAGCTGCCTTCCGGGCTCTCGGGCCGCGTCTTATTCGCGTCGAACCTCGACGAGGTGATGGAGGCCCACCCGGGCCAGCGGATCTACCCGTTCTTCACGTGCGTGCTCGAGAAGGCCCGGGCCTGACCCGGCGCCTCAGCGCCGTCGCTCGAAGGCGATCGTCCCGGGCTCGGACCCGGCTCCGGCCGGCACGAACCCGCTCTTCTCGAGGACGCGGCGGGAGGCAGCGAAGGACGGGTAGGTGTACGCCACGACCCGCTCGACCCCCGGGTCCTCGAACCCGAACGCGATGAGGGCGGCCACGGCCTCGGTGGCGAGGCCGCGCCCCTGGTACTCGTCGAGGATCGAGTACCCGAGCGCGAGCCTGTCGGCCGTTTCGCGGATGAGGCCGCCGTTCCCGACGAGGACCCGCTCGCCGCCCTCGATGAGGACCCAGTAGAACCCGGCGAGGGCCGGCCCGTCCGGGTTGGAGGCGAGGGCGATGAAGTGCCGGAGGGTCTCGTCGTCCATCATCGACGGCGGCCAGGTTTCGGGGACCCGGGCGCCGAGGGCGGCGCCGAGTGTGGACCGGTCCACGAGGTCGCGCCGGAAGAGGTCGGGGGTGCCGAGGACGAGCTCGAGCCGGGCCGTCGTGAGTCGCAGGAGGTCCATACCGAGAGTGTGGGTGGCACGGGCAATGAAGCGAGCTGCAGGCCCCCGGGGGCGGGCCTGGGTGGCGCCGGCCCGTACGCAACGTTTTTCAGCCGCCCTCGCTCACGAAGAGCGATCCCCGATGAACCAGCACGTGCACGCGTCCGGCGGCGACAGTCACGGGGCCGTTGCCGCGTCCCTCCGGGCCGCGATCCTGGTCACGCTCCTCATCTTTGGAGTCGAGCTGGCTGGCGGCTGGTACTCGGGCTCGCTCTCCCTCATCTCGGACGCCGTGCATATGCTCGGCGACCTCTTCGCCCTCCTCCTCTCGCTCGCTGCCGTGCTCCTCGCCCGGCAGCTGCCGACGCGCGCCCGGACCTATGGCTACCACCGGGCCGAGGTGCTCGCCGCGTTCGTGAACGGGCTCATCCTCGTCGCTGTGACCGCGGGCATTCTCATCTCCGCCGTGGAGAGGCTCCGATCGCCCCCCGAGATCGAGGCGCCGGTCATGCTCGCCGTGGCGGTCGTGGGGCTCGTCGCGAACCTGGTCGTGATCGCCCGGCTCCGTGGCCACGGCGGCCTCGGCGTCCGGAGCGCGCTCCTGCACGTGGCGAGCGACACGCTCTCGTCGGCGGCCGTGGTCGGCGCGGGCGCGGTGATCTACGCCACGGGCCTGACCGTGATCGATCCGGTCCTGAGCATTCTGATCGCGATCCTGATCCTCGCCTCGGCCGTGCGCCTGCTCCGCGAGACCACGGCGATCCTGCTCCAGTTCACTCCGCGCGGGCTCGACCTCGAAGCCGTGACCGCGGCCATGCGGGAGGTCGACGGCGTCGATGCCGTCCACGACGTCCACGTCTGGGCCCTGAGCACGGACCTGTACGTGCTCGACGGACACGTGGTCACCGGCGCGGGGGAGATGTGGGAGGTCGAGGCGATCAAGACGGCGGTCAAGAACCGGCTCCGCCGCATGGGGATCGACCACGTCACGCTCGAGTTCGAGTTGATCCCGTGCGAGGGGTGCGTGCTGGCCGACCTCGATCTTGAGCCCGGCGCCGGGAACGGCCCCACACCCTTCTAACGGGAACGCGGCAAAATTCCGGCGAGAGGTTGCGCCGCCCCCACCCTCCACATTTCACTCCCCCGGCTCCACCGGGGCGGACGACGGTGCAGGACGTGACGCCGCGAGCGGGCCGGTTTCGGGAGGGGCCCGGGCATGCTTCTTCAGGTGCGCCGCGACGTGGACGCCGGTCTTCAGGAGCAGGAAGAGGAGGAGCACGAGCCGGGTCCCGGACGCGCCCGCCAGCATCGTGGTCGCGGACTCCCCGGCGATGATCGTGATGTGCATCGGGACGATCCGGGGATAGGGCTCGGCGAAGATCGCGGCGGGCGCCGCCTCTTCGCGGGAATGGTACCAGAGGAACGAGACGAGGTGGAGTATACGTAGTGGACCGCGAAGAACACGGCGAGGAAGAGGGAGGGGAGGCAGCTCCACCCGCCGTCGTCGGCCGGTATCCCGAGCAGGCGGACCAGGTTGAAGGACCCGATCGCGACCGACTGGAACCAGTAGATCGCCAGGACCGTGCCCAGGTCCCGGTCCTGGAGGAACGCGAGGACGATCGTCACGCTGTTCGCAACGACAAGTGAGAGGAGGGGGAAGTCGGGCCGGTCCATGGAGAGGGATCAACGATCCTGCTCTTAGCCCCGACAGCCGGTGCGTTCATATACCTTCGTGGAAGAATCTCGGGACAGCATGACGGACGGGGAGACGACTGCCTGGCACGCGCTCGAGGCGGCCGGGGTCGAGGGGCAACTCGGCTCCGGCCCCGGCGGCCTCGCCGCCCCGGATGTCGCGGCCCGGCGCGAGACGTTCGGGCCGAACCGGCTGCCGACGCGCCCCCCGCCGAGCCCCCTGGTCCTCTTTCTCCGACAGTTCAAGAGCCCGCTCATCTACGTCCTCCTCGCGGCTGCAGGGGTCGCGGCGGCGCTCGGCGACTTCCGGGACGCGGCCTTCATCCTCGTGGTGGTGCTGGTCAACGCGGTCGTCGGGACCTTCCAGGAGTGGAAGGCCGAGAGCGCGGCCGAGGCCCTCCGCCACCTGCTCGAGACCGAGGTCCGGGTCGTGCGCGACGGCCACGATCTCTCCGTGCCGGCCGAGGATCTGGTCCCGGGCGACCGGGTGCTGCTCGAGTCGGGCAGCCGCATCCCGGCCGACCTCCGGCTCGTCGAGGTCGACGATCTTGCCGTGGACGAGTCGGCCCTGACCGGCGAGTCCCTCCCCGTCGAGAAGTCGGTGCAACCCGTGGCCGCGGACGCGCCCGTGGCCGATCGGCTCTCCATGGTCTACGCGGGCACGGTCGTGACCTCGGGCCGGGGCGCGGGCGTCACGGTCGCGACCGGCGCCCGGACCGAGTTCGGCGCGATCGCGGCGGCGATCTCGGGCGGCGAGGGGACGCGCCCGCCCCTGATCGAGCGGATGGACCGGTTCGCCAGGACCATCAGCATCGCGGTGGTCGCGGCAGCGGCCCTGCTCGCCGGGATCGAGCTCTGGCGCGGCACGCCGCTTGCGGAGGTGTTCTTCATTGCGGTCGCCCTCGCGGTCTCGGCCATCCCCGAGGGCCTCCCGGTCGCGCTCACGGTCGTCCTCTCGATCGCGGCCTCGCGGATGGCCAAACGCTCGGTGATCGTTCGGCGGATGGCGGCCGTCGAGGGGCTCGGCTCCTGCACGGTGATCGCGTCCGACAAGACCGGGACCCTGACCATGAACCGCCAGACCCTCGAGGCGATCTGGCTCCCCGATACGGGGGTGGTCCGGGCCGAGGACGTGGTCCAGAACCGCGTCTTCCCGCACGGGGCCCGCGCCTTCGCCCGTGCCGCCGTCGCGGCGAGCGAGGCGGTCGAGGTCGATGACGGGGAGGGGGGCACCCGTGTCCTCGGCGACCCGGTCGATGCGGCCTTTCTGCGCTTCGGGCGGGAGCTCGGGATCGATCCGGCCGTGATCGGGGCCCGGGTCGTCGGCAGGATCCCGTACGAGTCCGAGCGGCGGTACGCGGCCGCCGTCGCTGCCGAGCCGCACGCCCCGGGCGAGCACCCGATGGTCGCGCTGAAGGGGGCCGTCGAGGTCGTGCTCGACCGGGCCGTCGCTGTGGCCGGGCCCGACGGGCCGGTCCCGATCGACCGCGAACGGGTGAACGCGGCCTTCATCGCGCTCTCAGACGGCGGGTACCGCGTCCTCGCGGTGGCCGAAGGACCACTCGAGGAGGGCGTGGACCCGGCGGACCTGGACGAGGAGACCCTCCCGCCGCTCACGCTTCTCGGCCTCGCCGGGTTCATCGACCCGCTCCGGCCCGACGCCGTCGACGCGGTCGAGGAGTGCCGGCGGGCCGGCGTGCGCGTCCTGATGGTGACCGGGGACCACCCGGTGACGGCGCTTGCGCTCGCACGGCAGCTCGGGATCGCCGGGAGCGAGGAGGAGGTCGTGACCGGGGCCATGCTTGCCGCGTCCGAAGACCCGGGGCTCGTCGACCGGGCCCGGGTCTTCGCGCGGGTCACGCCGCTCCAGAAGCTCGACATCGTCGACGCCCTCCAGCAGCACGGCCAGTTCGTGGCCGTGACCGGCGACGGGGTGAACGACGCCCCGGCCCTCCGGCAGGCGGACATCGGGGTCGCCATGGGCTCGGGCACGGACGTGGCCAAGGATGCGGCCTCCATGATCGTGACCGACGACCGGTTCAGCTCGATCGTCGCCGGGATCGAGGAGGGGCGGTTCGCCTACGACAACGTCCGGAAGGTGACCCTCCTGCTGGTCGCGACCGGGGCGGCCGAGGTGCTCCTCTTCACCTTCGCGCTCGTGGCGAACCTGCCGATCCCGCTCTTCGCGGTCCAGCTCCTCTGGCTCAACATCGTGACCGAGGGGGTTCAGCACATCGGGCTCGCTTTCGAGCCGGGCGAGCCCGGAGCGATGGAGCGGCCGCCCCGTCCGCCGGAGCAGCCGATCTTCGACCGGCTCATGATCCGGCAGGTCCTCCTCTCGGCCGTGACCATGTCCGGGGTCGGGTTCGCCCTCTTCGCCTGGCTCCTTGGGAACGGCTGGGCCGAGGCTGACGCCCGGAACCTGCTCCTGCTCCTCTTCGTTCTCTTCGAGAACGTCCAGGTCTTCAACGCCCGGTCCGAGCACGTCTCGGCCTTCCGCATGCCCCTCTCGCGCAACTGGCTCGTGGTCGCGGCCACAGGCGGGTCGCTCCTGATCCACGTGGCAGCGATGTACATCCCCCCGGTGGCCGAGACGCTCTCGATCGCGCCCGTGCCGCTCGCGTGGTGGGGCATCCTCCTCCTGGCCTCGATGAGCCTCCTCGTCGTGATGGAGACCTACAAGCGGGTCCGCCGGGGCCGGGAGGGCTGATTGGCGGCCCTGCATGAGATTGACGAGCGAAAAAGTGATATATCAAATACAAACATTTATACAGGATCGTGAGCAGAGAGACTGCTGTCCACGGGGGGGTGGATATGACAGATGTCTACAAGACGCCGGATGTCTCAAAGGAAAAGATCGGCCAGCGGCTCTACCAGCTGACCAAGGAGAAGAGCGCCGAGACGGCATGCGAGAAGATCCGAGTGCACCTGGGCGTGCGGTGGAGCGAGTTCGATCACGAAGAGATCGACAGCCTCAAACAGATCCTCGGGCAAGCCTGGACCTGTGTCGATGGTTCGACCTGGGAACGGATTGAATTCCACAACTTGAGTTACGACGACGTCCGGAAGCTTCTGAACACGGAGCGGTGGTCGGGCGACAGTCTCGGCTCTCAGAAGCGAAATTCTGACGAGGTGTTGAGTCTTCTCGTCCCGGTGGTCTAACCCACCGCCGCCATGACGGCCCGGGACTGTCTCTTCCGCCGCTCGAGGAGGCGTTTGACCTTCTTCAGGCGGAAGAGGTCCTCCCGTTCTCTCTCCTCTATCGTGATCTTGATGTACTTCGTCTGCCGGTAGAGCTCGGGGATCATCACCTGTTCGAGTGCGTTGACCCGGCGTCGGGTCATCTGGATCTCGTGGCCAATTCGGCGGAGCGTGGTCTCGGTCTCGGCGAGCCCGATGATCAGGTCGAGCTCGGCCTCGAACCGTTCCGCAACCTCGTCGATTCGGCCGCTGGTCCCGATGATGCTGTACCCGCGCTCGAGCACGGAGAGGCCGAAGGACCGCTTCTCGATCACCGGGATCCGGACGCCCATGATCGACCGCCCCTCGATCTCGAGCATGACCTGCCGCTTGGTCGCGAACGAGGCTGACTTCAGAGCTACCGGGTCGTCGACGGCCTGCGCGATCAGAAGGGCGCGGTCGGCGATGCGCGCGCTCCGCTCAAGCTCCTCGCGCGAGGACGAGACATCGTTCATCACCCTGAAGAACTCCCGAACGAGCGCGTCCATCTTCTCGCGCAGCAGGTCGCGCCCCTGCTCGGCGAGCCGGATCTGCTCCCGCTTCCGGATCAGCTCCATCCGGGTCGGCTTGACCGACTCGGCCATTTATGACGCCTCCGCCGTCCCCGCCGGATGATAGCGCTCGATCAGCTCGGGACTGATACGCTTCAGCTCCTCCGCTGGCAGGCCTGCCAGGAGCTCCCAGGCGATGCCGAGTGTCTCCTCGATCGACCGGTTTTCGTTCTGCTGCCCGATGTACCGGTTCTCGAACCGGTCGGCGAAGGCGAGGTAGGCACGGTCGAGCACGGTCAGCGCCTCTTCGCCGACGATCGCGACGAGGCGCCGGAGGTCCCGGCCGTAGGCGTAGCTCGCGTAGACCTGGTCCGAGACGTTTCGGTGGTCCTCCCGGGTCTTGCCCGGGCCGATGCCGAGGCTCATCAGCCGCGAGAGCGAGGGGAGGACGTCGATAGGCGGATCGATTCCGCGGCGGAAGAGGTCGCGCGAGAGGACGATCTGCCCCTCGGTGATGTAACCCGTGAGATCGGGCACCGGGTGGGTGATATCGTCGTCGGGCATGGTCAGGATCGGGATCTGTGTGATCGAGCCGCTCCGCCCCTTGATCCGTCCGGCGCGCTCGTACAGCGTCGAGAGGTCCGTGTACATGTACCCGGGGTATCCGCGCCGGCCCGGCACCTCCTCGCGGGCTGTCGAGATCTCACGAAGGGCCTCGCAGTAGTTGGTCATGTCCGTCATGATCACGAGAACATGGAGGTCGTGCGTATAGGCCAGGTGCTCGGCCGCCGTGAGGGCGCACCGCGGCGTGGCGATCCGTTCGATGGTCGGATCGTCAGCGAGGTTCAGGAAGAATACCACGCGCTCGAGCGCGCCGGTCTCCTCGAACTCCTGGGTGAAGAACGAGGCCTCCTGCCAGGTGATCCCCATGGCCGCGAAGACCACGGCGAAGTTGCTCTGCTCCTCGAGGACTTGGCTCTGCCGGGTGATCTGGGCCGCGAGCCGGTTCGCGGGCAGCCCCGCGCCGGAGAAGATCGGGAGTTTCTGGCCGCGAACGAGGGTGTTCAGCCCGTCGATGGCCGAGACACCGGTCTGGACGAAGTCTGCCGGCTTGTCCCGGGTGTACGGGTTGATCGGCATCCCGTTGATATCGGGCCGCTCATCGGGGACGACGGCCGGCCGGCCATCGCGAGGCCGGCCCAGCCCGTCGAAGACCCGCCCGAGCATCTCGAGCGAGACATCAAGCCGGGACGGCTCGCCGGTGAAGCGGACGCGGGTCTCGTCGTCGTCGACGCGGCTCGTCCCCTCGAAGACCTGGACCACGGCGGCCTCGCGCGAGATGTCGAGCACCTGTCCGGTCCTCGTCTCGCCGTCGGGAAGGGTGATCACGGCCACCTCGCCGTACGAGACCCGGCGCGGTCGCTCGACGAAGATGAGCGGGCCCGAGACGTAGCTGACCGTCCGGTACTCCTTCGTCACAAGGGATCTCATCGCTCCGCCTCCAGGGCGCGGGCGGCAGTTCCTATCGACTCCGTCAGCTCCCTGATCTGCTCCTCATTGTACTGCTCTTTCATGCGCGCGATCTCGTTCTTCTGGGGGAGGGCGAGGATCTGCCCCAGAGAGACACCGCGGCCCATGGCCCCTGAGGCTACCTCGTGGAACGCCAGGATCACCTTGAGCATCAGGTACTGCTTATTCATCGGGCAGTAGGCGTCGACCGGGCTGTACGCGTTCTGCTGCAGGAAGTCCTCCCGGATCATCCGCGTGACCTCGAGGACGGCCTTCTCGTTGTCGGGCAGGGCGTCCGGCCCGACGAGCTGGACGATCTCCTGGAGCTCGGCCTCCTTCTGGAGGAGAAAGACGGCCCGGTCGCGGAGCGCGCTCCAGTCCTCGGCAACGTTCCCGGCGTACCAGCCCCGGAGGGTGTCGAGATAGAGGGAGTGAGACTTGATCCAGCTGACCGAGGGGAAGTGGCGGCGGTAGGCGAGGCTCGTATCGAGCGCCCAGAAGGTCCCCACGATCCGGAGGGTGTTCTGCGTGATCGGCTCGGAGAAGTCACCGCCAGGCGGCGAGACCGCGCCGACGACCGTGACCGAGCCTGCGCGGTCGCCCGAACCGAGGCAGGCCGTCCGCCCGGCCCGCTCGTAGAAGGCTGCGAGCCGCGCCGCGAGGTACGCCGGGTAACCCTCCTCGCCGGGCATCTCCTCGAGCCTCCCCGAGACCTCGCGCAGCGCCTCGCCCCAGCGGGAGGTGGAGTCGGCGAGGAGGGCCACGTCGTAGCCCATGTCCCGGTAGTACTCGGCCATGGTTATCCCCGTGTAGATCGAGGCCTCGCGCGCCGCGACGGGCATGTTCGAGGTGTTCGCGATCATGATGGTCCGCTCGAGCAGGGGGTGGCCGGTGCGGGGATCGACCAGCTTGGGGAACTCGGAGAGGACGTCGGTCATCTCGTTGCCGCGCTCGCCGCAGCCGATGTAGATCACGACGTGGGCGTCCGCCCAGCGCGCGAGGGTCTGTTCCGAGACGGTCTTACCCGTCCCGAACCCGCCGGGGATCATGGCTGTACCGCCCTTCGCGATCGGGAAGAACGTGTCGAAGATCCGCTGCCCTGTCAGCAGCGGCAGGGTCGGGTCGAGCTTCCGCGCGTACGGCCGGCCCCGGCGGACGGGCCAGGCCTGCCCCATCGCGATGGCCCGGTCGCCGTCGAGCCGGGCGACCTCGTCATCGATGGTCATCGACCCGTCCTCGACGCTCTCCACCGTCCCGCCCATGCCCGGCGGCACGAGGATCCGGTGGTCCAGGTGGTGCTCGCGGACGGTCCCGAGGACGTCGCCCTGCCCCACCTCCGCGCCGGCCCGCACCGCCGGTACGAACTCCCAGCGCCTGCCGTGGTCGATGCCGGGCACGGTGAGTCCGCGCGAGATGAAGTCGCCGCTCCGCTCTGCGAGGAGCGGGAGGGGCCGCTGCACGCCGTCATAGATCGAGGTGAGGAGCCCGGGGCCGAGCTCCACGCGGAGGGGCTCGCCCGTGTTCTCGACCACCTCTCCCGTGCCGAGGCCGGTCGTGTCCTCGTACACCTGGACGACCGCGACGTCCTGGTCGAGCCGGATCACCTCACCCGTGAGGGCCTCCTCGCCGACTCGCACCACGTCGTACATCCGGGAGCCGCGCATGCCGCCCGCATGCACCACAGGCCCCGAGACCCTGATGACTTCACCCTGGATCATATCTACCGCCTCAGTACGATGTTGTATCCGATCGCCCGCCGGAGGAGACGCTCGATGTAAGCCATGCCGCCGCCTCCACGGGCCCTGCCCGGGATCGGGATCACGATCGGCCGCGATAGCTGATCGATCCGGATCGTCAGCCGCTCGTCAAGTCCCTGCATGAACTCCTCGCTGACCGCGATGATGCCCGCGTCCTCGTCCTGCAGCAGCTCCGGCAGGATCCGGCGAGCCTCCTCGACGTTCGCCGCCTCGCGCGTCTCGACGCCGGCCATGCGGAACCCCGCGGCCGTGTCGGAATCGGTCAGCACCACGAATTTATACATGGATCAGCTCCGCCTCCAGCTCCTCGTCCGAGAGGCCCGCGTCCCGGCAGCGCGAGATGATCCGGAGGTTCGTCACTTCGGCCTGGAAGAGGTAGAGGTACCCGATGACGACCGTGACGCTCAGCGGGTCCGAACGGTAGAGGGCGGCCCCGGTGCGGACGAGGTGCCGGTCGAGCTCCTTCATCAGCAGTGACAGGGGGCCGCAGACCGCCGTCTCCTCGCAGAGGTGGAGGAGGAAGGCGTAATGCGTCCCCTCGAGACGGGCGAGCGCCATCGGGAGATCCCCATCATCGATCATGGCCCGGAGCTGTTTCAGCGGCAGCTCCGCCCCCCCCTCCAGGAGAAACCGTTCGCCCTCATCCCGGGCAACGCCGTCCCGGATGAAGGTGATCACCGTCTTGAGGTTTGTCACGTCGATCTCGGTGCCGACGAGCCTGCGGAGCGCGACCGCCTCCGGCTTCGTGCCCTCCACCGTGCGCTGGGCGTAGTCGAAGTAGTACTGGTCGAGGGCGTGCTCCATCACGAGGAGCTCGCGGGACCGGCTCCACTCCTCGATGTGCGGCGTGAAGGCCCGGGCGTAATCGATCTCCCAGGTGGCGAGGAGATCGATGACGTCCCGCACATCCGGCTGTTTCAAGAGTTCGAGGAGAGTCGCCTCGTCGAGCGTCCCCGCCGGGACGAGGCACTCGCGGATCTCCTCGGGGGGGGAATGGATATTCTTGCCGCGCAGTATCGCCTTCAGATTGTGGACATCCCAGCGGTTCACGACGATACGGACGTAGCGCGCGGCGTCATTGTCGCCGAACATCCCGACGATTTTGGAGTATGTCCTCACGAGATGCGTCCGCAGCGCCTCCTCCAGACAGGTGATGCCCGACAGGCGGACGCAGGAGATCTCGAGCGCACTCCGGTAGGCGGTCTTCTGGAGGTCGGCGATCATGGCCTCGAGGTCTGCCTTCTGGATGAAGGCCCGCAGCTCCGCAGGGCTGAGCAGGGCGCTGTACATCCCCCGCACGCGGGAGTTGATGTAGCCCTGGTCCATCATCTGCCTCCGAAGAGGCGGTCAAAGAGTTCCCGCCGGTAGACCTCCCCTGCCCGGGCAAGGCGGGAGGAGAAGGTGTTGTCGACACGAATCCGCCCGTCGGCCGAGTCGACGACCACGCCGCCTTCGGCGTCGAGGTCCACGATAAGAGGGGGCTGCCCGGGGAGCTTCTGGACGATGGCCCGCGCGGCCGCCTCGTCCCGCGGGTCGACATGCACCCGGCCCCCGGGCTCGGAGAGTGCGTCGAGTCCCTCCAGGGTCAGCCTCTCAAGCACCGCGGGGTAGCCGTCGCCCTCGCGCATGTATCCGAGCCGAATTCCCGCGAGGTCGATGGCCCTTCGGAGGTACTCCTCGCGGACCCGTGCAATGCCGGCCTTCGTCTCCTCGCGGGCGCGGTAGAGCCGCTGGTGCCGCTCGATCTCGGTCCGCCGCTCCGCTTCGGCGAGCAGTCGCTCATGATTCTCCTGCGCCTGCCTTCCCGCCGTCTCCCGCGTCTCCGCGATGCTTCTTGCGGTCTGGTCCCTGACCTCCTGAACCTGGAGCTGCGCATCCGCCTCCATCGAACGGATCAGTTCTTCGTACGCCATACCTCTCTCCCCCGGAGCGGAGGCTCATGAACCCTGCCTGTTTCATGCCCTCCGTTCTTTTCTGTCGCTCCCCCCCGCTATCCGGGGGTCATGAATATAATCATCGCCGCAACCACGAATCCCAGGATGACGAGGGTCTCGGGGATGGCGACCAGGATGATCATCGGGCCAACCAGCTCAGGGTTCTCGGCGATCGTCCCGGCTCCTGCCGGTCCGATACGCGATTGAGCCCATGCCGTGCCGATCGCTCCGAAAGAAAAGGCAAGAGCGGCACCTATCGGAACTTCCCAGGCCATTGCACTTCACCATGCACACCATCCCTGTTGAATCAAATAAAACCATCGCGAAAGATTTATAAAAACCAATGCTCGACATGTGCGCATAGCGAATCTACTGAGAATGGGGGTGGGAGTTCAGCCCTCCGGGCGATACCCGAACGGGCGGTACGGCCGCCCACCCCCCTCGTAGAACTTCGAATTGAACTCCACCAGGTGGAGACGGGTGGACTGGATGAACGGGCTGAACATGCCCATCATCAGGTTCATCAGGTGGAGGAGTACCGCGACCAGGCCGCCGACCAGGACCGCGCCGATCTCGCCGGCAAGCTCGTTCGCGACGAGGGCGAGCATCACCGAGGCCATACCGATCGCCATCAGCCGGGCATAGGACATGATGTTGCCCATCGTGCCCATGATCTCCACCGCCCCCTGGACGCCTCCGCCCCAAAGGAGGAGCGGCAGGCCGATGGCGAGTACCGCTACGCCGACGAACATGAGCAGGGGCGAGATGATTTCCATCGCGGCAAGGAGCGCGATCAGGGTGCCGAGGACGACCCCGATCATCCCGCACTTCTCGCAGACATGGCGGCGGCTCTTCCTGGCAACCGCGTTCGCCACGCCGATCCCGAGCCCGAGGAAGATGTGGACGACCCCGATGGCGATCGAGAGGACCAGGAGCGGTATCATCGCCTCCAGGCGGTTCCAGGTGACGCCCGCGAACGTGACAGGCTCGAGCCAGCCCATCTTCTCGCCAAGATCGCCGAAGAGCTCGCCGAAGAGGAACCCGAAGACGATGGTTGGGATCGCGGAGATGATGAAGATCGTCGAGAGATCGCGGAGCCACACCCTGTCGGCGTAGCGGAAACGGAGGAAGAGGGCGAGCGTGATGATGCAGAGGCCGTACCCGACGTCCGCGACGATAAGGCCGAAGAAGATCGGGAAGAAGATCGCCATGAACGGGATCGGGTCGGTCTCGAGATACCGTGGCGACCCCATCAGGCGTGTGAAGAACTCGAACGGCCTCACCCAGAAGGGGTTGGCGAAGGAGATGGGTGCTTCGGCCATCTCCCGGGACGACGCTGGGAGCTCAGTGAGCACCACCCTCCCGCCGAACCTCTCCCTGAGGCGCTGCCCGGCTTCAGGGACTGACTTCCGCGGGATCCATCCCTTGGCGATGAAGGTGTAGTCGGTGTGGGCGAACCTCGTGTAAGCCGCGAGCTCGTCGCGCCGCTTCTCGAGTGCGCGCTGCATGTCCAACAGCTCCTGGTGCCAGCGGGCCGACAGGTCCGCGAGCTGTTCATCGATCCGGCGGATCTCGACGCGCCCCGCCTCCCGCTTCCGATCGATGGACTCCAGAGCCTCGTCGATGGGAATGTTCGAGTAGTCCGGCGGTATCCGGACCTCGTTGACGTTCTGCGAGAAGAGAAAGGAATGGACCTGACGCGAGTAGAACTTGTTGAAGATCGTGATAACGGCGATGGTCGACTCGTCGAGCTCCCCGGCGATGTACTCGAACTGGTTGTGCGCGAGCTCGCGCAGCAGCGGTACGATCTGGTCGAGGACGTGGGCGTACTCCTTCTGGAGCAGGAGCACGGTCATCTCGAAGCCCTCGAGGTCGGGGATCGCGTTCTCGATCGGCTGGAGGCGCCGGAGGATCTTGGCATACCGACCGAGCGTTGTCGCCTCGAGCTCCAGGTCGGCCTTCCGGTTCGACATCTCGACCGTTGTTGCGTCGAGCCCCCCGAGCCGCGTCCGAATCTCCTCAACCGTCTCCTCGAGGGTCCGCACCCGGTAGTCCTCGTCGACCTCCCCGGCGCTCTCGGGGGCTTCTCGCCCCTTCGGGAGGAGCTTGAGCAGCCCGTTCACCTTCAGCAGCAACTGGTCCACATCGACGACCGACTCCTCGTCGATCGGTCGGAGCTCGCCCGGGGCAGTGCCAGTGGGGGAGATGTCGACGAGGTGGACGATTCCCTCATGGTAGAGCGTGTCCACGATCTGGCCGGCATCGGATCGAGGGCCCACGATCAGGATGCTGCTCATCTTCTGGAGCATAGTACGCTCCTACTCCGATACCGGAGCGACGTACCCGACCAGCTCGTCCGCCACACCCGCGACGGAGGCCTCCCCGGTGGACCGGAGCGTCTCCTCCTGCCTGCGGGCGTCCATCCGCAACCGCTCGATCTCGCGCTCGAGGCTGTCCATCTCCTGTCCATACTGCGCTTCCGCCGCTTCGCGCCCCTCCCGTTCGGTCTGCTCAATCGTCTCCCGAGCCTCCCGCTCAGCGGTCTCCTTCGCAGCCTCGGCGTCAGCGCAGGCGTGTGCGTACTCTGTGGCGAGTTCGACCTCTTTCTCCCGCACCTGTTCCAGTAACGTCTTCTCCTCCGTCATTCCGATCACAACCCGTGCCGGGAACGCATCGCCCCGGTGATTCCACGCGTTGGAGCGGTCTTGCCAGCCTCGTGATAACACTTGGCGGGAGTGTAGCCCGCCCGCTTGATGCGATCCTCGCACCGCCTCAAAACGGCTACCTGCATCTCCCGAATCTTATCGCGATTTATGGACATTCTGACCCCCCGGGCGTGGTATGTTGGACACTAGCCTTTGAAGGGCTTAAATTCTTGCATGATCAATCATGTAGTTTATCTCTGGAGTCCAGGATGGAGTACTCTATCGGGCCGACCCTCGCATCCACATCATCGAGTGCGCAGTGCGAAGCCGCGATCGCCGACCGTCCAGCCGTGTACCGGTGCCGCGACCCGCAGGCTTATGCACCGACGGGACCATGCCTTCATCAATGGAGATGCGCCGATGATCATCGGAGCAGACGAGGCCCTGCGCCCGCCCCGTGCCGGCGTCGAGGCTGTGCTCGCTTTTTTACCGGTCTTCGAAGACCCCCGGTTCCTGCCAGAGGTCGTCGTTGCCGAGGAAGATGGCTGGACCCTCGAGCAGTACACGCGCGAGGTCTACGAGTTCGAGCGGACCCTCTACCACACGGGTTTCATCGTCCGGTTCGACTGGTCCCGCTGGGAGCCCGAGGCGTTCCGGTACTACCGCGACCCTCCCCTGCTCGAGACCGCGAGCTGCGGCGAGATCCGGCGGCTGCTGACATTCCATATCAGGAAGAACGTGATCTGCGAGGGACACCTCGCGGGGATGCTCCGTGACGGCCACATCCAGGCCATCCTCCGACGGCTCGCAGCGCTCGCGGACGGACTCGGCGACGAATCAGACCCCGTCCCGCCAGTCCCGTTCTGAACCTCGGAGGCCGGCCTTCGCGATCCGGATCGTCGGCCCGGGCCGCCTCTCGGAACCCTCCGGCATGCTCATCCTCCCGGGGGTATGGACGACCTTCCGATATACGCGTTCGTGCGGCCGGCGGCCGAGGAGGTCACTCCCCCGCGACAGGCGGGCGGAACGACTCCCCGACGAGCCGGCTCGCCCCATTGTCGTCTGGGGAGCTGCTGTCCGTGAGCCGAGTTGTTGCCGGCGTCCCGAAGGCGGGAAAGGTCGCCGGGCCGAACGGGTCGAGGGTGCCATCGACGAGCTGGCCCCAGGCCGCCCTGCGGGCCGGCGGGAGGGGCGCCGGGCCAGGCTCGCGTAGATAGCAGGGGGGGCGGAGTCGAGTGTCCCGAGTCGCTGTCGTCCCTCGAGGTCCGGAGCGGAACGGAACTCGTGGATCGATGCGGGCGCGTACCAGTCCGGGTCACCCGAATCATGGCACTGAACGACCGATCTGACCATGAAGACCGTCTGTGCGTCTTTATGTCCGCTCTGGACGTAGAAGAGAGCCGGGGCGGCCCGATCCTGCGTGCCGGGCTAGAGGTGCGGGTCAGCGCCGGAGGCCGGCGGGACGACGGCGAAGAACAGGAGCAGGAGCACAGGCACTCGTCGTGACGTTGGTGATCGCGGAACGATTGGCGGGCCGGACGAAAAAGATCCCGAATCGGCCGGGTGTGTAGTTGCCCAAATCGCCGCGCGGTTGCGGCGCCGCGGACAGCGATGGCGATCAAGTGGAAGGGCGGGAGAGCGCGAACCTGCCCGCGCTGGTGACGGACGATAGTGGGCAGGTCGTGTTCGGCCGCATCCCTGAGAATGGGGATGTCGCGATGACGACGATGCTGCGCCTCACGGGCGGCGAGAGGCCGGTCCATGCAGATAAAATCTCTCTCCCGTCTCTCAAAACCAAATCTATTGTTGCTGTAACCAGAGTCTCTTTCTTAATGACGATTCCTGATTATCAATCGCTCATGCTCCTGTTGCTAGTAATGCTCGGCGATAATCAGGAACATATGATTCGAGGTATTCGTGACCAATTGACGGGCCGTTTCGGTCTAACTCAAGAGGAGCGATCTCGTCAATCCCTAAAATGTACTTTTTAACAAATGAGCTGGTTGGGCAAACATATCTTTGAAAAATGCAGGTCTGATTGATCCTTCCATTAAAGGCAGCTTAGAATCATCACGGGAGGATTTGAGGTGTTGAATAAAAAACCAAGTGGGATTTATAACAATCATTTATCCCAATCTCTCGGATTCATACTAGTTAATAATGGGAAGAAAGCTCCCGGTCCTGGAAAAGAAGATACGCCCAGTGAATTAACTCCGTTTGAGGTGCTCGAAAATAGCTACCAGATGATCAGGGATCAATCCGCGATAGATCCATTAGATCATGTATACTTCTGCTCTCCCGCATTTTTCGAAAAGATGGTTGTCGATCTATTGTTGAAAATGAGTTATGGCGGTTCCAGGAAAGATGCAGGAGAGGCTATTGGTCGGGGTAAGGGCGAAGGTTTCGGTGAGATGATCGAGGAGGATACACTCAGACTGGATGTATTATATACATGCAAGCAAAGAGATGGCAGCATCCCGTTGGTCGGAAAGAGATTCAAGGGTTTGTGGGTAGTCTTGAGGGAAAGAGAGCCAGGAGGGGGATATTTATTATAACGTCCCAATTTATCAAAAACGCAACCGAATACGTGAGATTCATCGGAAAGAAGATAATTCTGCTCGATGGTCTTCAGTTAACCCAATTCATTATCGATCATGATGTTGGCGTGACTGACCATAATAGTTATACAATAAAATTAATCGAATCGGATTGTTTTACTGAAGAATCGGTAACTTTGCTAAATCCCCGTTTCTATCTCTTCGATCCAAACTTCTATCCTCTAACATCGATACCAAATCTGATGTACCGACCGACGATGTGAAGGTGTGCGGTTCGATTATTCACTTCAATGCGAGGAGTGGAGAGTTTAAACCAACCTGCGGCCAAAATCGAAACAAAACAGAAGCGATGAGAAGAATGAAAGCGGGCCTGAAGGGATTTGAACCCTTGGCCTACGGATTAAGAGTCCGTCGC
>CAYWVY010000013.1:31244-36689 GCA_964461885.1 uncultured Methanospirillum sp. | reverse complement strand
TCAACAGCGAACGGATGACAGGGGCCGCACCCGGCATCCCCGCCGGTTCTTCAAAAACCCGATCTGCTCGCAAGTTTTTTCATTCTCCACTATCAGTATTGGACCCGTATGGGGAGATCGCTGATCAGTGAAGATCAGACACTCTGGCTCCTCATCGGCGCAGTCTTCGTTGTTGCAATCATTGCCTTCTGGCCGCTCATGACCGTGTTCGTCTGGGCGGTCGCCCTTGCGGTCGCTCACATTCCCCTCCATCGGCGGCTGTCACGCAAGGTGAAGCCGTCGCTCTCTGCCCTGCTCATCACCCTCGGCGTTCTCCTCGGGATCATGCTGTTCGTGTCGGCCGCAACGATCGTGATCTATAACGATATCGACTATACCGGAACCATGGTCTCCACGCTGGTCAAGGGTTTTAGCACCACGGGCCTTGCCGGCTTCCTGCCCACGTTCACCGCGGCACAGCTCTCCAATATGCCCCAGACGCTGATCCAGATGCTGCTGGACGCCATTCTCTCGCTCACCGAGAACCCGGCACTCCTCCTGCTCCAGGTCGTCATTCTCTTCCTCTCCCTCTTGATGCTGATCTATGACGGCGAACAGATCTGGTTCTCGTTGACGCGCAACCTCTCCCCGAAACTGTCGGCCGCCGTGGGCAGGATGTCCGAGATCGCGGGAAACACGATCTACTCCCTCATCGTCATCCAGATCTCCGCGGCCGTCCTCTCGTTTCTCCTCGCCATCCCGTTCTTTTCCCTGCCGGGCCACGGGCACGTGCTCCTGTTTGCCACCATGATCGGGTTCGCGATGCTGATCCCCCTCATCGGCGCCCAGCTGTTTCTGCTCTTCTTTGTCCTCTACATGCTCTCCCTGGGAGACATCAGGAGCGCACTCATCACCATGTTCATCGGGTACCCCCTGTTGAGCGGCTGGATCGACTTCTACTACCGCCCGGTGATGATGAAGCGGCGGGTTGCGGTCCATCCCATATTCATGATCATCGGTATCTTCGCCGGGGTCCCGTTCATGGGCATCGTCGGATTTATTCTCGGCCCGGTGCTCATCGCCCTCGCGGTAACCGGCTACGAGATCTACGCCGAACAGACAGGTGCGCCGGGCGAAATCCAAGAACCCCTCTGACGGCACGGGGATCCTGTCCTCCCCCTGAAGACGAAGGAGCATGACCCGCCATCGGGTATGGACTGCTGGCGTTCGGCCGACACGGTTCACCGTACCGCTCCGCTCCCGCCTATCCTGCGGTCGCAGACCCCGATTGACGATGATATCCGGATACGCATCCCCGGCTCCTGCCCTACAGAGTTCGGCGATCTCCCTCATCTTTTGCGGCGATGCATCGTGGTACCATGGCATCCTGAACGGAAGCCGTACGCTTCATGCCGGGTCCACAACCGGCGTGAGACTTGGCACGTAATCAGCAGGGCGCCGGGCAGACCGCCGTATTTCCCGGGTGGGACGCCGTTGATCCTCCCGGCGGCCCGATCCCCCCGTCGTGAATGGCGAGAGAAGAAGGCCGTAAGACTCGCGACAGTGATACACAGGTGGCCCGCCCGGGATCAGTCATCTGCCGATACGGGAACTATTGGCTGTGACTGGATGCTATGCCACTCGTGAATGTCTATCTTGTCGGGGAGGGGCGATGACCTCCGAAATCCCCGGACGGCACCCGGCCGGCCCGGGGGGGCAACAGCGGTGCTGACGACGGCGAAACCCCGGCGGGGGCGACCTGATGGGTCTCGTCTGTCCGCTCATTAGCGGGTCGATTCAGGCGATCGAGGACGGTCAATGGACGAGGTCGGCCCTCTTCCCGGTTGAGTGTCCGAAGGAGAGGTGTATCGCCTGGGGGGTCATCGGCGGGCCGATCCTACGTCCAGTCCATGGGTGCAGGCTGATCGAACGAAAAACCGAGAGTATGAGCCGGTAAAACAGAGATGCCGGCGACCATAGCGGGCGAATAAAAGACGGGTCGGATCCATGTCGGTGACCGGCGCGGGCTCGACGTTCTTCCCCATCATTCCGGCCGTATGAGAACCCCGTCCGCGACATCTCACCTCCGGTCGACGGCACGGAACGGGGTCACGGCCTCACGGTCTCCGTGTGTTGGCGGGACTGCCCGACGATCAGATGTGAAGGAGGGGGTGCGGGCGGTTGATCGGATTCGTACAGGGGGTGTGTCGCGGGGCCCGGAACCAGGTCGGTCCGACGCCGCATCGCGGCTATGCCACCTCCAACCGTCAGCTCAGCCTCGTCAGAGCATCGGCCGCCGCATCGCGCACCGACCTGTTGGAATCCGTGAGCGCAGCGGTCACCGGTCCTGCGGCCCGGGCATCGCCGACCCTTCCCAGCGCCTCCGCAACCGCCCGCCGCACGAACCACGTCGAGTCCGTGAGAGCGGCGATCAGCGGTTCGACGGCGCGGGTGTCGCCGATCTTTCCCAGCGCCTCCGCGGCCGCCTCCCGCAGGGACTCGGACCGCCCCTCGAGCACGGCGATCAGCGGATCCACGGCGCGGGGATCGCCGATACCCCCCAGCGCCCTGACGGTCGCTTCCTGCAGGGTGTGACAGGGCTCTCCGAGCTCGGCGATCAGCAGGTCGACGGCGCGGGCGTTGCCGATCTCTCCGAGCGCCGTGACGGCGGCCTCCCGCACGCCCGAATCCGGGTCCAGGAGCTCGGCGGCCAGCGGTTCGACAGCGCGGGCGTCGCCGATCTCCCCCAGCGCCATGGCGGCAGCCTCCCGCACATACACGGAAGTCCCCTCCTGGGACTCCGCCAGCTCGGCGACCAGTGGTTCGACGGCGCGGGCGTCGCCGATCTTCCCCAGCGCGCCGGTGGCGACCTCTCGCACAAGGCGATCGGGATCCCCGAGCACGGCGATCAGAGGTTCGACGGCGCGGGCGTCGCCGACCTCTCCCAGCGCCCGGGCGGCGGCCTTTCGCATGCCCGTGTCCCTCGTGTTGCCCAATGCCCGGGTCAGCCGCTCGACATCTCTCTCGAACTTCAGCGTCTCGATGTCCGGCCTCCCGGGTCCGAAGGTCCCCATGGTCCGAGTATCTGCAGGTCAAACGGAAAAAACCATCCACATCATTCCTGCCGACTGGCGGGGGATCCGTCGGGCCCTTCCGACGACTATGTGCCGTAGGCATTTGCCGGGCACGGCCGCCGGCCCCGCGGTGACGATCGTGCAGGCCGGGCGAGGCTCTGCGCGGAGCCGGCTCCGGTCCGGGGGCATCGACCTCCCGCCGATCGGCCGTAAGGCATGCCCGGGGGGCTGGAGGCCTCCACGGGCATGGGGCGGGAGAAGATGACGGACCCACGACAGTCGCACCCATCGCCCGCGCATACGGCCACGCGCCCGGACGAGATCGCCCCACGCCGTCGGAGCAGATCCATGAATAGCCGTCTTGCCGCGATCGCGCTCCTCGCCCTCGCCGTTATCGCCGGGTACGGGAGCTGGTGGACCGCGGCCCCGCCTCCGGCAGCCCAATCCGCCCCGCTCGAACCGATCGTGATCGGCAAGATGCCGATCGCGGCCCACGCTCTCCTCTCTATCGCCGACGCCAGGGGTTCTTTGCCGGGGAAGGCCTCGCCGTCACCGTCAGGGACTACAAGACGGGGCCGGCCGCCATGGACGCGCTCCTCGAGGGCGAGGTAGGCGTCGCGGCCTCGGGCGAGTTCATGGCCGTCGAGAGTGCCTTCGAGGGGGCGTCGGTCGGGGTCGTCGCCTGCATCGACCGGTACCACTTCCTCTCGCTCGCCGCCCGGCGGGATCGGGGGATTGAGGGCGTCCCCGACCTCGCGGGGAAGCCGATCGGGGTCGGGCGGCCCTGACCGTCACTCCCGCCGGGACGGAGGCCATCTGGCAGCAGAACCGGCACACGCTCTCCCTCGACCAGTCGCTCGTGGCCGCGATGGAGGTCCATGCCCGATGCTGAAGCTCTCCGTGGCGCATCTCCGCTGGCGCGCCCCTCTTCCCTCTTCCCAGCGTGCGGGGGACACCGTGGACCCGTCGGTGGCCGGAAGGATCCGTTCGGATGTCGTCGCTACCACCAGTCCGGGTCTCTCCCGTACCCGCCGGGTATGGTATGGAGAGATGATGGTTGGGGTGACAGCGGGCGGGGTCACACGAGGGGCCAACGGAGAGAGGGTGGCAGGCCGAACCCCTGAGTTTTTTTCAGAACCCGGCGCCGCTCACGCAGCCGGCCGGGCGACGAAACGCGGACCATTCTCCATCGAAGCGGCATCGTGGAAACGGATTTGAACCGCGACGAAGGATAATCAGGGCGGGGCATTCCATCTTCCTGGTCCCGGCCCGTGTTCTCTTCATGACACGGCACCCTCCAGCGGACCCCGTCTTCGATCCCGGAAAGACCGCCGAATGGGGTCTCTCTCCCTCCGTTGGCGGCGGGGCCTCCAACGAACGCGCGCTCATCCTCGGGTCCGTGCGCCGGTCATGGGCCGGTCTCCGGGGATCGTCGTCCGGCCTCAGAACCCGCGGGAGGCGATTGCGGTCGACCGACAGGCGCTGTTACGGGAGCGTCACGGCCGCATTCGAGACGACGGTCCTGTTGTAATTGCCGGCGAGGTCGCAGGTCATGGCCGAAAGGCGGTGCGCCGCGTTCGGGGCGAGGCCGGTCAGGGTGAAGGACCGGACGCCCGCGGGCACATCTGCCGCGAACACGCCGTCCGCATAGACTGCGACCGTCGCGAGGTCCGCGTCCGCCGGGTCCGTCCAGGTCCAGGTGAGGGAGGTCGTGGTCCTCTCCGCGGCCGCGAGGTTCGTGATCGTACCCGGCGGCGTGAGGTCATTCCCATCTGCGAGCGTCGTGGCCCTGCCGGTGACCACGGTCCAGTTGTAATTTCCCGCCGTGTCCAGGGTGACGACCGAGAGCCGGTACGGCGTGTTCGGCGCGAGATCGGCCGCGACGAACCTCTGGACGCCCTTCGCCACGAATCCCCTGTTCACGCCGTTCATGTAGACGTCGACCTTCGCGAAGTCCGCGTCCGCCGGGTCGGTCCAGGTCCAGGTGACCGAGGTTGCGGTGATGTTCGCGGCCTGAAGGTTCGTGATCCCGCCCGGGGGGATGGTATCGTTGCCGCTCGTCACGGCCACATGCGAGACGATGGTCGCGTTGTAATTGCCGGCGAGGTCGTAGGTCGCGACCGAGAGGCGATGGGCCGTGTCGGGGGCGAGGCCGGTCATGGTGTAGGTCTGCACCCCCTTGTTCACGTAGCCCGCGCTCACCCCGTCGCCGTAGAGCCTGACCTTCGCGAAGTCCGCGTCGGCCGGGTCGGTCCAGGTCCAGGTGATCGAGGTCGGGGTGATGCTCGAGGTGGACAGGTCCGTGATCGTCGCCGGCGGTGTCGAGTCGCCACTGATCGTCACGGCCGCATTCGAGACGACGGTCCTGTTGTAATTGCCGGCGAGGTCGCAG
>CAYWVY010000013.1:0-31144 GCA_964461885.1 uncultured Methanospirillum sp. | reverse complement strand
CGTCACGGCCGCATTCGAGACGACGGTCCTGTTGTAATTGCCGGCGAGGTCGCAGGTCATGGCCGAAAGGCGGTGCGCCGCGTTCGGGGCGAGGCCGGTCAGGGTGAAGGACCGGACGCCCGCGGGCACATCTGCCGCGAACACGCCGTCCGCATAGACTGCGACCGTCGCGAGGTCCGCGTCCGCCGGGTCCGTCCAGGTCCAGGTGAGGGAGGTCGTGGTCCTCTCCGCGGCCGCGAGGTTCGTGATCGTACCCGGCGGCGTGAGGTCATTCCCATCTGCGAGCGTCGTGGCCCTGCCGGTGACCACGGTCCAGTTGTAATTTCCCGCCGTGTCCAGGGTGACGACCGAGAGCCGGTACGGCGTGTTCGGCGCGAGATCGGCCGCGACGAACCTCTGGACGCCCTTCGCCACGAATCCCCTGTTCACGCCGTTCATGTAGACGTCGACCTTCGCGAAGTCCGCGTCCGCCGGGTCGGTCCAGGTCCAGGTGACCGAGGTTGCGGTGATGTTCGCGGCCTGAAGGTTCGTGATCCCGCCCGGGGGGATTGTATCGGTGCCGGGGGTCGTGGTCGTGTTGGTGACCGGGGTCAGGTTGGCGTTGCCGGCCTGGTCGTAGGCGATGGCCGAGAGCTGGTACCCGGTGTTGGGCGAGAGTCCGGTCGCGGTGTACCTCTGGACACCCTTCGTCACGAATCCGTGGTCGTCCCCGTTGATGGAGATGCCGATCTTCGCGAAGTCCGCGTCCGTCGGGTCCGTCCACGTCCAGGTGATGGATGTCATGCTGGCGGTCTCGAACCGCAGGCCCGAGACCGATGCCGGCGGCGTGGTATCGACCGGCGGCGTGGTGCCGCCACGCAGGGCGAGGCTATGAAGCTTGCCGCCGCTAACGGCAGTAAACCCGGTGCCCGTCGGCGTCCGCGAGACCTGGCCGTACGTATCGTAGCCCCAGCTGACGATCGAGCCGTCGGCCCGCAGCGCGAGGCTGTGATAGCCACCCCCGGAAACCACAGTAAACCCGGCGCCCGTCGGCGTCTGCGAGACCTGGCCATTGCGATCATCACCCCAGCTGACGATCGAGCCGTCGGCCCGCAGCGCGAGGCTGTGATAGCCACCGGCCGCAACGGCGGCGTACCCGGCGCCCGCCGGCGTCTGCGAGACCTGGCCGAACGCATCGTAACTCCAGCTGACGATCGAGCCGTCCGCAGGCTGCGTGAGACTGTGGAACTTGCCGGCAGCAACGGCGGTAAACCCGGTGCCCGTCGGCGCCTGCGGCATCTCGCCTTCCCAGTTGTAGCCCCAGATGACGATCGAGCCGCCGGGCCGCAGGGCCAGCCCGTGAAATCCCCCGGCCGCAATGGCAGTAAACCCGGTGCCGGTCGGCGTCTGCGAGACCTGGCCATTACTATCATCGCCCCAGCTGACGATCGAGCCGTCGGCCCGCAGCGCGATGCTGTGAT
Organism: uncultured Methanospirillum sp.; assembly: GCA_964461885.1. Classification (GTDB taxonomy): domain Archaea; phylum Halobacteriota; class Methanomicrobia; order Methanomicrobiales; family Methanospirillaceae; genus UBA288. The sequence goes on along the minus strand of CAYWVY010000013.1, from coordinate 29,684 downwards.
AGGCACCGGCCGCAACGGCCGTGTACCCGGTGCCCGCCGGCGTCTGCGAGACCTGGCCCTTATCATCACGACCCCAGCTGACGATCGAGCCGTCGGCCCGCAGCGCGAGGTTGTGATAGGCGCCGGCCGCAACGGCGATAAAATCGGAGCTCGCTGGCGTCTGCGAGACCTGGCCATACTCATCGTCTCCCCAGCTCGCGATCGCCCCCGGCGTACCTCCGAGGACGGGCACCACGAGCATGACGCTGCAGAACGCCAGCAGTGCCAGCACGGCGCAGGTCCACCCTCTCGTTCTCTGCATCATTCACTCTCTCCTGACGGGGGTCGCGGCTCCGTTCCCGAGCTGACCCTGATACTCTCGCCGAACCCTGACACGACGGCGCCGCAATAGACCGTCATGGCCCGGCCGGATACGGCTCCTATTCCCGATGAATATTTATATATGTTTCCCGGGAACGCGACACCGCATCATGGTGATTCCGCCGATATTCTCCCGGACCTGCCTGGAATTGCGGAAATCTTCAGAATAGCATTGAATGTCGGCACGGCCGGCCCCCGGCCGATCGATAGCGATCGCAGTCCGGTTGCCGGTCCTTCGGCAGCCCCCACCCGTCCCGGGCACGGTACGCGCGGGGCCGGGCGCAGGGAGGGGTACGGGTCGGCCGCCGTGCTCGACGGCCGGGCCTTCGCCGAACCGGGCGACGGCTCTCCTGTTGCCGGTGAACCGGCCGTCCGGACTTCGAGACGGGCTCGGGGCGCCGTGCCGAACCCCCCCGGCGGCGTAAGAGGCCGCCATCAGGCCCGCGACAGGGTCACCGGCCGGCACCGGCCTTGAACCGCTGCACTTCACGCGGCCGGGATCGTGAAGGAACAGGTCGAGCCCTCGCCCGGCGTGGACGCGACCCAGCACCGGCCTCCGTGCCGCTTCACGATCCGCTCGACCACCGCGAGGCCGATCCCGATCCCCCTGTCCGCCTTCTGCGTGTGGAGGCGCTGGAAGAGTGACCGCGTTCCCGGCCCGGTTGGAAAAGACCCGGGCGAGCTGGCTCGGGTCGCTCCGGGCGACCGGGAGCGGCCCGGTCGTCACCACACCCCGGTCTCCTCCATCGATGGACGCCGTCCGGAGGGGAAGAACGCACCCCGGGCTCTTGTTGGTCGCTCATGCGATCGGGCGGGCCCTGGAGGAGAACAGGGGAGCCTTCGAGCCCGCACCGCCCCCGGCTCCTTTCGCAACACTCTTCACGACTCGCGCTGCATACATGGACTGCACGCCCGCGGAGACGGGAGCGATAGGGGTCGGCATGGACGGAGGCGAGATCTCGCGGAGGGAATGTACCGGGGCCTGGGCCGAGCGGATGCGCCAGCACCTGGCCACGCCGCACCTCTTGCCGCTCCGGCCGGGGACTGCGCTCGAGGACATCGCCCTCAACGCCCGGCCGGCCATGGATGAGGCCCGGGGCTACCTCGCCGAGATCACGCAGGACGAAGAGGGACTCCGGAGCTCCACGGTCCTGATCGTGGAGGGCACGCCGCTCCTGCCGTTCCTGATGGCCCGTCGCGGCGCGCAGGTGACCGTCTCGACGCGCTCGACCCGGTATGCAACATTCCTCCGTGAATACGCCAAGAAACAGCGGGCCGAGACGTCGGTCACCGTTCTGAAGGGGCCGTTCGAGGTGGCCGCGCCCGGAGGGCCGTTCGACCTGGTCCTCGGCTCAGCCGCGCTCTACACCCCGATGGTGGAGGCGACGCTCGAAGGGCTCCTCGGCCTGGCGAAGCACGAACTCCACCTCTTCTGGCCCGAGAGCGCCCCGCCGCAGATCCGCTTTCTGGCCGCGCAGTGGCCCGACGTCCATGGCGCCCCGTACGTGGACCCGCCGTACGCCGCGAGCCTGGCCCGCGTCCTGCAGTCTCTCGGGCACGGGTTCGCGATCTCGTACACCGAGGTCGCGGAGCCGGCGATCTACCCGACGATCGGGGATGCAGTGGCCGACTGCGCGGCCCGCATGGGCGGCGTGGACTCGCGCGGCGAGAGCCATCTCCGCCGGGCGCTCAGGACCGCCCTGACCATGTATCCCGAGGGGCTCCGGTTCCGCGGCACGTATCGCCGCGCGCATATCGTCATCGAAGCCCCCGGGTAGGCGACCAAAAGAAGTGGTGGTGGTGTCCTGCAGCGAGGCTGCAGGTGCGTCCGATCGGGCCTACTTCGCCTGCTTCTCCATCTGCTCGAACTGGAGTCCGAGCTCCCGGAGCTTCTCGTCGCCGAGCATCCGCTGGGCCGCCGGCAGGAGCTTGCTCTCCTCCTCCTGGACGTGGTGATGGATCTCCTGTTTCATTATCTGGAGGTGGCGCGCCCACTCGTCCTCGGGCATGTTTTCGGCCGCGAGGTGTTCAAGGTGCTGGCGGATCTCGTCGTGCTCCTTGATCGCGTCCTGCACCTGCTGCTTCATCTCCTGCTCCGGGAGCGGGTAGAACAGCTGCTCCTCAGCCAACATGAGCCCGGGCAGCTCCTTCTTCATCGGCGCGAAGACCGGGTTCTCCGAGCTCGGGCGGCCCTGCACCCGCTTCTCGAGCTCCATCAGGTGCTCGTTGGTCTTCTGGTGGTCCTTCTTGATGTGGTCGACGATCGACTCCTGCATCGATGATTGCTGCATTGCCATTTTTATCTCTCTAACTGCATGCTTTTTTCACGGGGCCGGTGTGTCCCGCCATCGGCCGGGACGTGCCGGATCGAAACAGCCCTTTGTGCTCTCGTGAATGCTGTATTGGCCTTCGGTGTCTCCTACAGTGGCCGTTCGGGTTCATGATTTCGGGGACTGCACGCGCGGCAGGCCTATCTCGGATGAGCGCGATCGAGTACGAGAGATGCCCCCCGAGCCCGAGTTCCGGTACAAGCAGTGCCTGCTGATCCGCGCCGACCTGAAGATCTCCTGCGGCAAGCGGTGCGCCCAGATCGCCCACGCGGCCGTGGGCGCGTACGAGCACGCGTCCAAGGACGAGCGGCGCGCCTGGTTCGCCGAGGGGCAGAAGAAGGTGGTGCTGAAGGTCCCGTCGCTCCAGGCGCTGTACGAGCTGAAGACGATCGCCGAGCGGCAGGGGATCCCGACCGCGCTGATCCAGGACGCGGGCCTGACCGAGGTCACCCCGGGCACGGTCACGGCCCTCGGGCTCGGCCCGGCCCGCTCCGAGGTGCTTGACCGGGTGACGGGCGGGCTTTCGCTTCTATGATCCCGTCGTCCGACCCGATCGAGCGTGCGCTCGGCCTCTGCTGGTACGCGAACGAAGCCCCCGGCATCGGCGGCCGGATCCGGGCCTCGCCCGAGGAGTTCGTGGTCGAGGAGTGCGAGACCCCGCCGCCCCTGACCGGCGGCCCCTACCTCGTCTGCCGGCTGACGAAGCGGAACTGGGAGCAGTCCAAGGCCGTCCGCGCCATCGCCGACCGGCTCGGCATCAGCCACCGGCGGATCTCGTTCTCGGGCACCAAGGACCGGCGGGCCGTGACGACCCAGCTCGTGGCCCTCTACCACGTCGAGGCCGACGCGGTCCGCGCCCTCTCGATCCCGGACCTGTTCCTCGAGCCGCTCGGCCAGGCGAACCGCGGGCTCGCGCTCGGCGACCTCGCGGGCAACCGGTTCCGGCTCGTGATCCGCGACTTCGACGGCGAGGACCTGGAGGCGCGCTGCTCCGCAGCCCGGGCCGCGGTGGCGGCCGGCGCCCCGAACTACGTCGGGCTCCAGCGCTTCGGCGTGGTCCGGCCGGTCACGCACCTGGTCGGCCGCCTCCTCGCCTCGGGGGACGTGGCGGGGGCGGTCACGGCCTACATCGGGCAGTCGTTTCCGACCGAGGCCGAACCCGTCCGGGCGGCCCGCGAGGCCTACCTCGCCGACCGCGACCCCAAGGCCGCGCTCTGCCGGTTCCCCGTCCCCCTCCGGTTCGAGCGGGCCATGCTCCACCACCTGGCCGGGGCCCCCGACGACTTCGCGGGGGCGCTCCGCGCCCTGCCGCCCAAGCTCGCCTCGATGCTCGTCTCGGCGTACCAGTCGCACCTCTTCAACCGCGCCCTCTCTGCGCGGTGCGCCCGCGGAGTCCAGCTGGATGAGGTCGAGACCGGCGACCGGCTCGTCTTTGCCGACGGCCGGATCGACACGGTCGCGGAGCGCACCCTCGGTCCGGCGCGACAGCTCGTGAAGCGGGGCCGGGCCGCCGTCGGGATCCAGATGCCCGGCAGCGAGCCGTTTTGCGAGCTCGGCGAGACCGACGCGGTGACGCGGCGGCTGATGGAGGCCGACGGCGTCGACGAGGCCGGGATCGGCCGGGCGGCCACACTGGTCGGCACCCCGTTCTCGGGGGCGGTCCGCACCATCCGGCTCGCGGCAGAGGTCGACGTCGCCATCGACGGCACCACCGTGACCCTCGCGTTCACGCTCGGGCCGGGCCGCTACGCGACCACGATCTGCCGGGAGTTCATGAAGGCCGATCCGCTCCGCATGGTCTAAAGATAGACCACGTCGTACTCGGTCACGAGGTTCGTGCCGCAGAGATAATGGGCCTTGAGCGAGAGCCGGATCATCTCCTCCTCCGAGTCGATCCGCATGCCGCCCACGAGCGAGGGGGTGTCCTCGCCGCCGACGATGAACGGGAGATGGATCAGCCGGATCTCGTCCACGAGCCGGTGGTGGAGCATGTGCCAGTTCAGGGTCGGGCCGCCCTCGATCATCATCCGCCTTACCCCGTAGTCCTCGACGAGCCGCTCCATCAGCAGGGGCAGGTCCACCTGCTCCTCGCCCGCGACGATGACACCGACGCCCGCTTCCCGGAGCGCCGCCACGCGGTCGGCCGGGGCCCGGGCCGAGACAGCGATCACGGTCGGCGCGTCAGGCTTGAGCACGTTCGCGTTCGGGGGCAGGGAGGCGTCCGAGGAGGGGATCACCCGGATAGGGCTCTTCCCCTCGATGTACCGGACGGTCAGGTAGGAGTTGTCGATCCGGATCGTGTTCGACCCGACCATGATGGCGTCGCAGGCCGCCCGGGTCTTGTGGAGGAGCACCTCCGTCTCCGGGGCCATGAACTTCATCAGCCGCTTGCTCGATGCCCCACGCTTCAGGGTCAGCTTCCCATCGGCCGTGATCTCGGACATCATCAGCACGTGCGGGCGGGTGCGATCGTCTGGCATGGTTACTCCTTAATATCAGGCGTGCGCGCCGGGGAGATAAAAAGGGGCGCGGTCCGGCGCGACCCCTGCTTTTATCCGGGGGCGAAGCCGAGATCATAAGAACGGCCTTCGGCACGGGGGCCGCAGTGGAGACGGCGTGAACATTACTGCGCTCCGGCCCAGGCTCCGGCAGTACATCGAGCCGTTCCTGGACCGGTTTGTCCGGCTGCAGCTGACACCGAACCAGCTCTCGCTCCTCTCACTCCTCTTCGGCCTCGCCTGCGCCGCGCTCTTCGCGTCGCGCCATTTTTTTATCGGGGCCCTCCTCCTCTTCGCCTCGGCCGTGCTCGACCTCGCGGACGGTGTCGTGGCCCGTCTCACTCACCAGCACTCCTGCTTCGGCGCCGTCTTCGACTGGATCGTGGACAAGTACGTCGATGCCGCCGTCCTGCTCGGGATCGGGCTCTCGGGGATCCCGATCCTCTCGGCCGTCCTGCCCGTGCCGCCCGTTGCCGACGCGGGAGTCGTGATGCTCGCGATCGTCGGCTCGCTGATGAACACCTTCATCAAGCCCGTGGTGTACGCCGAAGTCGGCTACGACGCGCGCGACGAGGGGAAGATCCAGGACCCGCTCGAGGGCGTCGGGTTCTTCGGCCGGCCCGAGACCGTGCTCGTGCTCTGCCTCGCGGGGGCCGCGTCCCTCGTGGTGGGGTACCCCGCCATGGCCGTCGCGGTCGTGCTGATCGCGGCCGGCACTAACCTCTCGGCCGTCGAGCGGGTGCTCTATCTCTACCGACGGCTCGCCTGAGGTCGCCCCAGTAGACCTCGACCAGGTCGGCCGCGAGCTCGCCGAGGGCCGGGATGATCCTGAAGAGGGCCCAGGCGATCAGGATAAGGACCACGAGCGCGCCGAGCTCGGCGAGCACGTTGTGCGCCCAGAAGAACGACTCGTACCCGAACTCGCCGTTGCTGGCGATCTGCGGCAGGTACGGGAACCACTGCTCCGTGTACGCGATGATGACGAAGACGTTCCGGACCATGTTCAGCACCCAGATGACAGGCACGACGAAGAGGAACGCGAGCACCTTCTGGCGGAGCGTGGTTGGGACGGCGAACGCGACCCCGAGCATGATCGCGATCGACTGGATCCCCGTGCAGGCCAGGATGATCTCGACGCGGAGGCCGTTGTGGATGAAGATGTTCCAGGCCCAGAGTGGGGCCGGAAAGCCGATCGCCCCCAGCACCCAGGAGAGCTGGCCGACCACGACCCCGATCAGCCAGGTGCCAAGGGGTGCGTAGAACGCGAAGGGCGCGTAGAGCACGAATGCGATGGCGGCGGCGCGCGTCAGGGCCTCGACCCGCGCATCGCCGGAGAGAAGCCGCCGGGCGGTGATCCAGAGGAACGGGAGCGCTGCGATCGTGATGGCCGGGTAGACGAAGTTGTTCTCGGCCGCGAACTCGGGCAGGAGCGCGACGAGCACGAGCACCATCCCCGCCCAGCCCGCGACTCCCACGTACCGGCGGTGAAGTCCAGGCACGAGGAAGAGGGCGAAGGCGAGGGCCGAGGCGAGGACGAGGTACTCGATCATCAGTAGATCTCGTCGACAGCCCGCTTTATGGATTTCTCTCGGGGCAGGAAGGCCCTGTCGGAAGCCTTAATCTGGTCTCGGCTCGAAAAGCTGAACGATGTTCTGTCCGCAGTGCAAGAGCCTGATGATCTCCAGTGCGGGCCAGCTCAAATGCCGCCGGTGTGGATACATTCGGCAGATCACCGATCAGGACCAGATGAAGCGGACACGGGTGCGCCAGGAGAAGGAGATCGCCTTCTTCGACGAGGCCGATGACATCTCGACCAAGCCGACGATCGCCACGAAATGCCCCGAGTGCGGGCACAACCTGGCCTTCTGGTGGATGCGCCAGCTCCGGTCCGCAGACGAGTCCGAGGTCCGGTTCTTCCGGTGCGTCAAGTGCGCCCATACCTGGCGCGAGTACGACTGACGGCACGGTCCCACCCTTTTTTGCCGGCCCCCTCCAACCTTACGGCATGCGCCCCCTCTACCTCGGCCGCATCCAGCTCCGCTGGTGCGACGCCTGCCACGTCCCCGTCCTCGACGAGGTCTGCGGCCTCTGCGGCGGGGCCACGCGCGCGGTCCCGGTAACACCGCCCGGTGACGCGCGACCTGCCTTTCCGGCCGACGTCGCCCTCGTCAACCGGATCTATGCCGACCACTTCGGAGCGCCCCTCGTCCCCGAGGGCGCGTTCGCGCTGCTGAACAAGGTCCCCGACCCCGACCGGATGGAGGAGGTCGTGGTCGGCGGCGCTGTGGTCGGGCACATCCGGTACCTCCCGGCGGAGGACCGCTGGGAGCCGATCCCGCGGGTCGAGGCCGGCGCCCTGCTGAGGCCGACGCGCCGGTTCGTGGTCGTGAACGAGGGTGCGGTCCCGTCGATCCGCGACCAGGGGGCGAGCCTGCTCGCGCCGGGGCTGCGTGCGATCGACGACCAGATCGTGGCCGGCGACGAGGTCTTCATCCTCGCCCCGGACGAGAGCGTTATCGGCGTCGGCCGCGCCCGCGTCTCGGCGGCCGAGGCCCGGATCATGGAACGCGGCGCGATCGTGAGGACCCGCCGGAACGTCTCGAGCCCCTGCGTGCCCGGGCCCGCTACCCGTGCCGACGCGATCGCCGCGAACACCCCGGTCCTCGACCGGTACGAGGCCTCTGCCGCCGCGTTCGTCCGGGAGGTCGCGGCCTCCTATCCCGAAATTCCGGTGACGATCTCGTTCTCGGGGGGCAAGGACAGCCTCGCGACCCTTCTCGTGGTCAAAAAGGCCTTCGGCACGGTCCCGCCGCTCCTCTTCGCCGACACCGGCTTCGAGTTCCCCGAGACCTACGCGAACATCGACGAGGTCGCGGCGTGGTGCGGCGCCGAGGTCGTCCGATCTTCGGGCGAGACCGCCTTCGATGCAACCTTTGCCGAGCAGGGTCCGCCCGCGGTCGATGCGCGCTGGTGCTGCGGCGTCTGCAAACTCGCCCCGCTCGGCGAGGCGATCCGGGGCCGGTTCGGCGAATGCGTCTCGTTCATCGGGCAGCGGAAGTACGAGTCGCACAAACGCGCAAAGAGCCGCCGGGTCTGGCGGAACCCGGCCCTCCCCGTCCAGCTCTCGGCCGCGCCGATCCATACCTGGACAGCACTCCACGTCTGGCTCTACCTCTTTCGGGAGGAGGCGCCGTACAACCGGCTCTACGAGCAGGGGCTCGACCGGATCGGCTGCTATATCTGCCCGTCGAGCGACCTTGCCCTGCTCAGGATGATCGAGAACGGGTACCCGGAGCTCATGGGTGCGTGGAACGAGCGCCTCAGGGCCTGGCAGCGGGAGAAGGGGCTGCCCGACGAGTGGGTGGCCGAGGGGCACTGGCGGAGGGCCGGCACGAATGGGACGGGTCGCGGTCGTTGACTACGGCCTCGGTAACCTCCGCTCGGTCTCGCGGGGGCTCGAGCGTGCCGGGGCCGTCGTCCGCCTCACGGCGAACCCGGACGAGATCCTGTCCGCGGATCGGATCGTTCTGCCCGGCGTCGGCGCGTTCCACGAGGGGATGACGCAGCTCCGCCCGCTGGTCGATGCGATCCGCGAGGCCGTTGAGCGCGTGCCCGTGCTCGGGATCTGCCTCGGCATGCAGATGCTCCTCGAGTCCTCGGAGGAGCACGGGCAGCACCGGGGCCTCGAACTCGTCCCCGGGGAGGTGCTCGCGTTCCCGCGCGTGCCCGGGTATAAAGTCCCGCACATGGGCTGGAACACGATCCTCGCCGAACAGCCGGGAGACCCGCTCCTGGACGGGCTGCAGCGCGAGGAGTACGTCTACTTCGTCCACTCCTTCTATGCGCGCACGGCTCCGGCCGAACGCCTCTGCTCGACAGACTACGTCCTTCAGTTCTCGTCCGCGGTCCGGTCGGGCAACGCCTGGGGGGTGCAGTTCCACCCCGAGAAGAGCGGCGCCGTCGGGCTCCGCATCCTGGAGAACTTCATCGAGCGGTGCTGACCGGCGCGGTCAGTGCACCGCGATCCAGAGGTTGACGTTCCGATAGGCTGCCGCGACCCGGTCCGCGCCGGAAACGCTCGCGGGCGGGACTGCGTCGGCCTTGAAGAGGAGGAATTCGACCTTGTTGGCGTCCTTGTCCGAGACCGAAACCTGGTACGGCTGCTCGTAGGTCTGGGCGTCGAGCAGTTCGACCCGCACGGTGCCGATCTGGGTCATGGAGTTCACCTGGGTCCTGTTGGTCGGGAGGATCGTTTCGCGGGCCGCCCAGACCTCGACCACGTAGCTCGTGGCGACCCCCTCGTGGTTCGTGACCCCGATGATGACGGGCTCGCCCCGTCCGGCGCGGAGGTCATAGAGGTAGTCCTCGGCGATACCGTCGTTGCCGAGCAGGTAGAACTCGGTGAACGGCTCCTCGCGGGGCGGGAGCTGCGTCAGGAAGATTGTGAGCCCGATTGCGGCGACGACCGCGATCAGCAGGACCCAGGATACCAGCTTGTCAAAACCGGACGTGGCCACGAGAATACTCCGTTCCGCGGAGGCGCCCGCTGCCGGCACGGGCTCCGGGTCCGTCCCGCCGGCGGCGGGCGCACTCCGCGATGTAACAGGTAGTTTTTGTGCCGAAACGAAAAAAGGGTATCGGCGCGGTCAGAGGTTCTTGAGCGCGACCAGGTCCTTGACCCCCGTCAGGCGCCAGACGAGCGAGCGCTCTTCCCGGGCGATCGCCTCGGGCGGGTCCTCCGGCGAGTGCCCGAGCGCCCCGAGGATGTTGTTCGAGAGGTGGCGCCCGACGATCAGGTCCACGAACCGCTCCCGGATCAGCTTCTTCTCGATCGAGTCCTCGACCTCCTCGAGTCGCCCCTGCATGGTCACGAACGTGTAGTAGGAGAGATCGCTGCTGTACCGCTCCACCTCGACCGAGACGTACGGGCTCTTGCGGAAGTAGTCGATCTTCTTCCCGTACTTCGTCGAGAGGAAGTAGAGGAACCGGCCGTCGAAGACGTAGAGGAACGGGGCGATGTACGGGTACTTGTCGCCCTGGAACGCGATCCGGCAGAGGTAGCCCTCTGCGATCAACCGGTCGTACTCCTCCTTGTCCATCCGCGGAATCTTGACGATCTCCATGGTCCCCCGATCTGATCTGGTGAGGGGAAGGACTTAAACTATTTGCCTCCGCGGGGCACCGGGCGAAAAGGGGATATGGGCGGGCGCCCTCATAAAATTGCCATGGCGAAACGCGCGGACCCGGCGGAGGAGCTCGCCCGGCTCGCGGGGGACGACACGACCACGCTCTCGCACCAGCGCGTGGTCCGGCCGTCCGAAAAATCCGGGCTCCCGCCGGGCTCGCTCGTCTACGTGGGCGAACGCCCTCCCGGCGAGCCCCTTGTCACCGCCATCCGCTTCGGTCCCGCCGGGTACGAGGAGCGCCCCTCGTGCTGCATCGACGAGGCCTTTCCGCTGGACCCTTCCTGGCCCGTCACCTGGATCGACGTCGTCGGCCTGGACCCGGCAACGGTCCGCGCGATCGGAAAGCGGCTCTCAATCCACCCCCTGGTCCTCGAGGACATGCTGAATACGCGTACGCGCCCCAAGTTCGAGGTCTTCCCGGACTACGTCTACCTCTCGCTCAAGACGATCGGGTTCGAGGAGTCGGAGGAGCGGCTCAGAGTGGAACAGGTCTCGATCCTGCTCGGCGAGCACCTGGTCATATCGATCCAGGAGGCGCCCGGCGACATCCTGGACCCGGTCCGGGAACGGATCCGGAGAGACGGTCGGATCCGCCATCTGGGCGCTGGTTACCTCGCGTACGCGCTCGTGGACGTGGTCGTCGACGGTTACTACGGCGTGCTCGAGCGGCTCGACGAACGCGCGGAGTTCCTCGAGGAGCAGGTGCTTGTCCAGCCCACGCCCGAAACGCTCCGCGATGTTCACCAGCTCAAGCGGGCCATGGTCGACCTGCGCCACGTCCTCTGGCCGCTACGCGAACTCGTTCTTCGTGTCGAGCGAGTCGAAACGCCGCTCATCGACCAGTCGGTGATCATCTTCTACCGGGACATCTACGACCACACGGTCCAGATGATCGAGACGATTGAGTCCCTGCGCGACGTGGTCGCGGGTATGCTCGACATCTATCTCTCCTCGGTCTCGTACCGCCTGAACGAGATCATCAAGGTCCTGACCCTCTTCTCGACGATCTTTATGCCGCTCACCTTCATCGTCGGCGTCTACGGCATGAACTTCCGGTACCTGCCTGAGCTTGAGTACCGCTGGTCGTACCCGATCCTCTGGGCGCTCATGATCGCGATCTCGGTCACGATGCTCCTCTACTTCCGCCGCAGGCGCTGGATCTGAGTGCGGGCGGCCTTCCAGGGGTAGGGGAGGACCGCGTAGAGCAGGGTCGAGGCGACGAGCACGGGGACCACGGTCCAGAGCGCGAACGAGAGCGACCAGAGGTCCGCGAAGTATCCCGTCACGGCGACGCCGATCCCGCCCGCGCCGACCACGACCCCGAGCATCACCCCCGAGGCGAGGCCGACCGCGCGTGGCATCAGCTCGTGGCTGAGCGCGACCGTGATCGCGAAGGTCGACCAGAGGCTGAAGCCGAAGAGCCCGAGCAGGGCGAGGGAGAGCGCGCCGTCGGTCAGGAGGAACCCCGCATAGGCCGGGATGGCGAGCCCGAGGCCCACGAGGACGAACTCCTTTCTCCCGAACCGGTCCGAGAGGGACGCTCCCGCGAGCTGGCCCCCGACACCGGCCAGGAGCATGGCCGAGGTGATCAGGTTCGACCCGACCAGGCCGATGCCGCGGGAGACGAGGAACGTGGGCAGAAACCCGAGCACGGCGAAGAGGGCCCACGCGCGGATGACGGAGGCGACCGAGAGGAGTGCGAACGCCCCCGGCCGGTTCCCGGGAGCGTCGTCGGCCGGTTTCGCCGCCATGCCGCCCACCTTGAGGGAGCTGCGCCGGAGCAGGGGCGCGATCAGGATGGCCGGGAGCGCGACCAGGGGCAGGCCCGCGAGGCCGAATCGGCCGAGCGCGAACCCGGCGAGAAGCGGGCCGAGCGCGAACCCGAGGTTGCCACCGACCACGAAGTACGAGATGATCCGGCCACGTTCGCCCTCGGGGGCCGCCCGGCTCACGGTCGAGAGCGCGAGCGGGTGGAAGGCCGCGTGCATCACCCCGGCGAGGGCCGCGAGGAGGATCAGGACCGGGAACGAGGTGGTCAGGCCGAAGAGCCCGATCGCGACCCCGCCCACGAGCATGGCCAGGGCGAGCGGGACCGTGCGGCCCTTCGCGTCGGCGAGCCAGCCGAAGACGGGCTGGACGAGGGACGAGGTCATGTTGTACGCGGTCAGGAGGAGGCCCGCGAGCAGGAACGAGAGCCCCCCCTCGCTGACGAGGACCGGGATGACGGCCGGGATCACGGTCGTGTAGACGTCGATCCCGAGGTGGCCGAGCGCCAGCCGGAGGACCTGCCCGGGGATGGGTTTCACGCGACCAGGCTCCGGATGCGGACGCACTCGACCGGGATCTCCACAATCGCCTTCCGGTGGTGAGCCATGGACCGCGGCAGGGCGAGGCGTGCGGCGACCGTCTCAAGGACCTCCCCGCGGCCCGCGATATAGCGCTCGAGAAACGGGAGGGTGCCCGCGTTGAAGAGGCCGTAAACCGACCGGCCGTGTGCGAGGGCCGCGTCCACGAACGGGCGGTCTGCGTGGGCGACCTGCGCTCCGAACGGCGGGTTCATCACGACCGTGTCGTAGACACGGCTCCGCACCGGTTCGGGCAGGTCGGCGACGTCGCCCCCGACCCACTCGACAGTGACGCCGAGCCGCTCCGCATTTTTCTCCGCGACCGCGATCGCCGCGCTGTCCGTCTCGACGCCGGTCACGCTCGCCGCGCCGAGGAGTGCGGCCCCACAGGCGAGGACGCCCGTGCCGCTCCCGAGATCGAGGACGGCCCGGCCTTCGATCTCGCCGTGGCCGGCCGCGAAGAAGAGGAGGCGGGCCGCGAGCGGGGCCGGCGTCGGGTACTGCTCGAGCGCCGGGCGCGGGGCCGAAAAGCCCTCGAGCCCCTGGAGCGCGATCTCGAGCTGGCGGAGGCGCATGGTCACTCGCACTCGTCGACGGCGTAATCGTCCCAGGCGCGAACGCCGACCGCGACCTCGAACTCGGCCGGCGCGAGCACCGGCGCCGGGAACCGGACCCCGTCGTCGTACGCGAGCCGCGGGCAGGCCGTGTTCACGTACGCCTCGAACCCGAGGTTGGTGAGCGCGTCGGGTGTCACCTCTTCGAGTGCGACCACGACGGCCCGGCCGGGGGCGAGGGCGGCGAGCCGCCGGGCGAGCGCCTCGCGCCGCTGCCCGGACTTGGTCGAGAGCAGGACGCCGACCGTCGCGGCGCTCCGGGCGCGCTCGATCTGGGCGAAGCGGCGGCGGAGCAGCCGGTCGGGATCGACCTCTTCGGCCGTGCCCCGGTACGGGTCACACGCGATCACCCGCGCCCGGGTCGCGAGCGCGACGCCGAGGGGGTGGAAGACGCCCGTGCCGAGGAAGAGGATCTCGTCGGCCCCGGTCTCCCGCGCCGCCCCGAACGAGCAGCCGAGTACCTGGCCCGAAAGCGGCGTCCGGGGCGTCGGCCCGCCGACCCGCGCCTCGATCCCGTGCGCGGCGAGGAGGTCGGCCGCCGCCGAAAGGAGGTGCGCGTGCTGGGCCGTTGTCACGAGCCCGACCACCGTCCCGCGCAGGAGCGGGAGCGCGGCATCGATCGCGGCGAGGTCCGCATCGAACGCGAGCGGGAGGTAGAGGACCCTGTCGTCTGTGGCGCCGAGCGGGGTGTGCCCGACGTGGACGAGCACGTCGGCCTTTTCGCGCGAGAGGTCGCAGGCCCCGTAGCACGGGTTGCCGTCGAGCGTCACCGCAAGACCCCGCGCCTGGAGGGCGAGGGCGAGCGCGGCGCCCCGGCGGCGGAGCCCGTCCGGGAACTGGAGCGTCACCGAGCGGGCACCGCGGCGTCCGAGCTCGTCCGCGAGCGCGTTGATATCGATGTCGACAGGATCAGGGGCCGTGCCCGATCACCTTCACGCAGTCCGTGACCTCGATCTCGACGAGGTACTTGTAGGGGCGGCCGATATCAGGGCTCCCCCGCTTGATCACGACGCAGACATCGACCACCTCGATCCCGATGAGGGCGAGCGCGCCGAGGATCGCGTTCATGGTCCCGCCCGTCGAGAGGACGTCATCGATGACAGCGACACGCATCCCCGGGCGGAGGCCATTGACGTAGAGCTCCCCCTTCGAGTACCCGGTCGCCTGGTGGACTGCGCACTCCCCGGGCAGGTCGTACCGCCGCTTCCGCACCACGTTGAGCGGGATGTCGGTCATCAGCGAGAGGGTCGTGCCGAGGTGGATCCCCATGGCCTCGGCGACCACGATCATGTCGATCGACCCCAGGTCCATGACCCGGACCATCGCGCACCCGATCTCGCGGAGCAGGGCCGGCTCCACGACCGGGATCCCGTCGGAGATGGGGTTGACGAAGTAGTGATACTCGCCCCGCCGCACCATGGGGCAGGTCTCCAGGGATTCGGTCAGCCGCTCATACATAGTGCGCCTCCGCGTCGATGAGGAATCGTTCGATGACGTCTCCGGTCACGTGGGGCATGCAGACGATCCGCATGTCGCCCCGGCGGGTGAACGATACCCGCCATCCCGGCGGCGCGGACGTTGTCCGGAAGGTCGCGACGTTGACGTCGGGGGTCACCGCCCGCTCCACGCCGAACGCCTCGAGCCCCTCGGTCAGCCGCCGCGTGTTCTCCATGCAGCCCGCCACGACGGCGCGCATCCCCTCTCGCCCGAGGTGCTCGAGGACCGCCCAGGCCGCGACCACGGACGCGCCAGGACGCGTGCCGGTGAGCGTGTACTCCTGCTTGACCGTCAGGTACGGCGTCTCCACGTTCAGCAGGTCCAGCACGCCCTGGTCCCGCACGAGCAGGCAGCCGGCCGGGATGGTGGACATGCCCATCTTGTGGGGGTCAACTGCGATCGACGAGACTCCGGGGAGGGCGAAGTCGAACGCCGCCGGGTCCGGCAGGAACGGGACCACGAGCCCGCCGAAGGCCGCGTCGACGTGGAAGAAGAGGTCGTGCTCCTCCGCGAGCCGGGCGAGGGCCGGGATCGGGTCGATCATGCCGTACTCGGTCGTCCCGACCACGCCCACGAGCCCGACCGTGGCGTCGTCGACCAGGGCTTCGGCTTCGGCCGGGTCCATGCGGAGGTCCGGCCCGAGCGGGGCCGTCCGCATCTCGAGGCCGAGCATGCGGCAGGCCTTCTCGAACGAGAAGTGCGACGAGGCCGGCACCACGACGTTCGGTTTCTCCACGGGCCGCCGGGCCTTCGCGATCCGCAGGGCCTGGATGTTCGACTCGGTCCCGCCCGAGGACGCGTACCCGGCTGCGCCGGGCAGGTGGTAGAGCGCACCGAGCAGGCCTATGAGCCGCCGCTCGATCTCGGCCGTGCCCGGAAAGAGCCCGGGGTCGCCGAGGTTCGTCTCCAGGAATTGGACGTGCGCCCGGACCGCCACCGGGTGGGGGAGGGTGCACATCGAGGAGAGGATAGAGCAGTGGGCGAGGTCCTCGGCCTTCTTCTCATCGAGAAGTGAGAAGACCTCCTCCTCGGGAAGGCCGCACTCACGCATTCGAGCGCCGCGCCGCCTCGAGGAGGATCCGGTGTTCGGTCCTGGCGACGGCCTGCCGGATCTTCGCGACCGCATCGATGTTCGCCGAGATCGAGGAGATCCCGTGGTCGACGAGCCACTCGGCCATTATCGGATCCGACCCGGCCTGGCCGCAGATCGAGCACTCGACCCCGTACTCGCGGCAGACTCCGATCGCGTAATCGATCAGCTTGAGCACGGCCGGGTGCTTCGGCTTGTACATGTGGGTCAGGTACTCGTTGTTCCGGTCGATCGCGAGCGTGTACTGGATGAGGTCATTCGTGCCGAACGAGGCGAACTTGATGCCGGCCTCGCAGAACTGCTCGATGATCAGGGCCGAGCTCGGGATCTCGACCATCACGCCGAGGGTGACGTTCTCCACGTCGACGCCGAATGAGGCCATCATCGCCTTCGCCTGGAGGAACTCGTCGGGGTGACCGACGAGCGGGAACATCACGCCGAGGTTCTCGTAGCCTTCGGCCCAGAGCCGCTTGAACGCCTCGACCTGGAGCCTGAACTGCTCGGGGGCGTGGAGGTCACGCCGGATCCCGCGCCAGCCGAGCATGGGGTTGTGCTCGCGCGGCTCGTCCTCGCCTCCTTCCATGTTCCTGAACTCGTCGGTCGGCGCGTCGATCGTCCGGACCCAGACGGGCTTGCCAGGGAAGGCGTCGAGAACGGTCCTGATCCCGTCGTAGAGCTCCTTGATGAACTCCTCCTCCTTCCCGTTCTTGATGAACCAGCTCGGGGTCTTGCCTAGCCCCATCATCAGGTGCTCGATCCGGAGGAGGCCGACGCCGTCGGCCCCGGTGGCCGCCGCGCGCTGGGCCGCCTCGGGGATGGAGACGTTCACCTTGACCGAGGTCGCGGTGATCAGGGGTGCCGCGGCCGCCTGGCTCGCGACCTCGGCCACCGCCTTCGGCAGCGGCGCCGGCGCGACCTCCCCCTCGTACACGACCCCCTTCTCGCCGTCGACCGTGACCATCTGGCCCGTCGCCAAAACCTGGGTGGCCGTGCGCGAGCCGACCACGGCCGGCGTCCCGAGCTCGCGCGAGACGATCGCGGCGTGGCAGGTCATGCCGCCCTCGTCGGTCACGATCGCCTTGACCTTCCGCATGGCCGGGACCATGTCCGGGTTCGTCATCTTCGTAACAAGGATATCGCCCTCCTTGACGAGCCCGATCTCCTTGGCGTCCGCGATGATCACGACCCGACCGGAGGCGATTCCGGGCGCTGCACCGATCCCCTGGACCAGGACCTTCGCCTCGGAAGCCTTCGCCCCGCCTCCGCTCCCGGTCCCGCCGTTATGGGCCATGCCGATCGTCGTGATCGGCCGCGACTGGAGGATGTGCAGGTTGTCGCCGACGATCGCCCACTCGACGTCCTGAGGTACGCCGTAGTGGTCCTCGGCGATCCGGCCGAACATCGCGAGGCGGGCCACCTCTTCGTCCGAGAGGACCTGCTCCTGCTGGCGCGAGATCGAGACCTCGACCTCGCGGGTGCCCTTTGCGCCGTCCGAGACGATCTCGACGAGCTTTCTCGCGATCAGGCGGTCCACGATCTTGCCGGCGCGCTGGTCAAAGACGTAGTTGTCGGGCGAGACCGTGCCCGAGACGACGGCTTCGCCGAGGCCCCACGACCCCTCGACGATCGTCAGGGGCTCGCCGGTCACCGGGTGGGAGGTGAACATGACTCCCGCCTTCTCCGAGTGGATCAGCTGCTGCACCACGACCGCGATGTTGACCAGGTGGTCGTCGAAACCCTGCTTGGCCCGGTAGTAGATGGCGCGGGCGCCGTAAAGGGATGCCCAGCACTTCTGGACCGCCTCGAGCAGGTCCTCTTCGCCGCGAATATTGAGGAACGTCTCCTGCTGCCCCGCGAACGAGGCGTCGGGCAGGTCCTCCGCCGTGGCTGAGGAGCGGACGGCGACGATCAGGGGCTCGGGGGCCAGCTTCCGGTAGGCTGCCCGGATGTCGTCCGCGATGCGCTGGGGCATGGGCGCCCCGAGCACGAGATCCTGTGCCTCCTTCGCCGCGGCGTCGAGCGCTTCGCTCTTCTCGACGTCGAGCTCCCGGAACTTCGAAAAGATCCGTTCCTCGAGCTTCGCCTCGATCAGGAACCGGCGGAAGGCCTGGGCCGTGACCACGAAGGCCTTGGGAACGGGCAGTCCGAGCGAGGCCATCTCGCCCAGGCTGGCCCCTTTGCCGCCTGTCGACGTGATGTCCTCTTTTCGTATTTCTTCCAGTAATAGCGTATTAGGAACATTCTCTGGAACGCCGCTCATCTCGCACCATTTCCCTATATATTTTTTACTGATGTACGGACTGCCGTCATCGGGCATTCCATCCTTCAGCGGGTACTTATTCCCCGCTTGGGGGAATACCTTTCCGGATAGGATTGCAGGGTACCGTGGTTCTTTATTGTAAAATTTTTTACCGCCGCCTGGATCGCCCCAGTACGGCGACCGCCGCGACGGCCCCGAGGGCCGCGAGGATTGATATGCCGGACACGCCCGTCTGCGTCTGGTCGATCCGTGTCAGGTTCGCGGAGAGTGTCGCCGTCTGGCCGGCCCTAACCTCGACCGACTGCTCGCGCTCGACGTAGCCGTCGAGCGAGAACCGCACCGTGTGCGGGCCGGCCGGAACGTCCGAGATCGAGAACGGGGTCGTGCCTTTGAACGACCCGTCGATCGCGACCCTCGCGCCGGACGGGGTCGAGTTCGCCTGGATCGCCCCGCGGTCCCCGAGGACCGTGGGCGCCGCGGTCCGTGCCGGGTTACCGGCGACAACGAGCCGGGGCCGGACTTTGACCGTCGCGTCGGGCATCACCTGGATCGTCAGGCGGTACTCGTCGTACCCGTCGAGCCGGACGGAGAGGGTGTGGCTCCCGACGGCCACCCCGGTCAGATCGAGGTCGCCGTAGGAGGTCGTGACCCCCCGGTACTGGCCGTCCAGGTAGACAGCGGCCCCGGCTGGCTCGGACGAGACCGCGATCCCGCCGTTCGAGGACGCCGGGAGGAGCTGGAGGTACGCATTCACCGTGACCGTGGCCCCGGCGGCCACCTGGGCCGTGCTGGACCAGTCGGCGTACCCCGGGTGGTCGAGCTCGATCCGGCGCGATCCTGCGGGTGCTGCGACCGTCAGCGGCGTCACGCCGCGGTACGCCCCGTCGACAAAGACGGACGCGCCCTCGGGCGTCGAGACGACCGAGACGAAACCGACCGAGGGGGAGGGGGTCAGGACCGGGTCCAGGTAGGTCATGACCCCGTTCTGGACCTCGACCGTGTCCGTATACCGGGCATACCCCGGCAGCTCGAGCACGAGCTCGTGCCGGCCGAGCGTGAGGCCGCTCATCGTGATCGGCGTCCTGCCCCGGTATCCTCCGTCGAGGAGCACGTCGGCGCCGGAGGGGGACGAGACGATCGAGACCGAGCCCGTCTGGCTCGTGGTCGCGGAGAGCGTGATGCGGATCTCGCTGCGCTGGCCCGAGCCGATCCAGAACGGGTGCCGCTCGTCGACATGGCCGCTCTTCGAGAGGACAAGCTGGTGCGGGCCGGGCTCGATGTTCTCGATCAGCAGGACATCGTTGCCGAGCGGAGTCAGGCCCTGGTAGATCCCGTCGAGGGTCACCGAGGCCCCGCCCGGGGCCGATCGGACGGCGATCGAGCCCGCGGCGATGTTCGCGCCGGCGGACGGGAGCACGGCCGCCGCGGCCAGCAGCAGGACGAGACAGAGGCAGCGCAGAGGGAGGGAAGGCATACCTCTTCCTCGTGCGATGTCAGGTATAAGGATTGCCATTTAATTCGCCGCCGATCCTTTTTTGCACAAGGAGGCCGGACCTCTATGATGCGTTCGTACTTGGTGGAGTCGTTCTGATGGCGGATACGATAATAGAGAAAACAGTCTGCGTGGTCGGCCTCGGCTACGTCGGCCTACCCCTGGCCGAGGCGTTCGCGGCGCACCTGCGCACGATCGGCTTCCGGCGCGACCAGTCGGCGGTCGATGCGTTGAACGGGACAGCGGGCAACCGGATCGAGGCCACGACCGACCCGGCGAAGATCAGGGAGGCCGACTTCGTGATCATCGCGGTCCCGACGCCGGTGACGCGGTCCAAGGACCCCGACTTCGAGCCCGTCGTCTCGGCCTCCCGGACGGTCGGCGAGCACCTGAAGCCCGGCGCGATCGTGGTGCTCGAGTCCACCGTCTACCCCGGGGCGAGCGAGGAGTTCATGATCCCGGCCCTCGAAGCGGCCTCCGGCATGGTCTGCGGCAAAGACTTCTTCATCGGGTACTCGCCCGAGCGGATCAACCCCGGCGACGAGGCCCACGACCTGCCGCACATCTTCAAGATCGTCGCGGGCCAGGACGAGGCCACCACGGACGCGCTCTGCGCCCTGTACGGCCTCGTCACCAACGTCTACCGCGCCCCCGATATCCGGACGGCCGAGGCCGCGAAGGTCATCGAGAACGTCCAGCGCGACCTCAACATCGCCCTGATGAACGAGCTCTCCATGCTCTTCGCCCGGCTCGGCCTCGACACGAACGAGGTCCTGAAGGCCGCCGGGACCAAGTGGAACTTCCACGCGTACCGCCCCGGGCTCGTGGGCGGGCACTGCATCCCCGTCGATCCGTACTACCTCGTGCAGCGGGCCAAGCAGGTCCGGTACCATCCCCAGGTGATCCTCGCGGGGAGGGCGATCAACGACTCGATGCCGAAGTACGTGGCGGACATGGCCGTCAAGGGGCTCAACCGCGTGGGCAAGGCGATCAAGGGCGCGAACGTCCTGATCATGGGCCTGACGTACAAGGAGGACGTGGCCGACATCCGCGAGTCGCCTGTCGAGCAGATGGTCGAGGAGCTCAAGGAGTTCGAGACGAACGTCTACGGCTATGACCCGCTCCTCCCGGAGTCCGTGATCGAGCACTTCGGCGCGATACCGCTTCAGCAGCTCGATAAACCCATGGACGCCGTGATCATCTCGGTCGCGCACCAGCAGTTCAAGGAGATGACCGCGGCCGAGATCGGAAAACTCATGCCCGACCGCCCCGTTCTCGTCGACGTCCGCGGGATCGTCGACCCGGCAGACGCCCGGATGGCCGGCATCGATTACCGCCGGCTCTAACTCTCTTTTTCTTCCGGAAAGGTATTTATTCGCCGTCCCGAAATGGGGCGACATGAGTTCTGCCGTTTACTTCGCTTCGGTCCGTGCCCGCGGCGACGCCGAGTCCAAGATGATGAAGGTCCGCCGGCTCTTCGACGCGGCCGGCTTTGCGGACTGCGTCGCGCCCCACGACTTCGTCGCGCTCAAGATCCACTTCGGCGAGCGGGGGGGCGACGCCTATATCAATCCCGTCTTCGCCCGGCAGGTCGTGGACCGGGTCCGCGCCCTCGGCGGAAAGCCGTTCCTGACAGATACGCGCACGCTCTACAAGGGAAGCCGGGCGAACGCGGTCGACCACATGACCGTCGCGTACGAGCACGGCTTCTCGTTCGCGACCGTGGACTGCCCGATCCACATCGCCGACGGCCTCACGGGCCGGCGGGGCTCAAACGTGACGATCGACAAGAAACACTTCAGGGCTGTCAATATCGCGGGGGGGATCGTCGACGCGAACGCCATGTTCGCGCTCTCCCACTTCAACGGCCACGATGTCGCGGGCTTCGGCGGCGCGATCAAGAACATCGCGATGGGCTGCGCGACGCAGGCCGGAAAGCAGCAGCAGCACGCGGTCAAGGCCATGGTCCGACCGGAGAACTGCGAGGGCTGCGGCAGGTGCATCCCCGTCTGCCCGGCGGAGGCCCTCTCGCGCGGGCTGGACGGAAAGACGCAGATCGACAAGAAGCGCTGCATCGGCTGCTTCGACTGCATGAACGTCTGCAACACCCACGGCGTGGACATCGACTGGGAGGCGGATGCGGGGCCGTTCCTCGAGCGGATGGCCGAATATGCCTGCGGCGCGCTCAAGGGCAAGGAGGGCAAGGTCGGGTTCATGAACTTCCTGATCAACATCACCCCCGACTGCGACTGCGTCCCGTGGTCGGACGCCCCGATCGTCCCCGATATCGGGATCGTCGCGTCGCGGGACCCGGTGGCGATCGACGCGGCCTCGTTCGACCTGGTCAACCGGCAGGTGGGCCTCCCGGGCTCCCTGCTCGAGGAGAACGTCGGGCCCGGTGAGGACAAGTTCCGGGGCCTCCGCTGCATGACCGACGGCTGCCGACAGCTCCGGTACGCCGAGGAGATCGGGCTGGGGACGCAGCGGTACGATCTGATCGAGATCTGATCCCGGTTCGACCGGCAACCTTTTCATCTCCCCGCATAAGCCGATCTCCATGCGCAGCATCGCCACCCTTCTCCTGGTCGCGCTCGGCGTCGTCCTCGCGGCGGGCGGGTGCGCGTCGCTCTCTCCCGCCGTCCCCGTGGTCCACGACCAGGCCTACCCCGCGGCCGGGCTCGCGGTTGTCGATATCGAGCACCAGAACGGCATGGTCGACGTGACCGGGTGGGACGGGGAGGAGATCCGGGTCCGCGTGCTCGAGGGGCGCGGGGTTGACAACGTCTCGGTCGAGACGGTTGGAGACCGGATGACCGTGCGGGCCCTGCCGTCCGGCGTGGTCGGCATCAACGGCCCGCAGGCCCGGTACGAGGTCAGCGTCCCCCGCACTCTCCGGCGAATCGAGGTCCGGACTTCGAACGGCCAGATCCATGTCGCCGACTTCAACGGCACGGTCGCTGCCGAGACGTCGAACGGGGCCATACGGCTCGCGGGCACGCGCACCTTCGAGCGGCTCTCGACCTCGAACGGCGCGATCGATGCAGAGATCCGCGCGCTCGATACCGATGCCCGGGCGTCCACGTCGAACGGCGCGATTCGACTCGCCCTCTCGCCCACGATCGACGCCCAGGTCGAGGCCCGCACCTCGAACGGCCAGGTGACCGCCTCGGGTCTTCCGCTGACCACCACCACGGCCGGTCCGACCGAGCTGCGCGGGACGCTCGGCGTCGGCGGCCCGCAGCTCACGATCGAGACTTCGAACGGGGCGATCACCCTCGGCCCGCTCTGACCCGGCCTCCGTGGGAGCCTCCCCGGTGGCCGATAATTCCCACCCGTTCGTTCCGTCGGCGACGGGCGGGAGGTCGAGAGGCGTGCATCCAGGGATGCGCGTGTGCCGGAGGCGATGCCTCTACCGCATCCGTGCTGCCCTCCCCGACGATGAGAACGATCAACCGGGCGGGGTGATGGAGGCACTTTCAGGCGGTCTTTCGAAACTATCGACCGAATCCCCCACTCCGTCGAGAGGTCGGTGCAACCAGCACGCGCTGCTCGCGGGGATGTCACACCTCCGGTGGAATCCCTGCATGCGCGGGGGAGGGGACGGCGCGAGTTCCCTCCCCGATCGTCGGCGGGTTGCATGGCGGAAGCGAGCTGGGCTCCGGGTGCCGGGACGGAGGACGCCAGGGCCGGGGGAAGGTCAACACGGCGATTGTTGATCATCCGACGCCCCTGTCGCGCTGCCGCACGACCGCGAACCGCGTGAGGACTGGGGCTTGTGCGTTCGTGACGAAAAAATGGGGGTTCAGGAAGCCCGCGCCTAGCGCGAGAGGACGGCCATGATGATCCGGCCGTATGCGGGCCGGGTGATCAGCACGCCGATCAGCACGCCGAGGATCGTGATGATCGCAAAGCCGCGGAGGGTCGAGAGGTCCATCAGCACGAGCGGGATCATCGCGACGACCACGGTCGCGGCCGACGCGACGATTATCCCGAGAGCCCGGGAGAGCCGCTTCAGGTACAGGTTCGGCGACGGGACCCGCCCCTCGTGCAGGATCTCGTCCGTGATGATGATCAGCTGGTCGATGCCCGTGCCGAGCACGGCGATCAGGCCAGCGATCGTCGCGAGGTCGAGCTGCAGGAGGAACCGGGCGATACCGAGCAGGATCACCAGCTCCGCCAGGTTCGTCAGCACCATCGGCAGCACGATCGCGGGCTCGCGGTACCGGAAGAAGACCACGAACCCGACCGTGAGGACCGCGAAGAGCGCCGCGAGCAGGCTCATCAGCTTGAAGTGGTCGCCGAGAACGGCCGAGACCGAGCCCGACCCCGCGACCTTCACGTCGACGGGGAGCGCGCCCGCGCGCAGGTGAATCTCGAGGGCCGTCGCCGCGTCCTGCCCCTCCTGGCCCGAGCCGGTCGAGGCGAAGAGCTGGCGGACGTTCTGGCCCGAGCGGAGCTGCGCGGCGAGGTCGTTCGAGAGCGGCGCGTCGTAGACGGTCTCGTTGTCGAGGATCATCACCAGGTGATGGTTCTCCGGGTCGGTCACGGCGCCGAACTGGACCGCTCCCTCGCGGAACGCGGTCGCGCCCGACTCGGAGAGGGTGAACCCGACGCCCCAGTTGTTCGAGCCCGGCGGCTCCTGGGCCGGCAGCCCCACCGAGGTGATCGCGTCGCCGAAGAGGACGTGCTCCGAGGCGTTGCCGGTCGTCACGATCCGGATCTCGAACTTGCCCTGCTTGCCCACGATCTCCTGGGCCGTGTTCATGTCCACGCCGGCCATCTCGATACGGATGTAGCGCGTGATGCCGGTCAAGCCCGAGAGGGTATTGACCTTCGCGTCGCGCGTGCCGAGGCTGTTGATCTTGTTCTCAAGGATCCGCTTGATGTCCTCGGCGGTGGCCGCCGAGACGCCCCGCTGGATCGTGACGACCGTGCCGCCGGCCTGTTCGACCGCGGCGCGGACCTCGTCGTCGGTCAGGGCCTTTCTGATCTCGATCTGGTTCTCACTCACCAGCTGGACTTCCGTATCGAGCGCCGTCGAGAGACTCTTGACGAACTCTTCCACGTTCTCCGTTGTCTGGAACGTGACCACCTCGGCCTGAAGGTCGAGCTGGAGCCAGGCCCCCTCGTTGAGGTCGAGGCCGAACTGGAGATTCGTCTCGAGCTTACCGTTCTCAACGTGCGGGTAGACCGCGATCACCGAGGCGAGGACGAGCACTATCACGAGCGCGACCCGCCAGTCCGTGAGGAGGGCGCGCCAGTCGATCTTCCCCGAGCCGCCGGGCGAGGACGTGACGATCGGCCCGGTGCGTGCCGGGGCCGGGCCATCGCTCGCGCGCTGTGCGGCCCGCCGCTCCTTCTTCTCTCTCTTCATCGCGCATCCCTCCCTTCAACGTACCAGCGAAGAATGCCGGCGTTCAGGACCCAGGTGTTGAAGAGGTCTGCCACGAGCCCGAGGAGGATCACAGACGCGATCTGGAAGATGATCTCGACCTGGCCCACGAGAGCGACGACCCACATTGCGAGAGCGGCCGCGATCGCGGTCGAGGTCATGATGAACCCGGTCGTGAACGCGCCCTGCATCTTGTCCGCGAGGTTCCCCTGCCGCTTCAGCACCCGGTTTGTGAGCAGGATGTCCGAGTCGACCGAGTAGCCGATCAGCATCAGCAGGGCAGCCGTCGTCGCGAGCGAGAGGGGGATGCCGAAGAGGTTCATCAGCGCCGACGCCATCACGATGTCCGAGAAAGCGGAGAGGATCACGGCCAGGGACGGCACGAAGATCCGGAAGATCGCAAAGACCACGATCGCCATCAGGATGAACGAGAAGGCGAGCGCGATGACCGCCTGCTCCTGGAGCGTCGCGCCGAACGAGGCCCCGATCTGGTCGATCTTCGCGTCGGGATACTTCTCGAGCACCAGGGTCGAGAGCGCGCGGAACTGGGAATCCTCCATCGGGCCGAACTTCAGGTACTTGCCCTCATTGATCCCGCTTTCGACGTCGATGAGCGGGTAGTCCGCGAAGGCGACCGAGATCTGCTCAGGCGTGTCGGCCGTGAAGACCGTGACGGCCGTGCCCCCGGCAAAGTCCATCCCGGGCGTGATCGGCATGCCGGTCAACATCGTGTTGACGCCGAGCGAGGCCAGCGCCACGAGAAGGACGATGAGAGGGATCGTCACCATCAGCTTTGGGGGATACCGGTTGATATCGTAACGAAACCCCATATGAGAGTAACTTTGGCTGCGGGCCCGGTTAAAAGATTGGTTTTCCCCTCCGACGGCGCCGCTCCGCCCCCCGTGCGGCAGTCGCCGGGCGCCCGGCAAACGTTTTTATGGTTGGGGGAGATATGCAGGTCTCATGGGGCCACCAGGGGACCTCCCGGGTTTTATCGAGGAACGGCTTCGCGGGTACCTCTCCCGCGATCGCACGGGGATCAGGCACGCCCTCCTCTCCCTCTTCGTGGCCTCCCGAACCCTGACGATCCCGCTCGTCTACCACGAGCTCAGTGACGGGTACCCGGCCAGCTACCACTCGGTCGCCTCCATGGTCGGGATGCTCGCGTCCCGGATCGGCATCCTGCGCGTGCGGCGGAACGAGAAGGGAACTGGCTCGGTCTACGAACTCCGGGAGCAGTACCTGGACCTGGTCACCCGCGTCATGACGACGGGTTGACCTCGCAGCCTCGACAGATTTTTACACCCCCGCCATGAACGATACAGCACATGTACAGCCCGAACGGTGCGGCTCCCTGTTCCGAGCAATTCGAGGTTACGGACGACGTGGTCGCCTACGTGACCGAACGCAAGACGGATTTCCGGATCTGCACCTCGTGCGGCGGGCCCGTGCTGCTCCCGGTCTCGGTCAAACCCCGAAAGCCGACCGATATCGAGTTTCCGGCCGGGGACCAGACGATCTACGTCTCGATCTATCAGGCCCGGTACCTCACCACCATCCACCGGGGGATGATCCCGTTCTTCTCGGTGCACACGCGGCCGTCGATCAGCAATGAGTATTGAGGAACTTGAACACACGGCCGATATCCGCTTCCGGATCCGCGCGCCGACCCTCGAGGGGCTCTTCGTCGAGGCGGCGCGGGCGCTGATGGAGACCCTGTACGGCGACACCGACGGCCCCGTCACGGAGGTGCGGGCCGTCGAGGTGGGTGCCGCCGACCGTGAGGTTCTGCTCCACGACTTCCTGTCGGAGGTGCTCTTCCTCGCCGAGTCGGAGAACCTGGTCTTCTCGAGTGCCGACCTCGCCATCAAGGATGGCCCGCCGCTCTCGGTCGGGGGCACGCTCCGGGGGACGCCTTTCGACCTGGCCCGCCACGCGGGCGGGACCGAGGTGAAAGGGATCGCGTACTTCGACCTCTCCATCGTCGAGGCGGAGGGGGGCTACCGCCTCGAGATCGTCTTCGATGTCTGACATGATGCAGGGTGTGACGAGGACCGGGCCCCTCGAATGGGAGCTCCCGGTCGGGTTCGTGCCGGGCATGCGCGTGCCCGGGCGGTTCTATCTCTCCGACGCGCTCGCCGAGACCCTCGAGGAGGGGGCCGTGCGGCAGCTCGCGAACGTGGCGACCCTGCCGGGGATCGTCTGCTGCTCGCTCGCGATGCCGGACATCCACTGGGGCTACGGTTTTCCGATCGGGGGGGTGGGCGCGTTCGACCTGACGGAAGGCGTGGTCTCGCCCGGCGGGGTCGGCTTCGACATCAACTGCGGGGTGCGCCTGCTCGCCACGCCGCTCCGCGAAGCCGACCTCGGGCACAAGGCCGAGCTGATCGAGGACCTCTACCGCGCGGTTCCGACCGGCGTCGGCGCGCGCTCCTCGCACCGGCTCGGAAAGGCGGACCTCCGGGGCATGCTCGAGGAGGGCGCAGCCTTTGCCGTCGCCCAGGGCCTCGGGGTCGAGCGCGACCTCGACCGGTGCGAGGGGCGCGGGCGGATGGACGAGGCCGACATCTCGAAGGTCTCGGAGAAGGCGCTCGCGCGGGGCCTGCCGCAGTCGGGCACGCTCGGGGCCGGCAACCACTTCCTTGAGCTCCAGGCGGTGGACGAAATCTACGACCCTGCCGCGGCCGCCGCGTTCGGCATCGAGGCCGGGACGGTCGCGGTCATGATCCACTGCGGCTCTCGCGGCCTGGGACACCAGGTCTGCACGGACTACATCAAAACCCTCGAGGCCGCAACGAAGCGGTACGGGTTCACGCTCCCCGACCGGCAACTCGCCTGCGCGCCCATTGAAAGCCCCGAGGGGCAGGCCTACGTCGGGGCCATGGCCGCTGCGGCCAACTACGCGTGGGCCAACCGGCAGGTCATCACCCATGCGGTTCGGCAGCTCCTGGAGGCGCGCTTCGGCCTCTCGGCCGAGGAGACGCCGCTCGTCTACGACGTCGCTCACAACATCGCGAAGTTCGAGGAGCACGAGGTTGCAGGGCGCCGCACCCCGGTCTGCGTCCACCGCAAGGGTGCGACGAGGGCCTTCGGGCCGGGCGCGCCCGGGCTGCCGCCGGGGCTCGAGGCGATCGGCCAGCCCGTGATCATCCCGGGATCGATGGGCTCGCCCTCCTTCCTGCTCCGCGGCACGGACGAGGCCATGCGCCGGACCTTCGGCTCGACCTGCCACGGCGCCGGGCGGGTGATGAGCCGGTCCGGTGCGAAGAAGCAGTTCACGGGCCGCGACGTCCGCGAGGCCCTCGGCCGGGCCGGGATCCTCGTCCGGGCGCCGAACGACGCCGCGATCGCCGAGGAAGCCCCGTCGGTGTACAAGCCGAGCGCCGAGGTCGTCCGGGTGGTCCACGAGGTCGGGCTCGGCCGGCTCGTGGCCCGTCTCCGCCCGCTCGGCGTGATAAAGGGGTGAGGGGGGTGCGGACAGGACTGCTCTGGGATACGCCCGTCATCTTCCAGCGGTACGTCGAGGACTGCGGGGCGATCTGCGACCTGGTCACGCCCCAGCTCTGCGCGGCCCCGTTCTTCCGGGGGTCATTCGACGCCCTGATCGTCCCGACGGGTTTTGCGAACCCTGCGTATTCGCGGACCCTCGTCGCCCTCCGCGCGTCGGCGGGCCGGGTCGGGCGGTACCTCGAGAGCGGCGGCACTCTCATCGTCTTCGGGGCTGCGCTCGACCGGCCCGACGCGTACGACTGGCTCCCGTTCCGGCTCGTCTATCGCCACCAGTACGGCTCCTGCCGGGTCGAACCGGTCGAGCCCGTTCTCTTCGAGTCGCTCTTCGGCGGATACGACACGGGCGCGCTTGAGTGCGACGGCTGGTTCGAGGAGGCCGACGCCGAGGTGATCGCGACCGCGTCCGGCCAGCCCGTCGCCGTCTCCCGCCGGATCGGGTCGGGCCTCGTCATTGCCACGACGGTCCACGAGTATCCTTCCCGGTCCTTTCTCTCGGCTTTCGGCCCGGAACGAAAAGAGACCTTATTTTGAGCCCGGCGCGCCTCAGGAAAACAGGGGCGCGCGAAAACAGCGGACAGGGCAGAGGTACGCAGCGGGCTCGGTCAGCTGGGCGGCCCGGCTCGTCTGGCGGAGCCGGGCGTCCCCCGGGAACGAGAAACGCCCGCCCTTCGGCGGTACGGAGGATGTCCAGAAAAACCTCCGCCACGACGTGCATGGGCAGACCTTGAGTGCGGGCGGACGACTCGGACGAGATCGAGATCCTGATCGCGATCGTCGTCCCGCGCCGGCCTCGGGTCCGTTTCGGACGGGGCGGTGTTCCCGGTCGAGGAGACGTCGATGCACTCCAGTGACCTGACCGTCTGCGCCCGGTGCCGAGAGGAGATCGGGCCGGCCGAGCTCCGCTACTCCCTGCGGACGTATCACCTGCCGCTCCGCGAGCGGGGCATCGAGGAGATCCGGACCCGGTAGGGGGCGGAATGACGCTCCCCGTCCTCGGTATCGTGATCGCATTGGAGCGATTCCCGGTGCGGAGGTGGGCGCTCTGATGGGCGCCCGCGGCGATCTTTACTGCGGCCGTTGCGGCCGGCAGGTCGCGCCCCCAGAGCGGTG
>CAYWVY010000012.1:0-37566 GCA_964461885.1 uncultured Methanospirillum sp. | reverse complement strand
CGCGGAGGTCAAGAAGCTCTTCACCGAGCTCGCCGCGATGGAGCGCGGGCACAAGGCCCGGCTCGAGGACATCTACGTGAACATGGCCTTCGCCGAGACCTGGTAACCCTACCCCTCTTCTTTTGACGACAGTGCCCCGAGCAGAGCGGCCAGCTCGTCGAACGATCCGGGCACCGAGGACGAGCACTCGAGCATCAGGTTCGCGCACTCCCCGTCGCCGACCCGCCAAAAGTCGGTGCGCAGGGCGACCACGGGGACGCCGCGAGCGTAGGCGTACCCCGTCTCCCAGGGCGCGCCCGAGTCTGCGCCGTCGATCACGGCGATGGCAGCATCCCCTCCCACGAAGCGACGACCGGTTGGGTCCCGAATTCGCGATGGCGCCCCCGGCAGACGACGTTCTCTCTTCACCTTCGCCGTCAGCTATCGAGCCGCGCAACCGCCACCGCGCCCTGCGACTCCGACCGTCCACGATCTCAGGCACTGCGATGGAAGGAACATTGAAAAAAAAGGCCGATCGGGGGTGTTCGAGGACCCCCTCGGAGGGAGACGGCCCCGATCGGGCCTGGCCGGGCTGCAGGACTATGCCTGCTCGGCCGGGTTGAAGACGTTGAGGTAGATCTGGTCGCTCCCGGTCGCCTTCAGGCGATCGCGCTCGACCTTCTCCTCGACAAGCGCGAGGATCGGCAGGCGCAGGTCACGCCCGGGCCTGTACCCGAAGATCTTCTGGAGCTCGACCTGGTTCGCGTGCATGAACCGGGAGTTCGGGATCTCCATCGGGCAGTTCTCCTCGCACTGGCCGCAGTTCACGCACGAGTCCGCCACGTGGGCGAAGCGGATCATGTGGAACATCGGGGATACGGGAAGCCGGCCCGGCGGCACGAGGGCCGGGTTCTGGGTGCTGCAGGTCTCGCAGTAGCAGATCGGGCAGTTCTCGATACAGGCGTAGCACTTGATGCAGCGGCTCGTCTCCGCCAGGATGTGCTGGATGCGGGCGTCGCCCTCACCCATGTCGGCGAAGTCCTTCGCGCGCCACTTCTCGCCGAGCTTGAGCATCGAGTTCTCGATCTTGCCGCGGATCTCGATCCCCTTCGGGTTCGCTGGTTCGACCCCGATCGCGCCGGCAGCGGCCGCCTTCGTTACGAGGTCCGCGCCCTTCTCCGAGCAGACCTCGAGGAAGGTCGCCTTGCCGGCCTTCTCGCCGATGACGCCCCAGTTGCCCGCCGCGATGTCGGCCTGGCGCGGAATCTTCATCTCGCAGCGGCGGCAGTTCGCGCGACGGCCGTAACCGGCCTCCTCGAGCTCGTCCATCGAGATCCCCTTGTGCTGGCCGTCCGTGGTCTGGATGATGAACTGGCCCTTATCGATCTCCTCCTTGACCACGTCGTTGGGGTCGACCTCGAACTTCTCGGCGATCATCTTCCGCGCCGTGACCGGCGAGACCGATCCGCCGCAGTTGACGCCGATCATGAAGAGGTTGTCAAGGTTGATCTGGCCGCGCTTCGCAAGCTCGTAGATCCCCATCGCGTCGCAGCCCTTGACCGTGACCCCGATCTTCTTGTCCTTCGCGCCGTTGAGGTATTTCTTGATCAGCTTGGACATCAGGAGCGTCCCGCAGTGGAGCGAGCCGGCTGTGTTGTCCAGTTCCTTCGGGTCCGTGATCAGGGTCGGCACCGCGTCGTAGAGGTCGACCCCCTTCTTCACGGCGAAGACCGCGTCCACGATCTTGTGCTCGAGCGCGTACTTCCAGAGCTGGGTCACGGCGCCGCCGCACTCGGCCTTGCCTGCAAGGCCGGCGTTTGTGGTCCATGCGTAGAGCATCTCGCCTTTTGCTGCCATGATTCAGGCCTCCGGGACCTTCTCGACCGAGACAGCACAGTGCTTGAGCTCCGGCATCTTCGAGAGTGGATCGAGGGCAAAGTTCGTCAGCGCGTTCGCGCCCTTGGGGAAGTGCATGGCCATGTAGAGCACGCCGGGGGCCACGTCGTCGGTGATCCGCGCGAGCGGCCTGGATTCGCCGCGCCGGGACTTGACCAGGATATGCTCGTTCTCCTTGATCCCCAGGCGCTTTGCGTCCTCGGTGTTGATCTGCACGTAGTTCTCGGGGACCTCGTAGTGGAGGACCGCCGCGCGGTCCGTCTGGGTCCGCGTGTGGTAGTGGAAGATGACCCGGCCCGTCATGAGCGTGAACGGGTACTCGGCGTCCGCGACCTCCGCCGGTTCGCGGTACTCGAGCCCGAAGAAGGTGCCCAGGCCGTCGGCGGCCGAGAACTTCTCACGGTGCAGGATCGGCGTTCCGGGGTGCTCCATCGTGGGGCAGGGCCAGTGGATCGACTCGGGCTGCTCCATCCGCGAGAAGGGAGCGCCGAACATCGAGGGGGTCACGGCGCGCATGTCGTTCCAGACGTCCTCTGCCGTCTCCCACTCGAAGCCCTTGAGGTTCATCTTCTTCGCGAGCATGGAGAAGACCTTCCAGTCCTCGACCGACTGCCCGGGGCCGGGCACGGCCTTCCGGACGCGGTTGATCCGCCGCTCGCCCGAGGTGAAGGTCCCGTCCTTCTCGGCGAAGCAGGTGCCGGGCAGGATGACGTCGGCGTACTGGGTCGTCTCGGTCGGGTAGATGTCCTGGACGACCAGGAAGTCGAGTCTCTTGAGTGCCTCCATGATCCCGTTCGAGTTGGGGTACGAGACGACCGGGTTCAGCGCCATTATCCACATGGCCTTGACCGTCTCGCCGGTCGCCCACATCTGCTCGGTCAGAGTCGAACCGTACCAGTCGGGCAGGGAACCCGCTTCCATGCCCCAGGCCTGCTCCATCTTCTTGCGGTTATCCTCGACCGCGACGGCCTGGTAGCCGGAGAAGACGTTCGGGTATGCGCCCATGTCACAGGCGCCCTGGACGTTGTTCTGGCCGCGGAGCGGGTTGACGCCCACACCCTCGCGCCCGATGTTGCCGCAGAGCATCGAGAGGTTGGCGCAGGAGCGGACGTTGTCCGTGCCCGTGGTCAGCTCGGTGATCCCCAGGCAGTAGATGATCACAGCGTTCTTGGCCTCGGCGTACTTGAGTGCCATTTCGCGGACACGCTCGGGGGGTACACCGGTGATCTCCTCGACGTCGGCGTACTTCTCGACCATCGCCTTGAGTTCGTCGAAGCCCTTGGTCCGCTTCTCAATGAACTCCTTGTCGTGCTTGTTCTCCTTAATGATCCAGTACATCATCGAGTTGAGCAGGGCAATGTGCGTCGAGGGGTTGTACCGGAGCCAGTCATCGGCGAGGCGGGCCGTCGCGGAGTACCGCGGGTCAAAGACGAGGATCGGGATCCCCTTCATCTTCGCCTGGGCGATGCGCCTGCCCGCGAGCGGGTGGGCCTCGACCGCGTTCGACCCGATGAGCATGATCAGGTCCGATTTCAGGACGTCCTCGAACGGGTTGGTTGCAGCGCCCGAGCCGAACGAGAGCGAGAGCCCCGCGACGGATGGCCCGTGGCAGATCCGAGCGCAGTTGTCGACGTTGTTCGTCTTGAACGCGACGCGGGCGAACTTCTGCATCGCGTAGCAGTCCTCGTTCACGGTCCGGCACGAGACCTGGAACCCGAGCGACTTCGGACCGTACTTCTCATAGGTCTCGCCGAACTTGGAGGCGATAAGGTCGAGCGCTTCGTCCCAGCTCGCCTCGACGAACTTTCCGTCCTTCTTGATCAGGGGCGTGGTGAGCCGATCGGGTTTCTGGACGGTCTCCCAGCAGGTCATGCCCTTCGGGCAGAGCTTTCCTTCGTTGACGGGGGTCCGCTTGTAGGGCTCGACCCCGACGAGCGTCGTGTCGTCCTTGACGACGAGGTTCAGTCCGCAGCCCACGCCGCAATACGGGCAGGTGGTTGGGACATATTTCAGTGATTCTGTCATACAGCATCTACTCAATGGTCACTGACCTCGGGCCGGCACCCGCGGCGCCGAATGTCGGACACTACAATGTGTCTTTGATGATAAGATAATAACAACGGAGATGGTAAATTGAAAATAATTAACTATCTTGACCCAGATCCACCGATATTTGTCGATTTTTTGCAACGATGATGGGTACGCGCGGATCGACCGTCCAGGAGGGCGGTTAATTAAATTAGATTTACTAACAAAGATGTTTAAAGAGCGGCCGCACAGTACAGTGTATGACATCCGATGGGGAGATGACGACTGGAACTGTGCTGGCACGGGCCGCCGCCCTCGGCGTCCCCGAGCACCTGCAACGGCAGATCGGACGCTGCAGCGAGTTTCACACCTATCCCGCCCCCGGGCTCATCATGGGCGTCTTCATGGTCGACCTGGCCATGGAAGGCCTCCACGCAACGCCCGGCGAGAAGCTCTTCGCGGTGGCGGAGACGAAGAAATGCCTGCCCGACGCGCTCCAGGTGATCGCCCGGTGCACGATCGGGAACAACCGCCTGCGCGTCTTCAACGCGGGCCGGTTCGCCATCACGATGAACCGGCCCTCGACAGCAAAGACCTCGGAGGGGGTGCGCGTCGCGGTCGATGCCGCCCGGCTCGAGGCGTTCCCGGCGCTCTTGGCATGGTTCATGCACGACCGCTCCTTCGACAAGAATACCATGACCGGCACGCTCTTCGACGAGATCCTTGGCGGGGGACGACGGTATCTCTCTCTCGAGCGGGTCGTGGTCAGGTTCGACCCGAGGCAGGACTGGTCCGCGGGTCGGTGCGACTGCTGCGGCGAGTCGGTCCCGAACACGCTCCTCACGGGCGGCGTCTGCGCGGCCTGCGGGGACCAGCGGTACTACGACCCCGTATCGCTCTGATCGCGGCCCGGCCGCCCCAGCCCCGGGTCCGGACGATTGCTGCCCCAGACCGCAGCGACCCTGCCTTGATCCAGCGGATCGGTGCTGCGGCCGGCGGTCCCCACCCCCGGTGCGAGCGACCGCTCGCGACCACACCGAATTTTTCCTCGACGAAACGCTCACCGACAGTGTGCCCGGCCCGGAGAGGGCTCGGCGTTGCATATCGGTACTGCACCGCATATAACCAGCCCGTTCTCCCCCGGACCGGGAACGGCGTCCCTGAACGGAAAGGATGCCGTGCGCCATGGCCCCCAGTCTGCACGCCCATACGGAGAGCGGCCAGCCGGGCTCCGGGGCAGAACAGACGATGGGCCCGCTCCTGCCTTCGGGGCTGCTCGTCATCGCCCCCACGCTGTCTCTCCCGGTGCCCGCCCAGCGGTCTGATGGTATTGGGAGCGTGCCCCGAACAACGCTGCCGGTGGGGCAACTCCACTGTCCTTGCATTCGCCGGCGCGGCCGGAAGACGTTCGTTTCTCCCATGTGCCCTCGCCTGTCGTGTCGTCGCTCCGGCCATGCGGACGAACAGGCTCGGGGCGTGCGCTCCGCCGGTCACATCATCTCACCCATAACTGAGGACAGGCGGTTCAGCTCTCCGGCACGTCCCGTTGGCGAGCAGCAATGAAAAAATCTATAACGGGAACAGCGATCGAAGAAGTCGGAATGGGGGGGCTGACTCCCCCCAGGTCCACACCGTCCTCTCTTTGCCCTGGCGAGGGGCACAGTTACCGAGTCATCAGCCCTCTCCGGAACTGATGGGTATGAGCTCGCCCGGAGGCAGAGAACATCCCGGTAATGAGATAAGTGGGATTCATAGATATAGGAACAAGTTAACAGAACCTTATTAATCAAGAACTTAAAGGTTTCGTTACAGCCGTCCCTCGCGCCGTCCGACGGCTGCCATCAGCACCGCGTACTCGTTCACACCGTCGCACCCGAGCAACCGGTTGGCGAGCTCGTCGTGGAAGAGGTCGATCGGCCGGACCTCGCAGGCCAGGCTGGCCGCGGTCATGACCAGGGCCTGGCAGACATGGCCCGCGTCGATCAGTACACCCCGGTTCCCCCGGTCCCCGAGTCCCCAGACGGCGCGGTACGGGACCGCCGTCCAGGCGAAGGTGACCGGCGCCACGTGGGCGGCCGGCACGTTCATGCAGGCCGCCGCGAACGCGCTCACCAGGCACGTGTCGGGCTTGAGCAGCGCGAGGGTATGCTCGAGCGGTTGGTATCGGTAAAGACCCTCGGGGATCCCACCGACGCCGCTCACAACGAGGTAGGTCTCGAGCGGGTGCCGGTTGCCGCAGGACGGGACCTGCCGGAGTGTCACCTGGTCGTCGACGAGCTCACGGACCCCCTGCGTGTACCAGAGAAGGTACGAGAGGTCGACGAGATCGAGGGACGTTCTCCCCAGAAAGCCGCTCGGCTCCCACCATTCCAGCGCGTCCCGGACCGCGACCTGGGCGACCTCGATGGACCCGGGTTCGGGGAGGGGATAGCGCCGGGCCTCGGGCGGAACGGGAAGCTCGAGCGGGGGGTGCGGGACGCCCCGGAGCTGGTCGGTCGTGGCCATGTCGGGGTAGGCCGTCGCCCGCATGAAGGCGACGCCCGGCGACAGGGAGGTGTCCTCCCGGCCGGGGGGCGCTGGGGCCGCCCGGGCCGTCTTGTGAGAGGACCTACGCGGCGACCCGGACATAGAGGTTGCCGAGGACCTGTTCACCGCGCCGCGTCGGATGTCGCTCGCCGAGGTCGCCGACGTAGTGGTCGAGCCGGTAGTTCGCCCCGTCAACCTCCTTCTCGACCGTCGCGATCTTCTTGAAGCCGGGGAGCATGTGATCGATCGCGCCGAGCACGTAGATGTCTCCCTTGACCATCTGGCCGCCGACGCGCCCCTGGGCGTCGCCCTTGATAATCACGGTCCCGCCCTCGCCGTGGGTCGAGACGTGGATGAAGGCATTCCCCTCGATGATGATGGTGCCGCCGTTGATGAAGGTCCCGATGTCGTTGCCTGCGTCGCCTCGGATCCGCAGCGTGCCGCCGCGCATCCCGCGCCAGTCGCCGCGGTACGCGCAGCCGACGTGATTCTGGGCTCGACCGTCGACAAGGATCTCCCCGCCCTCCATCTGGATGCCGCAGAAGGAGTCGACGTTGCCTTTGACGTGGATCTTCCCGTCCTTCATCCACCCGCCGACGTACATATCGGCGTTGCCCTCCACCGTGACCATGCCGCCGGACATCTTGTACCCGATGTACTTCATGCGGGAGGCGTCTCCGTTGACGATGATATGCGTCTCGTCGGGGGTCTTTCCGGCATTGCCGGAGACGGCGAAGAAGTCGCCGAGCCGGCCCTTGACCTTCCCCTCCCAGACCTCCAGGTCGGCGATCTCGGCCTCGGAGAGGCCGGCCATCGCGTCGGGGCTGATTGCGTAGCAGTCGAGGCAGAGTTCCGGATGCGTGACGGGAGTCAGTGTTACTGTGGGCATCTTCAGGCCTCCATGTCGACCTCGATCACATACGGGTTCGGGGCCAGGTAGTCGCGGACCGCGTAGGTGTCGAGTCCGACCGTGTAGTCCTTGAGGAACTTGTCGTGGATGTCGCGTTTTACCTGCGGGTTCTCGGGCGCATTCGCATTGACCCAGAGGGTCCGCTTGTTGCCGTGGCTCATGATATCACCGTCCTTGACGACGATCTCGCCGCTCTTCACGAACCACGCGGCGCGCTGGAACGCGCCCTCGAGGACCAGCGGGTCGGAAGGCAGGTTCGCGGGGTCGAGGTCGTAGACCACGACGTTGCCGTCCTGGCCGGGAGCGAGCCCGCCGTAGAGCGACCCGAGACCGAGCGCCTTCGCCGGCCCCGAGCGGGTCATCTGCGCAATCTCGTAGAGCGAGAGCTCGCGGTCGAGCCCGGCGATCTCGGTCGCGGAGACCACCTTGGCGCTGTGCTTGAATGACTCGATCGTCTCCTCGCGGTACTTCTGGCTCATCAGCCAGCTGTAGATCCGCGGGTACCGCGTGAACGGCCCGGCATTCGGGTGATCGGTCGTGATGAAGCAGCGGTCCATGTCCTCGCAGAGGAGGGCGAGTTCGAGCCCGATCGCCCACTGGATCCCGCAGACCCTGATATTCTTATCGTAGACGTACGGCACGACGCCCGCGGCTGTCTCGAGCTCGACGTCGACATTGGTCCACTTCAGGTGGTTGAGCGCGTTCAGATGGTGCTCGAACGGACCGTCGGCCGTCATGGTTGTGGTCTCGTCGAGGGTCACACATCCGAGGTCGAAGGTGATGTTCTTCTGGCGGTTGACGTAGTCCACCACCTCGCGGGCCTTCGACTCGAAGTTCCCCCAGCCGTCCCCGCCGTAGGAGTGGAACTGGAGGTGCGTCGAGTGGAGCACCTGCTCGCGGCCGAACTTATTCCTCGCGTCGATCCCTTCCGCCAGGCGGAGGGTGTCGATCGTGGTCCGGTAGTTGCCGGGGTTGCCGAGGTCGTTCTGGTGGATGTGGACCGAGTGAGGGAGCCCGAGGTATTCGTTGGTCTTGATCAGACCGCTGACGATCTCCTTGGGCGTGATCTGGAAGAACGGCACGTTGTCGTCGAGGGTCAGGCAGTTCAGCCCCCACCCCCACGCCTCAGTGCCGCCGGGGTTCACGACCTTAATGCCGAACCCCTTCGATACCTTCAGCAGCCAGGCCGTGTAGGCGGCCGTATTCTCGATCTCGCCTCTCTTGAGGTACTCCATCACGAACCAGTTGTTGCCGAAGACGGGCAGGGCAGCCTCGTCGATGATCGGCGTGTCGTGGATCTCCTCGTGGACATGCGGCGAGTGGAGGGGCGGCATCGCGGCCTCCATCACAAACGCGTAGCCCATCCGGGCGTAGTCGTACCCGGTCTTGAAGGTGGAGGGGATCGAGAAGCCCATCTCCATCCGGTTGCCTCCGGAGGCCATCGGGCTCTTGAAGAGTTTGTCCTCGGGGCGCATGGTCCGGCCCGCGTTCACCTTCGGCCCGGCGACGTGCGAGTGCACGTCGACGCCGCCCGCCATCACCGTCTTGCCGGCGGCATCGATCACCTTCGCATCGGAACCGACCGAGTCGACGACGCGACCATCGCGGATCGCGACGTCCATGACGTCGCCGTTAATCCCGCGCGAGGGGTCGAAGACCGCTCCGTTCCGGATCAGGATTTCTGCCATCTTACTCCTCCGTCGTGGCCCTGGCCACGTCGAGGGCCGGGTGGTGGATCCAGATGGGCTCGGTCTCGGTCAGTTCGCACATCCGGACGTAGATCCGGTTGAAGAGCTCTTCGTCGGAGATGACGCCCTCCGGCGGTTCGATCACCTTCTTGTACTGGATCGGAACGTTGTCCATCCGGTAGACGACCCCGCCCTCTTCGACCCCGACCACGGCGACGGGAATGTGGAGGTCCGAGATCTCGCTCGCCATGCAGATGTTCGGGTCGATCGTGATCCACGGGTGCTCCCGGAGCCTCTTGACGGCCTCGATCGGGAAGTGCGCGCCCGCGTCGGTCCCGATGTTGAAGAACGCGTCGCAGTCGTGGCGCATGGCGAGGTCGATGGACGACGTGTCGCCGGGGTTCATGTGCGCGTGCGACCCCTTCGAGAGGTCGATGCAGTACGGGAACCCGTACGACCAGGACCAGACCTGGCCGGGCCCGGCGACGTTGTAGTGGCCGCGCATGGCCATGATCGTCGCCTTGGTGACCGCGTTCAGGTCGCGGGTCAGGCTGATCGCGATGTCAACGTTGTGGTTGCGGCCGTCCGAGTGGCAGAGGCCCATCCCGTAGAAGAACGAGACGAAGCGCCCCTTCTTCATCATCTGGACCGCTTCGAGGATGTCATCGCGGGATACGCCGGCGACCTCCTCCGGGATCTCGTGGCCCCGGAGGGCAGTCCTGAAGGCGTTGAAGAGGTCGTAGTCGTGCCCCTGCTTCACCATCAGGTGGAGGTCCGCGAGCTTCGCCGTATCGGTCTGGCGGGGATCGATGCAGATCACGGTCCGGTTCTTGTGCCCCTTCCGGGTGAAGAAGCCGCGCGGGAAGAGCGAGTACCGAGAAAGGTGGCGCGGGTGGGCGTGCATGGGGTTGCAGCCCCAGAAGACGACCACGTCGGCCCGGTTCTTGACCTCGCCGAGGGTGCAGCTCGGGTAGC
The DNA here is from genome assembly GCA_964461885.1 of uncultured Methanospirillum sp. Lineage (GTDB taxonomy): Archaea > Halobacteriota > Methanomicrobia > Methanomicrobiales > Methanospirillaceae > UBA288. The sequence goes on along the minus strand of CAYWVY010000012.1, from coordinate 27,564 downwards.
CGTTATCGAAGATCGCGAGAAAGGACGGGCCGTGACAGATCGAGGCGCAGTTGTCGAGGACCGCGCCGCCCTTCTCCGCCACGCGCCCGATCGCGGCCATGGCTTCGCAGTTCGTCGAGCCGAAGCCGTAGATCAGGGGCTTCTTTGAGTTGAGAAGGACTTTGGCCGAGTAGTCGACCGCCTCGTCGTACGAGATATCCCTGTAGCTCCCGTCCTCCTGGCGGAGGCGGGGGAGTTTCACGCGCCCCGGTTGTGTCGCGTGGTGAAAGATCTCGCTGCCGATCGCGCAGGCGTTCCTGACCTCGAGGATCTTTTTGCCGTCGTCCGAGACGACGATCTCGAGGTCGTCGCATGAGGCGCCGCAGTACGGGCATCCGACCTGGGTATGGGTTACTGGCATCTTATGTTCCTCCGTTCCAGAGGCCGCAGGCTCCCTGGACGCATTCGAGCGCTGACTTGATCCGCTCGTTCGGAGCGGGCTCCACGGTCACGGGAAACCCGCTGTATTGCGGTACGCCCGTGGACTGGGTCCGGGACGGGACGACCTGGTTCGCCCAGACGCCCTGGCGGATGTGGCCGAGCCCGGGGGGACAGTACTGGCCGGCCACGACGGCCCTGACGATGACCGAACCCGCCTCGCTCGTCACGCGGACGTTCGTGTTCCGGTAGATACCGAGGCGCCGGATGTCCTCGAGGTTCATCTCGATGATCGAGCAGGCCTCGAGGTATTCGGGGGTCGTTTTGCCCTTCTCCATCGCGACGCCCTCTTCGATGGCGCGCTGCGTGATCAGGTTCAGTGTAATCGAGTTGTTCACAGGTTCACCTCACCTCCCCGGACGCGCCGTGTCGGTGGAGCGCGCCACGTTGGGGCTGGCCTGTACCAAGATTAGAGAATTGATTAAAAAAAGGGGCCAGTTAATTCAATACAACATATAGAGTTTATTTTCTATTTTTGTTAACACAAAATGTTATGCGAGATCGGGCTGCCGGACCTCATCTCCAACGGCATCCGGCGATCCAGGTTCCTGAGGATCCGCGCCAAACGGCCGGTTCACGCGGGCAGCGAGGTCCGCGCGAAGCCCATCGAGGTCCATCAGGTCGAGCTGGTCCGCAAAGTGCCGGTCGGCGTACGCCCGGCGGTAGCAGCGATCGAGGACGGCCCCGACCACTGTGACCACCTCCTCGGGCGTCCGGACGGTCAACAGCTCCTCGCCGAGCGCCGGGTGACGCCCGCGCCGGCCCCCGACTGTGATCCGGTATTGCGGGCCGTCATCGGTCAGTACTGTGAACGGGCAGAAATCGATGCACATCCCACAGGCCATGCACCGGTCCTCGTCGAGGCTGAGAGATCCGTTCACCATCACGATCGCCTCCTCGCGGCAGGTGTTTGTGCAGGTACCGCATCCCGTGCAGTGCCCTTCGTCACGAAGCGGGCGGCGGATGCCGGTGATCCCGATCTCGCAGAGGCGTTCGCCGGCGCACATGTTCGGGCAGCCCGAGATGCCGATCCGCATCTTTACCGGGAGCTCGATCCCGAAGAACCGCCGGTCGAGCTCCTGCGCGAGCGCGTAGGTCTCGATATTGGCCAGGCGGCAGGTCGCGGTGCCGGGACAGGCCACGACGTTCACGACCTCGTTCCGCTCGGCACCGAGCGGCGTGCCGTTCTCGGCGAGCTTCGAGAGCAGGGGACCGATCGCCCCCGGGTCGATGTCGGGCAGTTCGATGGTCTGGCGCGTGGTCAGGTGCACGGATGATAGGCCGGCCCGGCGCGCGATCCGACCGAGCCCCTCGAGCTGGGCCGGGGTCAGGAGGCCGGCCGGGGTACGGAGCCGGACGATGCAGCGCCGATGGTCGCGCTGGGTGATGATGCCGCCCGCCGATTCAAGCGCCTTTCGTGGGTCCACACTCTGTTTTTGGGCGTGATGGTAAATAAGAAGACTGAATAATCCTGTTAAGTTGATCAGGTCATACCAGGAGGCCAGTCACCTCCCGTCTTTCCATCTGTCGCGTGCGCGCATCATCGCCGCGTTCCCGGACCCGGGCCGAACCGTCGACCTGCCGGTCGAATTCGGCGTCGGGAGAATACTCGCCGCACCGGTGCGGGCCGGGTTCGCGATCCCCGATACGGACGTGGCCGAGGTCGACGGGATCGCCGTAGCGAGCAGGGACACCATCCACGCGGCACAAGGCCGCCCCGTCGCGATCGAGACCGGCGCGCGCGTCGACACGGGCCGGCCGCTACCACCCGGGACGGACGCCGTCGTGCCGATCGAGTGCTGTTCCGACGGGGCCGCGCGGCTCCTTCTCGAGGCGCCGGTCGAGGCGGGGGACGGGGTGCGGCGCGCCGGCACCGAGCTCGAGGACGGCGCCCTCCTCCTGCCCTCCGGCCACCGCCTCCGCCCGGTCGACGTCGGCCCGCTCGTGGCCGCGGGCGCGACCCGCGTCCGGGTCCGGGCCGCCCGGGTCGGCGTCGTCCCGACCGGCGGCGAGCTCGTCCCGCCGGGCACGGTGCCGGGGCCGGGCGAGAGCGTCGCCTCGAACCCGGTCGCGATCCGTGCCCTGCTCGCGCAGCAGGGCGCCGAGACGATCGTCCACCCGGTGGTGCCCGACGACCCGGTGGCGATCCGGGCCGCGATCGAGGCCCTCCGGACCGAGGTCGACCTCGTCGTCGTCTGCGGCGGCAGCGGGCGCGGCACGCGCGATGTCGCGTTCGGGGTGGTCCGGTCCCTCGGCGAGGTCGTGATCGACGGGGTCGCCGCCCGGCCGGGCCGGGCCTTTCTCGTGGTCCGGGACGGGGGCGTCCCGGTCGTCGCCATGCCAGGCCGCGCCCAGCCCGTGGGCCTGCTCACCGAGTTCTTTATCGTCCCGCTCCTCGCCGCGTGGGGCCTCCCGGTCCCGGCGGCCCTCCGGGTGCGGGCCCGGCTCGGCCTGGCGATAGAATCCCACCCCGGGTTCGCCGAGGCGGTCCCGCTCTCAGTCGCCCTGGTCGGGAGTTCCACAGTCGGCGTAAGGCAGCCGCGGGGGCGGCACGGGACGCTCTCCCAGTTCCGGGCGAATGCGCGCCTCCTGGTGGCGGAGGCCGTACCCGGGTACGCCGCCGGCGACCAGGTCGAGGCCGAGCTCCTGGACGACCCGGACGGCCCGGATCGGACACTCCTGGTGGTCGGCGCCGTCGAGGGGATCGATCTCCTGGAGACCGGGTATCGCGTCGCCCTTGTCCCGTGCGGTGAAGACGAGGCGCGCGCGCTCTTCGAGCGTTCGGCCTGCCACCTGGCCGCGCTGAGGGACGCACGGAACCTGCCGGTGCAGGCGTGGATGCTCCGGCTCGCGAGCGGGGAGGAGGTCGCGCTCGCGGCGCCTCCCGGGCTTGCAGACGACCCGAAGGTCGGCGCGGTGCTTGCGGCCCTGGGTGTCACCAGGTGATGACGTCGGCCTCGTCGCCGGCCCGAAGGCCGCCACCATCGGCCGGGACCACGACGATCCCGTCGCACTCGAAGAGGGTGGAGAGGCGGCCGGTCTCGCCGTCAACCGGGGTCGCCCACCCATCCCGGATGCTGACGAGGCGGTAGGTCTCCCGCCGGCGCCGGAGCGGGATCGGGGCCGCGAGCCGGACGGTCTGGCGGCAGCTGCCCCGTCGCGATCCGCCCTGCATCCCCTCGATCAGCCGGGCGAGAAAGAGGACGAGCACGATGAACGACGAGGCCGGGTGGCCGGGCAGCCCGATGACCGGCCGGCCGTGGACCATCGCGATCCGGGTCGGCTTGCCCGGGCCGAACGTGACCGCGGGCATGGTCCTGTCCGAGAGGCGGGCGAGAACCTGGCCCGTGATATCGCGTTCGCCACGGGCGCTCCCGCCCGAAACCACGACCGCATCGCAGTCGGCGACCGCCCTGAGGACCGCGTAGGTCAGCTCGTCGGGATCGTCGCGCACGACCGCAGAGAGCATGGGGATCGCGCCCTGGCGCCGGAGAAAGACCCCGATCAGGTGGGAGTTGACCTCGCGGACCTCGCCGGGAGCGGGCTCGGCCGCCGCATCGACGAGCTCGAGGCCGGTCGGGACGATCCCGATCCGGAGGGGGCGGCGCACCCGGACCGCGGTACGCCCGACCGCAGCGAGCACACCGACGTCCTGGGGCCGGATCGTCCAGCCCTCGGGCAGGAGGAGGGTTCCGGCGACGAAGTCGGCGCCGCGGCGGGTGACGTGCTCGCCGGATCTCACCGGGCGGCTCAGGACCAGCGAATCTCCTCGACGCTCAGCCTGCTCGAGCGGCACCACCGCGTCGGCGCCGCCGGGCAGGCGCCCGCCGGTCGGCAATCCGCAGGCCGCTCCCGGCCCCAGCTCGATCTGGCAGGAGGCGCCCATCGAGACCGAGCCCACGATCCGGAGCGTGACCGGGGTTGCCTCGGAGGCCCCTGCAGTCCCGGCCGCGTTGAGCGCGAAGCCGTCCATGGCCGAGCGGTCGAAGCCCGGCACGTCGCAGTCCGGGCGGATCGTCTCGGTGAGGATGCGGCCGTCCGCCCTGTCGATCTGCACCACCTCCGAACTGGCCGGGAGCGCCGACTGCTGGATAAAACAGATCGCGTCCTCGATAGAACAGGTGCTTTCCTCCGGCAGCGTGGACTCGGGCCGTGACAGGGCCGTCCGATCGAGGGCTTCCATTACAAAATTGATTATCCCAAACAGGTAATTAATGATTCCCCATTACCCGGTAGCGACCACTGTGAGGGGGGTCCCGCCCCGGCGGACGCGCTCGGGGTGGGTGTAGACCGTGAGCCGCGGCGGTCGGGCAAACCCGACCGCAGTCAGGTTCAGCCGGTCGGCCAGTTCAAGGCCGGCCAGGACCGGGGCCGTGTTCGAGACGACGACCGGGATCCCCGCGCGGTAGACCTTTGCCACCATGCCCGACGGTAGGCGGCCCGTGCAGACCAGGATCGCGGACGAGAGTTCGGCGCCCTCGAGCAGGGCCGTTCCGACGGCCTTGTCGACGGAGGTGTGCCGGCCCATGTCCTCAGCCGACGCGATCACCTCCCCGTCGGGGCCCACGATCACGGTGCAGTGCGTTCCCCCCGTCCGCCGCCAGAGGCGCGCCAGGTCGTTGATGAGGCCGGCGGCGTGCATGAGGGTCTCGAGCTCGACCCCCGGGCCGTCCGGCAGGGGCTTTCGACACGCGTCGAGGCCGCAGGCGAGGCCCGGGCAGCCCGAGCTGCGCAGCTCGACCCCGAAGGGCGGGCCGACGAGGTCCGGGACCCTGGCGTCGATCACCTCGCCGTCGACCACGATGGACCCGATCGCGTCGACCGAGGGGACGACCCCCTCGCAGACGAGAAAACCGCTCGCGAACGCCTCGAGCCGGTCGCGGGTCAGCGCGAGCCGGACAAGCGGCGTGCCGTTCACGCGGAGCTCGACCGTCGACTCCACGCAGACCTCGGCCTCTTCCCGCCGCACGCCGTCCCCGTCGGCCAAAATCACGTTTACCCGGCGGGTCAGCCCGGCCGTCTCCTCCGTCGTTCCGCTCACGACGCCCATTGACATTGTTAAAAAAGTGACCGGCCCGCAGAGAAGAAACACGATGTTAATATAACCCATTTAACGATTCGCAGTTATAACCAAAGGTTATCTCTCCGGACGGCGACCCTCTCTGGAGCAACACCATGCGGTTCTTCGACCAGGTCACGTACGCCCAGGCCCGCACGATCGTGACAGAATACTTTCCGGCCCCTTCGCGGACCGAGGTGGTTCCGGTCGCGGACGCCGTCGGGCGGGTGACCGCGGAACCCGTCCTGGCCACTATCGACGTTCCCGGCGAAGACCAGTGTCTCGTCGACGGGTGCGCGGTCCTGAGCGCCCAGACCGCCGGCGCCCGGCAGGGCAACCCGGTCGCCCTCCCGTCGGCCGTTTCAGTCGAGTCCGGGGATCCCCTCCCGGACTGGTGCGACGCGGTGGTCATGGTCGAGGACCTCGAGACGTCGGGCGGGCGAAGCACGACCACGAAGACCGTGTGGCCGGGCCAGCACGTCCGGCGCGCGGGGGCCGAGATCAGGAAAGGCAGGGAGGTCCTCCCGCCCGGCCACCGGGTCCAGCCGGACGAGGTTGGTGCCCTGGTCGTGTGCGGTATAGAGACCGTCCGCGTCCGCGCCGTGCGGGTCGTGCTGGTCCCGGTGGGAAAAGGGCTCGTGCCGCCGGGGACCCGGCCCGGACCCGGGGAGGTGATCGAGTCGAACACGGCCCGGGCGGCTGCATTCCTCTCGGGGCGCGGGGTCGGCTGCGTCACCCGCCCGGCGGTCCCCGGCGGGACGGGGACCATCGGAGACGTTCTTTCAACCGCATCCCGCGATTCGGACCTGGTGCTGGTCTTCGGAGGCGTCTCCAAGGGAGCGAGCGACGGCACGGCCAGGGCGATCAGGACACTCGGCGAGGTCCTCTTCCACGGCGTCGCCATGCAGCCCGGTCGCCCCACCCTCGCCGGCCGCGTGGGCGGAGTCCCTGTCCTCGCGCTCCCCGGGTACCCGTTCGCGGCCGGCGTCGTCCTCCGCGAACTCGTCGCGCCGCTCCTCTGCTCCTGGGGATTCCCGTCGACCGCCCAGTACTCGGCCGTGCCGGTGGAACTCGCCCGGCCGGTCGTCTCCGAGGTCGGCGTGGACGAGTTCGTGCCGCTCACGCTCGGGTGCATCGGGGACCGCTGGGTCGCCTATCCGCGCGGAAGGAACCCGGCCTCGCACCTTGCGGACATCGGGATCCACGCCTTCATCCACGTCCCGAGCGGCGTCGAGGGGTTCGAGGCGGGGACCGTGCACCAGGCGCGCATGACCGCGGGCGAGCGGGCCGCCCGGCGGACCGTGTTTGTCCACGGGGCCGCCGGCCCGATCCTCGAGTGGCTGGTCTCGGCTGCCCGGACCGTGGGCCTGCAGGTCGAGCCCGTCGGCGGCCGGTCGGCCCTGGCCTACGAGGTGCTCGGCGCCCGGCGCTGTCATATCGCCGCGCTGGAGGGGGGCGGGGGGCGCACCCGCCTCCTCTCCACGCACGCCCTGCTCGACGATCTCCGGGTCCAGGCCGTGATTCGGGCTGCTGACGCCATCGGGGGGCCGGTTGAGATCGTCACGCCCGCCTGAAGAGGCGGCCCGGCCGGCCTGGCGTGGCGGGGATCGCCGGCGCCGGCCCGACGGTCGGGAGCTCGCAGATCGTCGCCGGGTCGACGAGGGCGCTCGCCGTCTCCCCGAGACGGGGCACCCGCCCGTCATCGCCGGGATACCCGGTGATGAGGAAGCCGTCTCCGCGAATCCGCACCCGGAAGAGCGGGCCTGTCCTCTGGATTCGGTCGACGACCCCGACGAAGACGAGAAGGCCGCCCGGGACCGGTCCGGCCGTTCCCGCCCGGACCCGCACGGTCGATGCCGGGACGTACCACGGCCCCGGGCCGGGAAGCCCCGGGACGCTGCCGGCGGGGAGCAGGTTCTCGAGCCCGAGGGCGCGCACGGCCCGCTCGTCCGGCGGATCGGCGAAGACCCGCGCGGTCTCGCCGAACGCGGCCAGACGTCCCCCGACGACGACGGCGACGTGGGTCCCGAGGAGCTCGGCCTCGTCCGGCCGGTGAGTCACGAGCACCACGGTCAGGCCCAGGCGGGCATGGAGCTCGGCCAGCTCCTCGATGGCGACCGCGCGGGTCACGGGGTCGAGTGCAGCGAAGGGCTCGTCGAGGAGGAGGAGGCGGGTCCTGAGTACGACCGCGCGGGCGATCGCGGTCCGCTGCCGTTCCCCGCCCGAGAGCGTGGCCGGGGGCCGGTCCGCGAGGTGGCCGATCTCGAGTCGTTCGAGGGCTGCCCGGGCCTCGTCCCGGGCACGGCGGGCCGGCACCCCCCGCGCCCGCAGACCGAACGCGACGTTCTCGAGCACGGAGAGGTGGGGGAAGAGGGCGTAGTGCTGGGGGACGAGCGCGATCCCCCGCGCTTCGGGGGTGAGCGCGGTCAGGTCGCGCCCGTCCAGCATCAGTCCCCCGGACGCGACCGGGACCAGCCCCGCGATCACCTGGAGAAGAGCCGACTTGCCCGCCCCGGACGGACCGACGACCGCGCAGAGGGCGCCGGTAGGAAGGTCGAGGGAGACGGGGCCGAGCGTGAATTCGCCGAGCCGGACGGTCATGGCATCGATAGTGAGGTTCCCGCCCGAGTCGCAGATCATCTAGAGATATTACTTTTTAAGATATGTCAACGTATTCATGCTGTCGAGCCCGATCCTCGCAGATCGGACTGACGGAGCATCACCGATGAGACCCCAGCGATCCACCGTATTCGTCATCTTCGTCCTCGCCGCGTTCCTCTGCGCCGCGGGGTGCACCTCGACGCCGGGAGCGTCCACGCCGACGCCCACCCCCGCCACGACGACCACCGCTCCTGCGGCCGAGCTGACCGTCTACGCGGCAGCCTCCCTCAAGGACGCCTTCACTGAATGCGGCCGCCTCTTTGAGGCGAACCACACCTCCACGAAGGTCGTCTTGAACTTCGACGGCTCGCAGGTCCTCCGCACCCAGCTCCAGCAGGGCGCGTACGCCGACGTCTTCGCCTCCGCGAACACGAAGCAGATGAACCTCTCGAAGGGCGACGGCCGCATCGAGAACGACACGGTTACGATCTTCGTGCACAACCGGATCGCCATCCTCGTACCCGCCGCCAACCCCGCGAAGATCACGGGCTTCAAGGATCTGGCCAACCCCGGCGTGAAACTCGTCGTCGGGACGCCCGAAGTACCGATCGGCGACTATGCCCGGCAGTTGCTCAACAGATCCGTGAACGACTCCGCGTACGGACCGGACTTCAGGACGAAGGTCCTCGCGAACGTTGTCTCGGAGGAGACGAACGTGAACCAGCTGGCGACCAAGATCGTGCTCGGGGAGGCCGACGCCGGGATCGCCTACGCCTCGGACGTTCCCGCCGCGCAGCTGGACAAGGTGACCGTGATCGAGCTGCCGGCGGCGTACCAGATCGTGGCCGACTACCCGATCGCGGTCGTGAAGGAGACGAAGGAGAGGGCCATGGCCCAGGCGTTTATCGACTTCATCCACTCCCCGGCCGGCCAGCAGACGCTCGCCCGATTCGGGTTCACCCCGGTCTGAGTCGCCCGCCCATGGACCGCGAGAGGAGCCCCCCTCTGCCCCCGTCCCGGCGGGGGGTGGCCTTCACCCTTTTAACCGCCTTCCTCGCGGTCGCATTCACCCTCTTCGTCGCGATCCCGATCCTCGCCCTGTTTCTCTACGTCCCACCCGCGGCCCTGATCGCGTCCCTGTCGGACCCGGTCGTGACAGACGCAATCCGGCTCTCGCTGACAACCTCGATCGTCGCGACCCTGGTCGTGATCGTCTTCGGCACGCCGCTCGCGTTCCTCAACACCAGGGCCGATTACCCCGGCCGGAACCTGGTCGAGACCCTGACCGACCTGCCGATCGTGCTCCCACCGGCCGTGGCCGGCCTCGGGCTCCTCCTCGCCTTCGGGCGGTTCGGGCTCATCGGGCAGTACCTCGCCCCGTTCGGGATCACCATCGCGTTCACGACCATAGCGGTCGTGATGGCCCAGTGCTTTGTCGCCGCACCGTTCTTCCTCCGGCAGGCCCGGACCTCCTTCGGCGAGGTCGACCCCGCGTACGAGGCCGCAGCGCGGTCCCTCGGGGCCTCGCCCGCCTACACCTTTCGCCGGATCACGGTCCCGCTCGCGGCAGAGGGGCTCGTCTCGGGCGCGATCATGAGCTTCGCCCGCGCCCTCGGCGAGTTCGGCGCGACGATCATGTTCGCCGGCAACATCCAGGGGAAGACGCAGACGATGCCGCTCGCGATCTACACCGGATTGCAGAGCGACATCACAGCCTCGGTTGCCCTCTCGGTCATTCTCCTCGCCATCTCATTTGCCGTCATCGCCGTGGTGCGCGGGCTCAGCCGCCGGGCCGCGCGGACCCATTAATCGGCTCGGAATTCGCATGCGGGGCTGTTCCAGGTCAGGCCCTGGGCCTGTCGTCTCGCTTTGAACGGAGGCGCCCCGGGCAGGGTGGTTGAACGCGAACGACCCGTCCAGACCCCCGGAAGCCCAGAGCAGCGTCCTGGACTAGATCGAACGGAAACCATAACTATCTCCCGGCCCTCCTGATCCAGTATAAAAAGGGGACCATTTACTACAGGGATAATATTTAAATAAACTTATGAAATAAGGCACTCCCTGTAATACCATGCAGATTAGCGGACGAAACCACATTCCCGAAACCGTGAAGTCGATCAAGAAGGGGCCGGTGAGCACCGAGGTGGTCATGACGATCGCCGGAGGTGCCGAGATCGTCTCATCCATCACCACCTACTCGGCCGAGAAGCTGGGGCTCAAGGAGGGTTCGAAGGTCTACGCCATGATGAAGGCGTCCGATGTGATAGTCGGCATCGACTGAACCCACCTCGACCCACCATTTTTCATAGATTCTCCGGGCCGGAGCTGCAGTCCCCGTTGTTAAAACCGCGTCGAGAGCAGTGCGTCAAGGTACTCGGAGGTCCACACCCGCTGTTCCGGGCTGAACCAGACCTCGATCTCCGGTGCCCCGACAATGATGTTGATCTCGACGAGGCCGAACTTGTGGATACAGACGATCGAGTCGGGCCCGACCTCCCTCACATATTTCTCCTGCCCGTTCAGGATCGCCTCAACGTCCTCCGCGGTTATCGGGCGGGAGAGGAGGTAGAGCCGGCGTTCCCACCCGGGATATGGCGGAACGGGGCTCTGGAATCTGGATACCATCGTCATAGGACGGTTACCGGGCCATCCGATAAAACGATCCATTCGAACCGCTTCAGACCTCTCCGCCTGTGCAGTCTCCCCCTTCCCCCAACGAGATCAACTCGTTCCCGGCAGCGACTGCACCATGGTCTCTGTCCACGGTCTTCGTGGGCATGCCGGGCTTCTACGACCATCCGGGCATGGACACATGGATCAGGAACTGGCTCGGGAAACCCGGCCTGAAATCGGCACTGGAGCTTCTTTCGAGAAGGGAGACACTTCGGCGTGCCGCTGGCAGGGCGTGTCTCAGGTCGCTGCTGCCGGTGCCTGACAGCGCGTCGGGATCATCGATATAAGGCACTATTGCCCCGCCGGACTGCATCTCGGCCGGAACCTCCCGCAGGAGATCGCCCTGTCAATCATGGCCGAGGTCAAGCTGCTCATATGGAGCGGTAGCACGGATCAACTGATCTGAAGAAAGTGGATTCGTCCAACCATAATAACGGAGATAAGATATACGTCGAGAGAATGGGGAATCGCGAAAGTACTCGCGCAATCTGCACGAACCGATAGCGTCCCGAGACGTCTGGAATCGTCGTCGGGTCCTCGCGGCCTTCGAGGTTCGGGGCGAACCCGACCGCCTACTTCTCGTCTTTCGCCCCGGGCGCTCTGATCACCTTGCGGGTCACGTTCTTTCCCTGCGGGGTCCGGAAGTACTCGGCGGACTCGACGCTGGACTATTCTTTGACGAACTTCTTTTCGTCCTCGGAGGTCGTGGGCGGGGAATCGCGAAATCGGCAATGAAAATTTCGTTCAAAGAGGCGATCGTTCCTCTCCTGCCCATCATCCACCGGAGAAAATCGACCGGCGGCGAGCGGTGGGGTCGGCTTACGGGTCCTCAGAGATCGTTGGCGGGCGTCTGGAGGCATCTCCTCGCTGCATGTCCGCGGCCCGCCGCCGCATGGTCAGGGCGAAAGGGCCGCAGGAGTCTCTGCCCGCAATAGTTAATTTTTATAAGTTAACTCGAACAGATTTGATAAATGTTATATTTGACTCACGCCCATTGCTATACATGAAGTCTACCCACGTCGGCCTCCTCGTCGTGCTCCTCGTCGCCGGGGCGCTCCTGACGGCCGGTTGCACGTCCCCACAGTCGGGCGTCCCCTCGGGCACGGAGAACGGAACGGAGAGCCTCCTCGTCTATGCGGGCGCCGGGCTCAAGACGCCAATGCAGGAGATCGGCCTGGCCTTCACGCAGAAGCATGGCACCGAGGTCCAGTACACCTTCGCCGGGAGCGGGGTGCTCATCTCCCAGATGAACCTCACGCGGAAAGGCGACGTGTTCGTCCCCGGCTCCACGGTTGAGTACGCCACCGCGGAGGCCCAGGGACTCGTCGCCGGCTCCCGGCTGGTCGCCTACCACGTCCCTGTGATCGCGGTGCAGAAAGGGAACCCCAGGAATATCACGTCACTCCGTGACCTCGCGCAGCCGAACCTGAAGGTCGCGCTCGGGGACCTCAATGCAACGGCCATCGGCAAGTCCGGCGCCAAGATGTTCCGGCGGCTCGCCATCGCCGACGCCGTGGAGAAGAACGTCGTCACCCGGACCCCGACCATCAACGAGCTGACCATCTACATGACCCTCGGGATGGCCGACGCGGCCGTCCTCACCCTCGACCAGGTCGACCCCGCGAAGCTCGACGCCGTTTCGATCCCGGTGAGCGAGAACGAGGTGCTGATCGTCCCGGCCGGCACGACCACGTTCACCGCGAACCCCGCGGGTGCGGACGCGTTCGCAGCCTTCGTCGCCTCGGACGAGGGGAAGGCCATCTTCGCGAAGCACGGCTTCCCCGCCTACCCTGACCCGCAGTATGCGAACGCCACCCCCTGAAACAGAAGAACCACCGGAGACACACCATGATGGAATACACACCTATCGGCATCGCTCGGTCGCCCCTTAAGAGGGCCGGCGACCCCCCGTTCCAGAGCACCTTCTCCGCGGCGGAGGGGACGATCGAGGTCTTCCCCGACTACCGCGAGGGGCTCGGGAGCGTCGACGGGTTTTCGCACCTCATCCTCCTGTCCCACTTCGACCGCGCAAAGCGGCGCGCCCTGGTCGAGAAGCCCCTCTCGGACGGGGTCACCCCGCACGGCATCTTCGCCTCCCGCCACTTCAATCGCCCCAACCCGATCGGTATCTCCTACGTCGCCCTCCGGCGGATCGACGACGGCGTCATCTACGTCGCGGGCCTTGACCTGCTCGACGGCACGCCCATCCTGGACATCAAGCCTTACGTGCCGGCCTTCGACAGCATCCCCGACGCCGTCTGCGGCTGGGTCTCGGTGCAGCATATCGAGCGGATCCGTGAGACAAGCCGGCTCGCCTCCGAGGCGTGCTTCGCCGAGGGGGCGGGCTCCGGAGACCGTCGCTGATGCGGAGGCTTTTCCTCCTCATCACCTGCCTCTTCGCGTTCTTCATCGGCGCGACCCTCCTGGGACTGGTCGCGGCAACGCCGCCCGCGGCCCTCGCTTCCAGCCTGGCCAGCCCCGAGATCCGGTTCGCGGTCCTGCTCAGCCTCGCCACGAGTCTCGCCTCGACCGGGATCTGCATCGCACTCGCCGTCCCCATCGCCTACGCCCTCGACCGTTACCGGTTCACGGGCAAGCGGGCCGCGACGCTCGTCCTGACCCTCCCGCTGGCCATGCCACCGCTGGTGGCCGGGATCGCGCTCCTCCTCTTCTTCGGGACGACGCCGTGGGGAAAAGCCCTCGAGCAGGCCGGGCTCGCGGTCGTCTTCACCCCGCTCGGTATCGTCGTCGCGGAGGTCTTCGTGAACCTGCCCTACCTGGTCCGGATCCTTCGGTCAGCCTTCTCGGGCGTGAACCCCCGGTTCGAGAACGTGGCGAAGACGCTCGGGTGCACGGACGCCGGGGCCTTTCTCCAGGTCACCCTGCCCCTGGCCCGCCCCGCCCTGGTCGCGGGCGGGATCATCACCTGGTCCAAGGCCATGGGCGAGTTCGGGGCCGTCCTGATGCTCGCGGGCGCGACGCCCATGCGGACCGAGACCCTGCCGATCGCGCTCTTTCTCAACATCTCGACCGGCGACCTGAACATGGCCGTTGCGGCCGCGACGATCCTGATCGTGATCTCGCTCGCCACGCTCTGCGCGGTGGACCTCGTCGACCGGGGCGTGAATGTCTTCTAGGGGGAGCCTGGTGCTGCAGATCGAGTCCCTCTCTGTCACCCTGGGCGAGTTCTCGTTCCGGGACGTCTCCCTCGAAGTCAGGGAGAACGAGTACCTCGTCATCCTCGGCCCGAGCGGCGCGGGAAAGACCGTGCTCCTCGAGACGATCGCGGGCATCCACTCCCCTGACGCCGGGCGAATTTTCCTGGGCGACCGGGAGATCACCGATGCCTCTCCGCGCTCGCGATCGTTCGGGATGGTCTACCAGGACTACGCGCTCTTCCCTCACCGCACGGTCGAGGAGAACATCGCGTTCGGGCTGCGTCAGCGGAAGGTTCCGCCGGACGAGCAGCGCGCGCTCGTGGCGGAGATCTCCGCCCTGCTCGAGGTCGGGCACCTCGCACGGCGGTACCCGGGTTCGCTGAGCGGGGGAGAGCAGCAGCGGGTCGCACTCGCCCGCGCCCTCGTCCTGAGGCCGAAGGTCCTGCTGCTCGACGAGCCCCTGAGCGCGCTCGACGGGCCCACGCGCGAGCGGATGCGGGTAGAGCTCGCCCGCGTCCGGCGCCTGACCGGGACCACTGTCATCCAGATCACTCACCACCTGGAGGACGTCTTTGCCCTCGCGGACCGGGTGGCGATCATGCACGAGGGCCGGATCATCCAGGTGGGCGAGACCGCTGACGTCTTCCTCCACCCCGCGGACCCGTTCGTCGCGGAGTTCCTGGGCATCGGGAATATCATCCGCGGCAGGGCGTCGGCGGCGGGCCGGCTCGCTCGGATCGAGACAGGGGGCGGGCCGTCGTTTCTCGCGGTCTCCGGGGTCGTCGGGGACGTGGTCGCCACCCTGCACGCGGAGGACGTGATCCTCTCTGAAGCGCCCTTCGCCTCGAGCGCCCGCAACTGCCTCCCGGGCACGGTCACGGAGGTCGTATCCTGCGGGAGCACGATCAGGGTCGTGCTGGACGCGGGCTTCCCGCTGACGGCCCTCCTGACCCGTGAGAGCTGCCGGGAGCTCGAGCTCGGGCCGGGGAGCCGGGTCTACGCGACCTTCAAAGCCTCTGCCGTGCACGTGATCCCGGCCGCTTCGCAGCAGGACGTGGCGACGGCGGGTTCAGCAGCCGGTCCGAAGACCGGGTGAAAAGGGCCTGTTCGGAGATATCCCATAAGAGCTGGGCGTGTAAGGCCGCCCGCCCTGGATCCGATCGGGCCTGGTCCACGGGGCACGGACCGCCGGAGAAGATGGTGCGCACGAATGAACCCGTCCCTGCTTCGCGATCGCGTACCTGCCCGAAGCGGGGCACGGATCTTCGTCCCCCCTTTATCGCCCCGGTCTCTGGGGAAACAACCGGCTTGCCGCAATAGGCACATTTAAATGTGTTCGGATCCCCAGACGGGGATGGAGACAGCATGAAAATAAGCGCCAGAAACCACGTGCCCGGAACGGTAAAAACGATCACGAAGGGGCCGGTGAACACCGAGGTGACCATCACGCTCAACGGAGGAGGCGAGATTGTCTCGGTGATCACGACCTTTTCGGCGGAGAAGCTTGGCCTCAAGGAGGGGGCGAAGGTCTACGCCGTCATGAAGGCGTCCGAAGTAATGGTTGCCATCGACTGAGACGATCTCCCCCCACCGTTTTTCGGTATGCACTCCGGGCCGGAGCTGCAGTCCCCGTTGTTAAAACCGCGTCGAGAGCAGTGCGTCAAGGTACTCGGAGGTCCACACCCGCTGTTCCGGGCTGAACCAGACCTCGATCTCCGGTGCCCCGACAATGATGTTGATCTCGACGAGGCCGAACTTGTGGATACAGACGATCGAGTCGGGCCCGACCTCCCTCACATATTTCTCCTGCCCGTTCAGGATCGCCTCAACGTCCTCCGCGGTTATCGGGCGGGAGAGGAGGTAGAGCCGGCGTTCCCACCCGGGGTATGGCGGAACGGGGCTCTGGAACCGGGTCACCATCGCCATGCGGCCGGCAAGGGTCCGTGATATGAACGATCCGCTCGCACCGTTCATGCACGCATCCCGGGCTTCACGAGCCGCCCCCGCAGGCGATCACCGTCGCCTCACCGGTCCTCGAGATGCGGAGGCAGGCTCCTGGAGGCATCCCGTCGCTGCAGATCGGCCCGCTGCCGGCGGCGTTCGACCTGTACCATCTCCTTTCGCTCATCGAGGTCCATTCTGTACTGCTCGGCGTCGGTCCTCTTCCGCGCTGGGGGAGCGTAGAACGGCTGCGGATCGACCTGCTGCTGAGCGTAACAGTCCGAATGCCAGACATTGTACGGGCCGGACCCCCGCCAGTCGAACACGAAATTTTCGCCGAGGATCTTCCCTCCGCACCTTCGACAGGCGAGGGTTCCCAGGCGGAGGCGCCCCCAGATCTTGAAGATACGGAGCGTGATGTTCCTGGCGACCGCTCCCCGGTTCTCCTCCTCGGTGTAGGGTCGGCCGTCCCCCCGGTATCTCGTCGTGATGTCGTGAACCGTGGGCGCGATGACCTCGGCGACCTTCGGATAGAACCATTCCGGCAGCGGATACCGCCCGGGCCAGCAGATCGATTGGTTCTCCCTGATCCAGTCGATCAGGTATTCGACGGTGAGCGTGGTTCCGTCGGACCAGTAGTCCTTTTGACGTGTATTCATGTTCTCCTCGATCGAACCCGGCAACCTGTGCACACTTCTCGGGGGTTCAGTCCCAGTGGACCACCGCGCCCGCCGCGTCCGGCTCCATCCGGCGTCCGCAGCGCGGGCAGGCCCGGTCGCGCCACGGGCGGACCATGCCGTCGCAGGTGGGGCAGCGGAGAAAGCAATAGGACGCGGCGCTCCCCGGATCCCAGGGAGTCTCCGAGCTGATGACATCGACGACCTCGGCGCAGCGGGCGCAGGTCACCGTGCGGGTCGCCACGAAGAAACCGCAGTCTTCCCCTCCGGAGACCACGGCCCTGTACCCGCAGTCGGGGCAGGCGAACTCGCGGCGCGTGCCCATCAGGCCCTCCCGCCCGACAGGCGTTCAGTAGACAGGGCAGACCACCTCTGAAACGGCCTGGTCACGGGCCCTCCACCAGAGATGGGCCTGCCAGCTGGGCCAGTCGAGGACCCAGGCGCCGTCGCCATCCTGCCGGAAGAGGCGCCGGACCCCCTCCCGGATCAGGTCGTCGTGCGTGCCGCCCCGGCGGTTCATGCGGTGAGCGAACTCGTCCACGGTCTCTTCGAGCGTGCCGTACCGGTGCACGCCCCCCGTGAACTCGGGCTCGAAGGCCGGGACGAGCCCCATCTGGAGGAGGACGTTGAAGAGGCACCCGGCCATCGGCTCGAAGTGGTACTCCGCGCCGTGGACCGCGGGCCAGAGTCCCTGGAGCACGCGCCCCCACGGCGGGGGCGTCAGGAACCACCAGAGATGGACCTCGCCCGAGCAGACGGCGTGCATCTTCTCGAGGGCCGCGCGGATGTCGACCATCGAGAGGGAGAACGAGGCGATCACGAGATCAAACGGGCCGCCGAGCGCGGCCGGGTCGACCTCCTCCCAGGCGGACGGGACCACCTCGACCTCGACACCGGCGTCGGCCGCGTTCCGGGCAAGCAGGTCCCGCATGGGCGCTGCCGCCTCGACCGCGACTACGCGGCGGCCGGCGGCCGCAAGCGGGATCGCCAGGTTTCCCGGGCCGGGGCCGATGTCCAGGACGGCGCTGCCGGGCCGCGCCCGGAGCAGGGCGAGCTGCCGCTCGAACCGGGGGTTCGGGGCGGTCCGCCGGGAGAAGAACCGCTCGACATTCGCCGGCTGCTGGAAGAACCCCGCCCCCTCGCGGAAGCCCGGGACGGCCAGGTGCCGCATCTTCCGCGCCGTCCAGACCGCGCCCCAGTCGATTGCATCTGCGTAGGGATCCGGGTCGCGCCCGGCCCCTCCCGGCAGCCGGGTCGCCATCACCGCTCCGAACGGTCGGCGAACCGCCGGTCCGCCCGGGTCCCGGCGAGCTCCCGCGAGCATGCGCCGAACCAGCCGTCGCGCTCGCCGGGGAAGGCATCGAACGAGGGGACGTACGGCTTGATGTCGAAAACAGGCGTGCCGTCCAGGACGTCAACGTCCTCGATCACGAGCCGGCAGTCCTCGACCGCGACGAGCCGGACCACGGAGAGGCCGATCGGGTTCGGCCGGCGGGGCGCGCGAGTCGCGAAGACCCCGCGCTCGCAGTCGTCGAGGAAGGGGACGACCCGCAGGGCGTAGCCCTCGGACCGGTGGAAGTGGTAGAGCAGGATCACGCGCGAGAACCCCTCGAGGTCGGCGAGGCCGTCGCGGAACTCGGGCCGCACCTCGACCGCGCCGCGCACTCCGTGCGCCCCGCCCGGCTGGATCGGCATGCCAACCGGGTCCGCGAACGGGGACCGGACGACCCCGATCGGCCGGAGGAGGACCACGTTTTCATCATCGATCACGAGAGCACCGTCACGAATACAATGTACTTCTCTCAAAGATTAAACAAGTTCCGAAAACCTGGGCCGTTTCGGTCTCCAGCGGGCGAGGGCCAGGAGAACGAGCCAGCCCGCGACGAACCCGACCGTGAGCGAGGTGGCGAGCGAGACGATTGCCACCACCAGGGTCGGGATCGGCGCATCCGTCCGGAGACCCGCACGGACGAGCTCGAGGGCGACGGCCAGGAGGAGGGCCGCGAGGAGGCCCGTCGGAAAAAGCGCGATAGCCGCGGGGGTGCCGGCCACGACCGCGATCGCGACCAGCACGAGCCCGGCGATCGCGTTCGACCAGCCCGTGCGGCCGCCGAACCGGTACTGGGCCGCGAGCCCGCCCGCACCGTGGCACATGGGGATGCCACCGAGCGGCACCGCGACCAGGTTCATGGCCCCGATCATGCGCGAGAGGAGGCCGGCTGTCGGGGGCCGCGGGAGGAGGTCGCGGGCCAGGAGCTCGGTCGCCGCGATCGAGTTCGTGAGGGTCAGCACCGCCTGGGGCAGTACAAGCACGACGAGGGCAGGGAGCCAGTCTCCCGGCCCGGGCAGGACCGGGTAGGGCAGGGGGACGGTCGGCGTCGACATCCCCCCGCCGAGGGCCACGAGCGCGAGACCGAGCGCAAGGACGAGGATTGCCGAGAGGTCCGGGACCGCCCACCGGCGCCGGGCCAGCGCGAATGCGCCGACGGCCGCGAGGCCCGCGACGGCGAGGACCGGGTCCGCGAGCCCGTACACCACGGCCGAGCGGGCGAGAAGGAGGGCGAGGCCGAGCTGGACGCCGCGCGTCACCGGGACCGGGATGCGGGCCACGATCGGGTCGATCCAGCCGGAGAGGCCGAGGGCCAGGAAGAGGGCACCGAGCAGGATACCTCCCGCGACCACCTCCCCGGCGGTCACCTGGCCGGCGATCGCGACCACGGCGACGGTCTTCATCGGCTCGATCGGGATCGGCTGGCGGTAGACGAGCCCGGCGACGACGTACCAGAGTCCGAAGAAGAGGAGGGCCGGGCCCGGCGCGATCCCGGTCGCGAGGACCACGCCGAAGAGGAGCGGCAGGACCGTGCCGAAGTTGCCGACCGCGCCGGCCGCCTCGCGGAGGAGATCGGGCCGTGCGTCGGGGTCGGCAAAGGGGGCGGTGATCGTCATACGGCTATGGGGTCTCCGGATCTGCTGGTACGGGAATGACAATGAGGCTGCCGGTCGGGTCCGAAGATGGCCGCGGCCCCAGCGCAATCCCGCTCATGGACCCGGGCGAAGCGCCGGCGCGTCCCCCACGAGATCGTCGGCCTCATCGAGGGGGCCGATCAGCGGGAACACGGCGTCGTCCGGAAGATCGAGTCGCCCCGCCGCGATGACGGCGGCAAAGAGATTTAGGGGCCGGCGTCCCCTTCCGGGTTCTTCGAGCCGCGCTCCTCCTCGGGCATGGGCTCGAGGTAGACGAGGTCGGCGCCAGTGTCCTTCGCCATCTGCTCGAGTTCGGTCTTGCGGAAGTGGTGCCCGTAGACCTTCATGTCCCCGCCCTGGACGGCGAGGACGATGTACCGGGGCTGGCGGACACCCTCCCCGATCTTGATTCGCTCTCGGACGTAGATCTTCATGGTCGTCACCCCACCCGGTCCGGGTGGCCGGCCCCAATCTATATCTCCGGGTAGAAATACTTGCGGGTATGAAAAGGACGTCAGAACGGATCGAGATGGAATCGACCCTGCGGGGGGAGAGCCTCGTCCGGAAAGGGCTGATGGCCCGGACCGGCGGCGTGGACCGCATCCGGGTCACGCCCGAGCTGAACGTGATCAAGCTCGGCGGCCACGGCGCGATCGACTACGGCCGCAGGGTGATGCAACCGCTCTGCGCTGAGATCGGGGAGCTCTTCAGCACTGACGACCTCCTCGTCGTGACCGGCGGCGGTGCCCGCGTCCGGCACATCATGGACGTGGGGCTCGACCTCGGCATGCCGACGGGGGTCCTCGCCGAGCTCTCGGCCAAGATCTCGGAGCAGAACGCGACCATGGTCGCACTCCTTCTCGCGCCCTGGGGCGGCACCCGGATCCATCAGGACGATCTACTCGAGCTCCCGACACTGCTCCGGCTCCGCCAGCTCCCCGTCCTCCACGGCACGCCGCCATACGGCCTCTACGAGCACCCGGCGCGGACCGGCGGGATACCGCCGCACCGCACGGACACGGGCGCGTTCCTGACCGCCGAGGTGATGGGGGCGAAGAGCTGCATCCTCGGCAAGAACGTGGACGGGCTCTGCACGGCCGATCCGAAGACGGACCCCGACGCCGAGCTGATCCGCGAGATCACGGCCGACGAGGCGATCACGATGGACCTCGAGGACCTCGTCCTGGAGCCGATGGTCCTGGAACTGATGCGGGAGGCGGTCCACGTCCGCGAGGTCCGGATCGTGAACTGCACCGTGCCCGGGAACGTCACCGCAGCCGTCCGGGGCGAGAACGTCGGGACCGTCATCCGCGCGTGAAGCATGGCGGAAGCGTCGCCAAAGGGCGTGCATCACCGGAAAAAAGAGCACGGCGTTCAGGCCTGCTTCCTGGAGCCGTGCTCCTCCTCGGGCATGGGCTCGAGAAAGACCAGCTCAGCGCCGCAGTCCTTCGCCATCTGCTCAAGTTCGGCCCTGCGGAAGTGGTGCGCGTAGACCTTCAGGTCGCCGCCCAGTACGGCGAGGATGACGTACCGGGGCTGGCGGGGGCCCTCCCCGATCTTGATTCGCTCTCGAACGTAGATCTTCATGATCTCACGTCGCCCTGGTCCGGGCCGACGGCGCCCGTCTGTCTCTCCAGGTAGAAATCCCCGCGGACGCCGGGACACACCCCGGTATAACAGCGTGCGCCACAGCGACGAGCGGTAAACCGAACGTTTATGCCGCGGGGGACGAGAGCGTTTCTCTGCCGGCAGACGGGCGGCACGAACCCGCACCGCGGACCGGACACGAATCCAGGAGAATGAAAATGGGAAGGCTTGACAACAAGGTCTGTATCATCACCGGGTCCACGAGCGGCATCGGTGAGGCGTGCGCGAAGGACATGGCGCGCGAGGGCGGGACGGTCGTCGTCTCCGGCCGGAAAGAGAAGGAGGGTGCCCGGGTCGTCGACGAGATCACGAAGGCCGGGGGGAAGGCGATCTTCGTCCGGGCGGACGTCACCAGCGAGGACGACATCAAGGACCTCGTCGCGAAGACGGTCGAGGCCTTCGGGCGACTGGACGTGATGGTCGCGAACTCCGGTATCGGCCTCGTCGGCGCGCCCCACGAAGTGTCCATGGCCGACTGGGACATGATGATCTCCACCAACCTCACGGGCGTCTTCCTCTGCGACAAGTACGCGGTCGAGCAGATGCTCAAGCAGGGAACGGGCGGGGCGATCGTGAACACCGGCTCGATCCACAGCTACGTCGCGAAGGAGGGTGTCACCGCGTATGCGGCGGCGAAGGGCGGGGTCAGGATGCTGACCAAGATGGTCGGCATCAGCTACCCCCAGAAGGGGATCCGCGCGAACTTCGTCGCGCCGGGGTACATCGACACCCCCCTCCTCAGCGCCCTGCCGCCCGAAGCCTACGAGGCGCTCAAGCAGCTGCACCCGATCGGCCGCCTGGGCCGGGCCGAGGAGGTGGCGAAGGCCGTCACCTTCCTCGCGAGCGACGACGCTTCGTTCATCACCGGCACGGGCCTGCTGATCGACGGCGGGTACACGGCGGTATAGGGCCGGGCAGTACCGGAAAGAGGGGCGGGGACAGCACCGGCTGCACCTCCCCCTGTGCCGGGATCGGCAACAGGGCGCCGCTGGGAAAAAGAGCGGCCCTCAGGCCTGCTTTTTGGAGCCGTGCTCCTTGTCGGGCATCGGCGCGAGATAGACGAGCTCGGCGCCGGTATCCTTTGCCATCTGCTCGAGTTCGGTCTTTCGGAAGTGGTGTGCGTAGACTTTCAGGTCGCCACCCTCGACGGCGAGGATGGTGTACCGGGGCTGGCGGACACCCTCGCCGACCTTGATACGTTCGCGGACATAGATCTTCATGGGGTTCACATCAACTGACAAACCAGTTGGTGTACTCCATAAGTTTCCCCGGCGAGATAAAACCACCGGTGCAGGCACCCCCTCCGTACCGCCCGGTGCGCGTGACGGGCTCGGGCTCACCCGGCCCGCTGGAACTCCGCGAGGAGGGCCGCCCCGTACGCCGCCCGCTTCCTGGTCGGAATATAGTTGCCCTTTGCGAGCCGCGCGAGCAGCTCCTCCGTGACGGGCGCGTCATCGGCGAGGTCCAGAGCCTTCACAGCCGCGATGCACTCGTCGAGGCCGGTGATCCCGGTCTCGATCCCGTCAATCGGGATCCGCCGCACCTCCGGCGCCTGGCTGACCATGCCCCCGCAGATCGTGCAGTAGACCCCCTCGTTCTCGTTCGCTGTCTCACTCACCCCCGGATCATCACGAGCGCCATCTTGAACGGTGTCGTCGCCGAGAACGCGTGCGGCACGTTCGCCGGGACGACGATCGTCTGGTCGGCCGTCATCGCGTGCGTCGTCCCCCCGATCCAGACGCCGGCTTCTCCGTCCAGGATCGTCACCACCGAGTCGAACGGGGCCGTGTGCTCGGAGATCCCCTCGCCCTGGTCGAACGAGAAGATCGTGATCGAGCCCGCGGGGTTGTTCACGACCATCCGGCTCGCGACCGTGCCCGCCTGGTAATCGACCAGGTCGGCGAGGCTGAGCACCCGGCCCTTCAGGCCGTCGCGCGCCTTCCCGGTCATCGCAGGCCCCCGTGGGAACGGGCCCGGTGCCGGCGGAGGACGCGGCGCCCCGCGCCAGCGGGCCACGATCGCGTCCGGAGCACCCGGTTCGGCCTCTGGTGGGGCAGCCTGTAGATCACCAACACGAGCATTCCTCGATGGAGTGAGGATGCGCACGGATATGAAGGTGGCGTACTTGCCCCGGCGGACCCCCTTACTCGGTGGTCTTCCCGTCGAAGTGCTCCTCCGACGCCTCCGCGATCTTCTTGGTCCGGCGCACGATCCCGTCCTGGTGCTCGGGGGGCGAGTAGATCGTGTAGAGCTTGAGGTCCTCGTTCTTCGAGGTGTTGATCACGTTGTGGCGCGCGCCCGACGGCACCACCACGCCGCTGCCGTCCCGGACGCGGTGCTTCTCCCCGTCGATGACGACCGAGCCGTGTCCCTGCTCGAACCGGAAGAACTGGTCGACGTCGTCGTGGACCTCTTCACCGATCTCGTCGCCGGGCTTGATGCTCATCAGCACGAGCTGGCTGTACTTGCCGGTATACAGCACCTTCCGGTACGACCCGTTCTTCAGCGTCAGCGCCTCGATATTCGCTACGAATCCCTTCTTCATCCTGAACCGTCCTGGTGTACCGACCCGCCAAACGGCGATGGTCATTTCAAATAATGAAATACCGGAATATCAGTCTCTGGATCCGTCTCTCCCGGGATCCAACCGTTCTGCCGGCCTGGTGCCCGGTCAGGCTCCGTCCACGGCCCGCAACAGCTGCACGGTCAGGTCCGCGGCCCGGGCCTGCTGCTCGGCGGCGGAGATCGCGGCCTCTCCGTCCCCGGACTGGAGGCCGTAGTCGCCGAACTGGGCGTGGTTGCCCCCCTCGATCACCGTGACGACGGTTCCAGGCGGGAGGAGGGGGCGGGCCGCGTCGAGCCGCTCCCGGTCCAGGACCAGGTCGTTCGAGCCCCAGGTGGAGAGGCCCCGGAGGGCGGTGGCTGAGAGGTCGTCGCCGTCTGCAAGATAGGACGCCCACAGGACGAGGCCCCGCACGCTCTCCGCGTGCCCTCGGGCGTAGGACGCGGCCATCGAGCCCCCGAGCGAGTGCCCGCCCACGACCCAGTTCCGCACGCCCGGGCGGGCGGCGATCACGGTATCCGCCCGATCGACGCCGAGGACGGCCAGCGAGAGCGGCATCCTGACGACCGCGACCAGGTAGCCGCGGGCCGCGATCGCCCGCGCCACGGGCGCGTACGACCGGTAATCCACGCGGCCCCCGGGGTAGAGGATGAACCCGGTGGCCGGCTCGGCCCCGGCGGGGGCGAAGACGATGAACTCCCCCTCGTCGCTGACCGCAACGCCGTTCCCGGGTTCGAGCGCGGCACGGGCCTCCGCGCCCGGGCCGAGGGGCGTCAGGCCCCAGGCGACGAACCCGGCCGCGGCGAGCAGCACCGCGACGGCGATGACGGCCAGGGCGATCTTCCAACCCTTCTTCATCGTTCCTCCGGGCCCGGCCCGATCGTTGCGGCCGGGATGGATGCTTCTGCAGTGCATCCCGATAGGCATTAAAACCGGGTGCCGCGCCTACCGTATGCGGTTGATGTCGTGGACCGCGGTCGGGAACGCCCAGTCGGTCTCCTGCAGGTCCGCGAGCGAGAGCCCCCGCCGCATGGCCAGGGCGAGGACGTTGATCGCCTCCTCTGCGTGGTACCCGAGGAGGTGGGCCCCGAGGATCGGGCCCTTCGGGCCGTCGGTCAGCACCACGTACCCCGACCGGGGGGTCCCGAGGTGCCGCGTGCTGAACCAGTCGCGCGTGTCGGCCCGGTGGACGGTGACCGCCACGCCGCGTTCCGCTGCCCCGGTCTCCGTGAGGCCGACCGACGCGAGCACGGGGTGGGCGAAGACGGCGGAGGGGACGACCGAGTAGTCGGGCGCGACCGTGTTGCCGTGGAGCATGTTCTCCGCGACCGTCCGGCCGTCCCGCGTCGCGATCGGCGAGAGGGCGGGGGCGCGCGGGTTCGCGTCCCCCGCGACGTAGACCGACGGGTTGGAGACGCTCTGGAGGAACGGGTTCGTCACGATCCCCCGGGCGTCCGCGGCGACGTCGCCGCGGTCGAGATCGAGGTCGGCGATGTTCGGGATTCGGCCGGCGCCGTGGACGACCATGTCGGCCTCGAAGGACCGGTCGCCGCTCCGGACGACGAGGTGCCCACCCGACGCCTCGACAACATCGACGGGCACGCCCGTCTCAACCCGTATCCCGAGCTCGCGGCAGGACTCGACCAGCAGGTCGACCAGGAACGGCTCGAACCGCCGAAGGACCCGGTCGCTCCGGTGAAGGACGGTCACCCCGGCCCCGGCGGCAGCGGCCACGAACCCGAGCTCGAACGAGACGTAGCCGCCGCCGATGAAAAGGATTCGGCCGGGCAGGGAGTCCATCGCGAGGAAGTCGTCGCTCGAGGAGACGAGCTCCTCGCCGGGGATGGCGAGCGGCCGGGGGACCGAGCCGGTCGCGACCCCGATGAAGCGCGCCGTGACCCGCTCGTCCCCGATCAGGAGCTCGTTCCGACCGGCGAACCGCGCCGGGCCGTGGAAGAGGGTCACGCCCCACTTCGCGAGGGTCGCCTCGCGCCGCGCCGTGACGGGCCCGGTGAACTCGCGCTTGAACCGGACCAGGTCCCCCCACTCGATGCGGCATTCGCCGCCGACCCCGGCCCCCTGCAGCTGCCTGGCCCGCACGACCGTCTCGGCCGCGCCGTGCAGCACCTTCTTCGGGACGCAGCCCCGCTGGCCGCAGGTGCCGCCGTACGGGAGCTCGTCGGTGATGGCCACCCGCCAGCCCGCGCGCCGGCACCGCCCCGCCATGGCCGGGCCGGCCTGACCGGTCCCGATCACCACGAGGTCGAAATCGAAAGCCCCTTCCGTCATGCTCCGCCGCACCCGGCCCGCCTGACGGGCCCCATCGGTGTAACTGAAACGATCGGTAAAAAAGGTTCGGGGGCGGCGGGGGTTTCCGCGCCGTTCCCCGCTCCGGGCTTACTGTCCCTTCCAGGCCTTCCGGGCCTCATCGGCCACCTCGTCGGCCGTGGCGTACTGCCGGTCGGGCATCTTGTTGAGGACGTCCGTGATCTGGGCCGGGGCGTTCCGCTTCTGGGCCTCGGCGGCCAGGTCTGCCTTGGTCAGGGGGTAGTTCAGGCTCTTGAGGGCCTGCATGATCATGTTGATCGCCATCTCTTCCTTGGCCTTGTCGCCCACGCCGCCGATCGCTTTCCCGATGCCGCCGAGCATGCCGCCGATTCCTCCCTGTTCATCTGCCATGGTGTGTAGTTCCCGTACCGGTCCCGGCACGCTCGTCAGTCGCTTTCGGGATATAAGAAGTGTTGGTGACCGATGCAATGGCATTTGCACGGCCGGGCGGGGCGGTTCCCCGCAGGCCGGCGACACCGCCGCCCGGGCCCCTACGGCCCTCGGGACTCCGTCCCGCCGGGCGGGCCGTAGACGACCAGTCCGTCGGGGCGATCGGCGACCATGATGGCGGGGGGGCACCGGGCCAGGCGGGCTGCCTGCCAGAGGTCGCCGGCGGAGCCGCCCGTGTTCACCGCGATGGGGACGATCGTCCAGGTGAAGAGGTCCGGGACGACGGCGGACGCGGCGAAGAGCAGGGCGTCGATCAGCACGAGCGGGGCGAGCAGGCCGACGAGGGCGGTGGTCCGCCCGTACGGCCGGGCGACGCTCGTGGAGAGGACGGGCATGCCGTGGACGAACCCCGCGCCGAGCCGCGGGTGCAGGCCCGCGAGAGAGTAGGCGAGCCAGTGGACCCCCTCGTGAAGCACGACGACGCCGAGCGTCGCGGCGAGGAGGACCAGGAGGAGCCCGAGCTCGGCCGGGCTGATCGTGAACGACAGCGGCCCGGCAGCGAGGAGCAGGAGGAACAGGGTTCCAACGCCCAGCACCAGGGAGAGCACCTGGACCCGCACGGCGCTTCTCCGGGTGAGGACGATCTCGGCGATCTTCCCGTACCCGGGGGGAGGGGAGGACTCCATGGAGGAGGGCGTAGGACAGGAGGCCGGATAAAGACGAGGGTGGGGCCTCCGATGCCGGCCGTGTTCACGGCGTTAACAGGCGGGCGGCGCCCGGAGGAGCGGGCCGCAGAATAACAAATAGCAACGTTTATAAATTTTTCTCAGGTA
This sequence comes from uncultured Methanospirillum sp., assembly GCA_964461885.1. Classification (GTDB taxonomy): domain Archaea; phylum Halobacteriota; class Methanomicrobia; order Methanomicrobiales; family Methanospirillaceae; genus UBA288. Next base: position 253 of record CAYWVY010000012.1, on the reverse strand, counting down.
TTCTCACCCGGGAGAGACAGCATGTTCAGGTTCGACAGGACAAGGACGTACCGGATGCCGGCCCACTTCGGCGGAAACGCTCCGCCTCCTCCCGACTTTGCGGTCCGCAACCGTGACACGACCGCGCTGACGTTCGTCTGCACCACAGACGAAGACGAGCTGGCCCGGTACGTCCCCGAGGCGTTCGAGCTCCTGCGCCCCGAGGTGATCTTCGGCTTCGGCCAGCTCCGGGAGATCGACTGGCTGGCGGGGG
>CAYWVY010000011.1:0-39140 GCA_964461885.1 uncultured Methanospirillum sp. | reverse complement strand
TCACCCCGCCGCCCCGTCCGCGGGCACCGCGTCGGGTTCTGCGAGCGCGAGCCAGCAGCGCCTGCACAGGTGATGGTTCGCCGGATCGCCCTGCTCGATCATCGCCGCCCCGCGCCCGCTCGCCACGTAGTGGGACGGCGAGCGCCCGCACTCGTCGCACGGCGCCGGGTGCGCCTGGACGCAGACGTACCGGTCCGGGCCCGGCATGCGCGCGAAGTCGCGTGACAGCTGTGACAGCTGTGACGCCTGGTCCGCACAGCCCCCGCCCTGGTCCCAGCGCGCGAACGGGTCGGCCGCCGCCGCCGGCCGGCTGCGGAACGCCGACCCGCGCAGGGCCTCGGGGCAGTCCGGGGCCGGCGCGTCCTCGCTCTCGAAGTAGTACCGGCGCACGATCTGGTCCCAGGCCTCCGCCGACGGCACCGCGAGCCGGCGGACCGTCCTCTTCCAGACCCCCTCGTCGCTCCGGACCGCGATCCGCTCGCGCTCGACCTCGAACCCGATCGACTTCAGGGCGACCGTCACGCCCATCGGCGACGTCCTGAAGGCGTCCGCGACCATGCGGGCCGTCACCGCCTCCACCGGCCCGCCGTCCGCCTCGCCCAGCGCGAGCGTCAGCGCCTCGTTGAAGAACGCGCCCTCGCGCGACTCGGACCGGGTCCGCCGGACCTCCCGCTGCCGGGCGCGCACGTAGGCCCGGTACCGCTCCGCGCCGTCGTCGACGTACTGCAGGATCGCCGACACCGGCTCGGCCATCTGCTGGATCCGGGCCTCGACCTCCGGCACCGCGACCATCCACTGCGGGTCGAAGTCCTGCCAGTGCGCCAGCACGAACCGGGCGATCGTCGCCCGCAAATCGGTCACGGCCTCGTGGTACGCCGGCGGCAGCTCGCGCGGGATGTCGTTCCGCCGCGTCTCGCGCGGCGAGTAGCTCAGGCACCGCGCCTCGGTCGCGTTGTCCCGAAACGGCGTGCGCATGGCGATCACCTTCGGGCCCCACGGCCGGAACGCCTGCTGCGTGGAGGGGTCGTTCTTGTCCGAGAGCATGGTCCAGGTGCCGCGCTCGAACCCGACGTTGAGCCACTTGATCACGGGCGAGGCCATGTCGCCCTTGAAGTCCGCCTCCTCGAGCAGCACGGTCCCGCGCCACTTCTCGTGCTGCCGCATCAGGGCCGACGGCGAGGTGCCGCCGCTGAGCAGGAGCGGGAGGAAGCAGAGGTCGACGATCACCCGCGCGCACCGGCTCTTGCCCGTCCCGGTGTCGCCGATGTACCGCAGGTACGGCGAGGTCGCGCGCCGGGTGTAGAACCAGCTGAAGAGGGCGTAGTACGCGCCCATCTCGCGCTCGAGCACCGGGAGGTCGGCGTACCGGTCGATGTGCTCGTCGATCCGCCGGAAGAGCGCGCGGGCTTCGGGCACGGGCGCGGCCCGCACGAGCTCGAGCCGCGGGATGCCGACCACGCGGATCAGCTCGCCGCTGTCCTGGTGGATGCCGAGCCGCCGCGGCTCGACGATCGTCCCGTCGCCGAGGGTGACAGACGGCGCGAAGCCGACCGCGCCGCCGGGCTCGAGGTGGAGAAAGCCGAACCCGTCGTCCTGTGTGATGGCGACGAGGTAGAGGTCGCCGTCCTTCTCGAAGTACGAGAGCGTGAGCCGTCGCGGGCCGTCGTCGTGCCCCGGCTCTGGCGGCGGCTCGATCTCCCGCCGGAACTCGGGCCAGCGGTTCGGCCCGCCGGCGCCGCCGCAGGAGGCGTGCTGGCAGCGGGCGTAGACGCCGCCGTGGTTTGCCTGGCCGAGGTACGCGCCGGTGGCGTGGTCGCTCGACCAGGGGCAGGGTTCGATCTCGGCGAAGTACTGGTGGCCGCTCTTCGGCTTCTCGACAAGCCGGTACCCGGCCGCGGCGAGCCGGGGGGCGTGGCGTTCAATCCAGGCCCGGAGGTCGACGGCGGCGGGGGAGTGTGGCACAGGTGTCACAGCTGTCACAGCTGTCACAGCTGGCACGCGCTCGTTCGCGAGCGCCTCGAGGAGGGCGACGGGCACGACCGTGACCGAATCCGGGACGTCCGTCAGCCCCGTGGCCCGGTGCGGCCGGTCAGGCCGGTTCGCGCCCTTCCGGTTCGGCGTGCCGTAGGCCCGGACGATCCGGGCGGGGTTGGCGACCGAGACGTCCACGGTGACGGCGTCGTCGGAGAACCGGGCGGCGAGCGCCTGGAGGCATTGCCGGACCAGGGCCGTGGCATCGGCGTTGTTCTCGAGATCGATTCGGTAGAGCAGGTGCGCGCCGTTGCCCGAGTCGGCCCGGACGGGCGCCGGCCAGCCGTCGGCTTCGAGCGCGGCGGCGATCGCGCCGGCCCGCGCGAGGGCCGCGGCCTTCTCGTTCTCGGTCGCGCTGATCCCGCTCGCCCGCACGGGGTCGGCGTCGACAAGCAGCCACCGGCGGGCGAGGATCCCGGCGTCGGTGGTCGTCTCCCGCGCGGGCCCGATGGCGTTCGTTCGCCGTGCGACAAGGTCGGGAAGGCAGGGGTTGAGCGTCCAGTATATCCCGGTGATCGAGGGGTCGGCGCCGAGCGCGTCGACCTTTTCGGCGAGGAGGTCGAAGTCGTCGAAGTAGCCCGAGCGCGGCCGGCCGGACTGGGCGAGGGCCCGCACCTCGACGACCTGGCCCGGCTCGAAGAGGACGCCGGCCGCGCGCCGGACCATCTCGGCGCTCACGTCTCCTCCGCGGGCGAGAGGACCAGGTCGCCGGCCTCGTTCATGATGCACCGGACGGCGCCGGCGTCCTCGAGGCCCCGGTTTCGCAGCCAGGCCTTGGGGAGCGAGACGACGCGGTTGTAGTTCATCCTGCGGACGAGCCTGGTCCCGAAATCGAGTGTTGCCATGAGGAATATGTTGGCGTCGCTGATTATTATGGATATTTTCTGAATACATTACCCTGGGGTTTGAATGGGGAAATAACCTCACTGGTTCGACTAATGGATACCATCATGTATCAAAACCATTATCATCGGGTTGCTCGCAGTACTGCCCATGGGCGATACGCATCGGCGCGGGCGCGGCGAGAAGGTCGGGAACGGGGTCGTGAAGCGGGAGATCGTGCGGTTCCTCTTCTCACGAAAGGACGGCAGGGCGACCGAGAGCGAGGTCCGCGAGCACCTGCTCGAGCGCTACGCCGTCCGGGACCGGGCGACGATCCGGAACCAGCACCTGGGGTACCTCCGGAAGAAGGGGCGGATCGAGGTGCAGCACGACCCGGGCAAAGAGAACGTCTGGTCCGTGGTCGACGATCCGTCGATCGCCGACTACATCTTCGCGGAGTTCGCGGGCGACGACCTCGCCGACGTCTACCGGTCGCCGTTCGTCCGCGACTCAGTCGTCGAGTGGTATTTTGAACGGCGCGAGGAGCGGAGGGGAGGGATCCCGCCCGAGACCATGGAGGAGGCGCGCGACATCTTCGCTCACCGGACCTGGGAGCAGGAGTATCTCCTGGGGGAGGTGCTCCGGCTCCAGGAGGACGCCGTCGAACTCTCGCCGTCGCTCTTTGCCGGGGCGACGAACGGCTTTGAGGAGGCGAGCGTGGTCGCGTCCCTGCTCATGTCCGCGGGCTCACATGACCCGACGGCGGATCTGAACTGGGGCCCCCAGGGCACGAGCCTGGGGTTCGTGATCGCCCATCTCCTGGTCGATTTCGAGCGGTACGGCCCCCTGCGGCGCGACATCTACGCGTTCATGCTCCGGCCGGATCTCCACGGGGTCATGGCGTCGCTCTTTCCGCCGGAGACCATCCGGATGATCTTCGCGTGCCTGGAATACCTGGCGGGACGCAGAATGGACGAGTCGGGGGAGATGTATGGCGAACACCGGATAGATTTTGAACCGGTGGCGATCCCGCCGCCCCCGTCCGACTGGGTCGGGGCGTGACGCGTGCGGGCGGTACGCGTTATTCGTTCCGATCGGAGCAGAGCAAAAGAATCCCCTCGAGCCCCGTCACCTCGCCCGATCCGTTTCGTGACGGGACAAGGCTCGCGATCAGGGTGACCGTTGTTTCGTCCGGGCGGCGCACGACGAACTCCTGCTCCTCCAGAGACCGGCCGGCCAAAATGCCGGCCAGGAACGCCGGCCCGAGGTCGACCCCGGGGGCCGACAGGATATCGGCGAGCGGCAGGCCCACGAACCCGGCCGGGCGCCGGCCCGCCACCCTCTCGAAGAGCGGGGAGGCATAGAGGATCCGCCCGTCCAGGTCGGCGCCGAAGAGGAGGTTGTGCCCGGCCTCGGTGATCTCCCTGAGCCGGGATAGCGAGGTGTAGAGCGCGTCGTCGATCCGGTTCCGCTCGGCGAGCTCGTTCTCGAGCCGCCGTAACTCCGAGATGTCCTCGTACACGAGGTAATGGTTGCCGTCCGCAAGCCGCCTTCGGCGGAAGACGACCTCGCGCACCTCCCCGCTCCGGGTCCGGAGGTGAAAGAACCGGGGCTCGGGCGTCTCTTTCGACTCGCTCTCCCGGTCCCACTCTGCGGCCATGGCCGAGCGGTAGTCCGGGTCGGGATAGGCGAGCTCGAACCAGCGGTCGATCGTGCCGATCTCCTCGGCCGTGTAGCCGAAGGTCTCGGTAAAACGGCTGTTCACGTAGACGTACCTGCCGTCCGCGTCCACGATGGCGCACGGGAACGGCGAGAGCTCGACGATCTCGTTGAAGCGCCGCTCCCGCTCGAGGAGGGCCCGCTCGGCCTCTTTTCTTGCCGTGATCTCCTCGATGATGCAGGTGAGGCCCGTCGAGCCGTCGTCGAACGCGGTCGAGACCAGCCGGACCCGGTAGTACCGGGCCGCGTCTTCGCCCATCACCTCGATCTCGAGCGAGACCTCGCCCTCGGAGCGGGCCTCGAGCATCCGGCTCCGGACCTCGCGGGCCGAGACGATGGGCAGCTGCACCGTGTCGATCGAGGCGCCGAGCAGGTCGGACCGGTCCCTGCCCATGAACTCGAGATAGCGATCGTTCACCTGGAGGATCCGGTAGTTCTGGTCGAGGATCAGGATGTACTCGGACGTGTAGTTCAGGATCGCGCCGAGGGGCGCCCGCTGCGAGAGGAAGTAGACCTTCGCCGGTCCGAACGCCCGCATCTCGATCTGGCCGCCCACGCTCAGGATGTCGAGGTACTTGGCAGTCGAGTTCCTGTTCAGGCCGAGAGCGAGTGCAATGTCCGAGACGGACATCCCCTTCGGGTTGTTCTTGAGGATCGAGCGCACCCCCGCGAGCAGTTCGGGCGCGACGATGCCTGAGTCCTGGGCCATGACGAGAACGCTCTGCCATGACTTGGCCGGTATAAATATAAAAAGAGCTGGTTTGGGATTCGGCCGGCACCACCTTTAATAGCGTCGCCCCCCGATCTTTTCAGGCGCGGGCTCGTGGTCTAGCGGTTATGACGACGCCCTTACACGGCGTAGATCACCGGTTCGATCCCGGTCGGGCCCATCAATTCTCAGGAGATGATGCTCATGATCGAGCGGAAGCCCTCCCCCGTCCGGTCCGCGCACCGCACCGCTTCGACCTTCGAGAGGTCGACCTCTTCGGTCACGCGGCTGGCCATGCAGTAGGCGAGCGCGGGCGACCGCTTCCAGATCCCGCTCTCGCAGAACGCCCGCGACGAGGCGCAGAACCGGCACCGGTCGAGCCCGATGCGCACGCCGGGCCGGCACTCGACTCTTCCCTTCTCGACCCGGAGCACGCGCTGCTCGGCCTCAGTCATACCATTCCACCCCGTACCCGGCCCGGACCAGGACCTCCTCGATACGCATGCGCCACGCGGCGTCCTCCTCGCCGGCGCCCGGCTCCCAGAGCGCCAGCAGCGCGGGGTCGTCGGTCAGCAAAGAGCGGCGCCCGCCCACGTGTCCGCACTCCGTGCCGTCGGGGCCGAAGACCCGCATCGACGCGCACCGGTACTCCCGGCAGAGCCGGGGGCGGGTTTCGTAGCAGGCGCAGGCCGACGCGCCCGGCGATGAGACGACCAGGAACGGGCAGCCCGCGGAGGACGGCACGGCCTCCCGATACTCCTCGCTCACCTCGGCCCGGAACGCCTCGCTTGTCACGGCCTCGCGACAGTCGTAGTGCCGGCCGGTCACCCGTCGTTCGATCGAGATGGAGCGGCCGAGGCTCACGCAGCACCGGCCGCAATCTGTGCACCTGAACGGGACCGCCATCGATCCAGGTTCGGCACGCCGGGGCTTCAAGGTTCGCCCGGCGCAAAGCGCTTATGGTGCGAGGTTGTATGATCCGAGCATGGCGGCGCCGGCGATCCTCGCGGAAGGACTCCTGAAGCGTTACGACGACCTGGTCGCGGTCGACCAATGCTCGTTCGTGGTCGAGGAGGGCGAGGTCTTCGGCTTTCTCGGGCCGAACGGCGCCGGCAAGACCTCGATCATGCGCATGATCGCCTGCGTCTCGCCCAAGACCGGCGGCCGGCTCGAGATCTTCGGCATGTCCGTCGACGACCGTCCGCGAAAGATCAAGGCCCTGATCGGGGTGGTCTCGCAGGAGAACAACCTCGACCCCGACCTCACGGTCTACGAAAACCTGACGGTCTTCGCCCGGTTCTTCGAGATCGACCGGGCCGAGGCCGCGCGGCGGGCCGAGGAGCTGATCGGGTTCTTCGGCCTCGAGGAGAAGCGGGACACGGTGATCGAGTCGCTCTCGGGCGGGATGAAGCGGCGGCTCACGATCGCCCGGGCCCTGATCAACCGCCCCCGCCTCGTGATCCTGGACGAGCCGACGACCGGCCTCGACCCCCAGGCCCGGGCCCTGATCTGGGAGCGGCTCCGTTCGCTCCGGTCGGCCGGCTCGACGATCCTCCTCTCGACCCACTACCTCGAGGAGGCCGAGCGGTTCTGCGATCGGCTGGTGATCATGGACGGCGGCCGGATCCTGGTGGAGGGCAGCCCCGCCGAGATCATCGCCGCACGCATGAGCCGGGCCGTGATCGAGACCGTGGACGACCCTGCCGTGATCGACTGCCTCCAGCGCGAGGGGGTGCCGTTCGAGCGGTTCGGCGACCTGGTCCACATCACGACAAACGCGCCCGACGCCCTGGTCCAGCGCCTGGTCGCCGCCTGCAACCCGTCCCGGCTCTCGGTCCGCAACGCGACCCTCGAGGACGTCTTTCTTCGCATGACGGGCAGGGGGCTCAAGGGTTGACGACCGGCAACGTCTCGTGGCGGCTCCGGCACGTCTGGGGCCGGAACCTCCACGTCTTTCTGCGGACCTGGAAGGTCAGCTTCCTGCCGCCGATCTTTGACTCGCTCTTCTTCCTGATAGCGCTCGGGTACGGTCTCGGCCAGTTCGTGCAGGAGATCGGCGGTGTCGACTACCCCCGCTTTGTCGCCCCCGCGATCGTCGCGATCGGCATCATGAACGGTGCGTATTACGAGACGACGTACGGTTCGTTTGTCCGGATGTATTACCAGAAGACCTTCGACGCCCTGATCGCGACGCCGGTGACGATCGAGGAGGTTATCCTGGGCGAGATCCTCTGGGGTGCCACCAAGTCCGTCATCTACACGGCCCTGATTCTGCCCATCCTGATCCTCCTGGGCCTGGTGAGCCTGCCGTCCTCGTTCCTCCTGTTGCCGCTCGCCCTGATCGGCGGCGTTCTCTTCGGCGCGATCGGCCTCTGCTTTACGGCCTGGACCCCGTCCATCGACACCCTCAACTACCCGTCGTTTCTGATCATCACGCCGATGATGGTCCTCTCGGGCACCTTCTTCCCGCTCGAGAGCCTGCCGCTCCCGGTGCAGTACGTCGCGTACGGCTTTCTGCCGCTCGCGCACATCGTCTCTCTTGCGCGAGGCCTGACTTTGCCGGCCCTCGCGCCCTTCGCCCTTGTCAGCCTGGCCTGGCTGCTCGTCGCCACCGGGCTGGTCACGTTCCTCGCAATCCGGCTGATGAAGAAGCGCCTCGTGGTCTAGCGCCGCCGCACAAGGAGGGAGAGCGCCGAGAGCCCGGCCAGTGCGCCGGCCCAGCCGAACCCCGGTGCCGCCGTGGTCGTCGCAGCGGTGGCGCCCGTGCCTTTCAGGGGCAGCTCGTCGACGCTCCCCTCCTTGATCGTGTAGGGCGTGTCGCAGAACCCGTCGCCGTTTGCGTCGGGTGTGACCTCGGAGTACCCCGTCCCGTCGGGCCTGCCCCAGTAGTTCCCGCCCCGCATCGGGCCGCCCGCGATGTTCGGGCCCGCCGATGCCGAAAGCGACCAGGTGTCGCGGTCGAACTCCTCGATGTGGGTGTTGTTTGCGTTCACGAAGAGGTTGTCCGCGATCACGTTCTCCCGGGTCAGGTAGCAGTCGATCCCGTAGGCCCCGTTGTCGCGGACCGTGTTGCCGAGCAGGCGGTTGCGGTTCGACGCGATCAGCATCATCCCGTTGTGCTCGTTCTCGCTCGCGGTGGTCGCCTGGACCAGGTTGTCGTGGCTGACGTCCGAGAGGACAAGGCCCGTGCCCAGGTTTGCCACGGCCGTGCAGTTCCTGACCGTCGCGTTCGTGACGGCGAAGAGGTAGAGGCCGTGGTCGCGGTTCTCCCGGGCCGTGACCTCATCGAGGACGAGGCCCGAGACGCCGATCGCGTGGACGCCGTGCTGCCAGTCCTGGAGGGAGATGTTGCGGATCTCGACCCGGTCGGCCAGTACCCCGGTCCTGCCCTGCACGAGGATCCCGGGCAGGTCGCGGGCACTGCTGCCGACGAGCGTATGCCCGTTCCCCTCGATAACGACGTCCGACGCCCGGACCTCGATCCCCGCCACCTCGCCGGCGCCCGCGATGTCGTTCGCGAGCTCGTAAGTGCCGGGCGCGGTGATCACGACCGGGCCTGTCACGGGTACGGCCGAGGCGGCGGCAGCGAGAGCCAGGACGGCGAGGCAGAGCGTGAGAAGGGGACGGAACATCGTGCCCATCGCTCTGTTCTCGATCCTAGATACGGTTTTCCCACGGAAGCGCCAGAAGATGTCGATCCGGCCGTACCTGCCCGGGCCGTGCCCCAGAGAACTCGAGCGGGTCGTCAGGATTCCCACCCTCTCCTGCGTGACGGTTGTGAACCGGGATCTGAACGCTTCTGACGGGATGGCAGAAGGACTACTCAGGAGTATCGGCACCGACCCTTTTGCGCTGCGCCGTGCCGTAGCCGGTGACGACCTGGAGGTGGGGGCCGAACGCCCGGTCGAGAACCGGGTCGCCGGTGTCGACGTGGAGGCGGGGCGTCCGGGCGAGCTTGCCGGGGGTGCCGAGCACGATCAGGCGCCCGCAGCCGATCCGGCGGATCACGGCCGGCGTGATGACCTGCGTGCCGCGTCCGATCACGAACCCCTGGGCGCCGATCACGGAGAGGACGAGCCGGGCCTCGCGCCCGTCGCCGAGCAGGGCGAGCAAATCCGTCTCGGCAAGGTCAACGCCGACGAGCCGGCCGTCGAGGATTGCGTCGAAGCCGAGCAGGGTCGCTTTCACGCCCAGCCGCTCGGCAACGGCGCCCGTCGTGGTCCCGGGCCCGAGCAGGTAGAGGACGCCGGGCCGCATCGCGTCCGCGATGAACGCGCCGATGGCGGCACGAGCCCGGTCCTCGTCGGCCTCCTCGAAGACCTGCTTGCTCACCTGGACCAGCCCCGGCGCGGACGGCGTCCGGACGAGGGCGTGGAGCACGGTCCGGAAGTCGTTCGCACGGTACGCCTCCTCGTCCACGTCGATCACCTCGGCGTCGGCGAGCCTCGCCGGCCCGTCCGCGAGCAGGACGCGGGCCACCGTGCCCGGATCGAGCGCGAAGACCGACGAGTACATCTTGACCCCGGCCGGGATCCCGAGGACCGGGACGGTGGTGCCGACAACGTCCGCGACGTCGCGAGCGGTGCCGTCGCCGCCGCAGAAGAGGACCAGGTCGACGCCGGCGTCGAGATAGGCGCGGCAGGCCGCGCGGGTGTCGGCGGCCGTTGACGGGACGGCCGGTCCGTGCACGCATACAAAGTCCGAAATTCCGGCCCGGACGAGCGGCCCTTCACCCATCTCCCCGGACGCCGTGACGAACCGGAGCCCGTGGTCGGCCAGCGGGGCAAGGGCCGCCGCGGCCCGCCCCGGCGCCAGCGGCTCGGCCCCGAGGGCGAGCGCCCGGTCGGCAAGGCCGTCCGTCCCCTTCAGCCCGACGCGCCCGCCAAGGCCCGCGAACGGGTTGACCACCAGGCCGATCGTCTGGAATGCAGGCACGCTCAGGTGACCTTCGGCAGCCTCGAGAGGGCGTCCCGGATCAGTTCCTCGGGATAGTCGTAGTCGGGCAGGTTCCCGGCGTAATAGGCCTCGTACGAGGTGAGGTCGAAGTGGCCGTGACCCGTGTTGTTGAAGAGGATCGTCTTCGCCTCGCCCGTCCGCTTACACTCGAGGGCGACGTCGATCGCGGTCCGTATCGCGTGCGCGGCCTCGGGGGCGGGAATGATCCCCTCGGTCCGGGCGAAGGTCTGGGCCGCGTCGAAGACCTCGTTCTGGTAGACCGAGACGGCCCGCGCGACCCCGTCCTTGACGAGCTTTGAGACGATCGGCGAGTCGCCGTGGTACCGGAGGCCGCCCGCGTGGATTGCGGGGGGAACGAAGTCGTGGCCGAGCGTGTACATCATCATGATCGGCGTCAGGCCGGCGACGTCCCCGTAGTCGTAGGCGTAGAGCCCCTTCGTGAGCGTCGGGCAGGCGGCCGGCTCGACGCCGATGATGTCGATGTCGGGATGCTTCCCGGTCAGCTTGTCGCCGGCAAAGGGGAACGCGATCCCGCCGAAGTTCGAGCCTCCGCCGACGCAGGCGATGACGACGTCGGGATACTCATCGACCGAGGCGAGCTGCTCGCGGGCCTCGAGGCCGATCACGGTCTGGTGCAGGCAGACGTGGTTCAGGACGGAGCCGAGCGCGTAGTTGGTGTTCGCATGGGTCGCGGCGTCCTCGACCGCCTCCGAGATCGCGATCCCCAGGCTGCCGGTGGTGTTCGGATCCTTCTCGAGGACGGCCCGGCCCGAGACTGTCGTGGCTGTCGGGCTCGGGTAGCACTCGGCTCCCCAGACCTGCATCATCATCTTGCGATACGGCTTCTGCTCGTACGACGACCGGACCATGTAGACTGTGCAGTCCATCTCGAAATGCGAGGTCGCGAAGGCGAGGGCCGAGCCCCACTGCCCGGCGCCCGTCTCGGTGGCGAGCCGCTCGATCCCGGCCTCGCGGTTGTAGTAGGCCTGCGGCACGGCCGTGTTCGGCTTGTGGCTGCCGGCCGGGCTGACCCCTTCGTACTTGTAGTAGATCTTCGCCGGGGTCTTGAGGAACTGCTCGAGGCGGTGGGCGCGGAAGAGAGGGCTCGGGCGCCAGAGGCGGAGGATGTCGACCACCTCTTCGGGGATGTCGACGAACCGATCGGTCGTCATCTCCTGGCGGATCAGCTCCATCGGGAAGATCGCGGAGAGGTCCCCGGGCGTTGCCGGAGCGCAGGTCTTGGGATTGAGCGGCGGGTCCAGCGGAGAGGGCAGGTCGGCCTGGATATTGTACCACCTGCGGGGCATCTCCTCCTCGCCGAGGTGGATCTTCGTCTGCATGATCAGGGATTGCACTGTACACAGATATACATTGCTGCCAAAAATTGGCAATAGTGCCGGTTCAGCGCCGGAGTTCGCCGTCGCTGCCGAGCCGGTCCAGGAGCTCGTCCGCTCGCTTGACCACGAGCCTCGTGCCCCCCTGGTGCGGCGTCGGGGAGTAGAAGAGGACGTCGCCGTACCGGTCGATCGAGAGCGGGACGAACCCGACACGGTCGCCCCAGCGCCGGACCGGTTCGGGCATGGGCCGGCTCGGGATGACCGAGGGCGGCACGAGCGCCAGGAGGTCGATCTCCCTGCTGCCGGTCCGGGCCTGCTCGGACTGCTCGAGCTCGCGGAGGGTGGCCTTGAGGGCGGTGACTCTTCCGCGCATGGGGTCGAACGTCCGGATATGGTCGTGCGCGATCTGGAGCGCAGGCGGCGACCGCCGGCTCAACGGTGGCGCCGGTGGCGGTCCGCCCCCTCGCCCGGGCCGGGGCGCGGGCTTCGACGCGTCCGTCGGCCCGGGAGTCCGGAGCGCCCACCAGACGCCGGCACCGGCGACCAGGAGGAGGAGAGCGAGCGCGCCCAGGAAGTACGAAAACCACCACGATGTCTCGCCGGGGGGCGGCGCCGGCGCGACCGTCGTCGTGACCGGCGCGATGGTCGTCGTCGTGGCCGTTGCCATGTCCGCTGGCGAAGCGGTCACCGGTGGGGCCGTGGTCGGCACCGGGGTGACGAAAGCGGACGTGGCCGGCACGGATGTGACGGGTGCGGAGGTGATCGGCGCCGTGGTCGGGGCGGGGACCACCGTGAGCCGGAGCGGGGCCGAGACCTGGCGGCCGACCGACCCCGACGGGTCGGGGCTCGCGGTCCCGTGCTCGTGGTCGAAGAGTCCCTCGGCCCAGAGCTCGTATCCGCCCGCTGCGTATGCCGCGTCGCCGGTGTTCCAGGCCGCGCCGCCCGTGCCCCGGACCCGGTACGGCGTCGCGGTGATCAGGAGGCGGTCCAGGTTCACGCGAGCGCCGCCGTCGCCGACCAGGGTGGAGCCGGTACGGCCGGCAGGGTCGCGGATTCGGACCGCGACCGGCGCCCCGGCCCCGCGGGCCGCGAAGGCGGAGAGGGAGCCCGTGACCTCCAGGTCGAACCGGCGCCCCTTCAGGGCCTCGCCGCCGGAGACGTACCGCCCGGTCCCGGCGTCGATGAGTCGGAGCGAGAGTGCGGGCTCCTCCACGGTCAGGGCCAGAGCGCGCCCCCGGTCCAGGTCGTACCAGGCCCCGGTCCGGGCGTCGTGGGGGATCGCCATACGCCTGGGGTCGGCGATCCGGAGCGTCGCACTGGGCGCGGCGTTCCCGCCCGGCCCGTTTGCGAACCACCCGAGGGTGTCGCCCGCGGCGATCCCGGCGGCCGTCACGTCGAGACCGCTCTCGCCCGCGTACACGACCGCGCCCGGGGCCCGTACCACGTTCGGCGCGGTCGCACCCGGCGTCACCGGGGCGAGCGTCGCCGTCGGAGACGGGATGGGCGTGGGCGTCGGACTGGGGGTCGACGTCAGCGTGGCGGTGACGGTCGGCGTCGGGCTCGGCGTGGGGGACGGCGTCGCCGACGGCGTCGGCCCGGCCCCGAGGTACGGCCGGAGTGCCGCGTACCACCGCGCCGCGATCTTCTTTTCGCCGCTCTCGGCCGGGTGGATCCCGAGCGGGGCCTGGTTGTCCGCGACCCCGTCGTACCCGGCATACATGTCCACGACCACGACCGGCGACCGCGAAGTCGAGAGGCGGGAGGCGATCCCGGGGATGGCCGCGTTCAGGGCTTCCAGGCCAGGACGCGGGAACGAGGTCGGCGGGATCTTCGCGAGCAGGACGACTGCGTCCGGGTTCTTTGCGCGGAGCCCGGCGATGATCCCCTCCAGGTTCCGGACGCTCTCGGCCGTCGGGACGGCGTTGAGCACGTCGTTCGTTCCCAGCATCACGAGGGCCACATCGAACTCGTACTTTCCGAGCCAGTCCGAGAGCTTCCCCTGCCGGGGATCGCCGGCGACCCCGTTCAGGATCCCGCCGGTCATGTACCCGCCGTGCCCCTCGTTGTCCTGGTCGAAGTCGAATGCGAAGTTCGGCGCTGTCCAGGAGCCGACAAAGTCGACGTCGTCGTCCCGGAGCTGCTGCCAGAGCCAGTAGCGGTATGTAGGGTGGTTCGCCTCCGCCGCCGTCTGGGTCGACCCCTTGGTCATGGAGTCGCCGAGAGGGAGGATCCGCACCGTCGCATCGGCAGTGCCTGCGACGAGCAGGAGAAGGAGGACGAACAGAACAGCACGTCGCATGGGGTCGATCTGGTACGGTGGGACACCGGAGGCCATCAAGGTATGGTTCCCGACGCCAAGCTACATTTCGCTGGGGCCCGAAGTGTACGTGATGCGCTCCGATACTGCCGTGCGGGCCGTGCTCTTCGACCTCGACAATACGCTCGTCCGCTTCATCGATGCCCACAGGGCCGGCTGTGCCGCCGTGGTCGACCTGGTCGGCGCGGGCACGGCCGACGACCTCTTCACCTGGTTTCTCCGCCCGGTCCACGGGTTCGAGAGCCCGGAGCACATCGAGGACTACCTCGCCTTGATCGGGTGCGCGGCCGACTGTGGCAGGGCCGCCGCCCTGTACGAGGCGGCGAAGCTCGCGGCGCTCGAACCGTATGCAGGGGTGGCCGACGTGCTCGGCGAACTCCGCGACGCAGGGCTCCCGCTCGGTGTCGTGAGCGATGCGGACGCGCTCCATGCGACCGCACGGCTCGAGCGGTGCGGGCTTTCGCGCTTCTTCGAGGTCGTGGTGACGCCGGACGTCACGGGCGAGCGGAAGCCGGCCGTCGCGAACTTTCTGTACGCGCTCGATCACCTCGGCGCGAGCCCGACCTCCGCGGTGATGGTCGGGGACTCCCTCCGGCGGGATATCGAGCCCGCGAACCGGCTCGGTCTCCTCTCGGTCCACGCTGCGTACGGCGACTGGCACCCGGGCTACGACTGTACGCCGGATCACCGGCTCGACACGATCACCGCCCTCCCCCCGATCGTCATCCCCTAGATGATACCTTTTCCATCACAGGGCCTTCTCCAATACTGATGTCACGCCGCCCGGGGGGGGTCGTGGTTCTCGAGCAGAAGCATGCTTTCTTCTTGATGGAGTTCGCAGCCCTATCCCAGATGCCTGCCTCCACGAGCGGCCTCGTGGCTGTTACCTCACCCCCCGGATGATGCGGCGGTGCGTACCGGAGCCCCGTCGCCCGGCCGGCAGGTATAATCCCGGCCTTCGCTGATCCGATCTGGTGAACCGCGGTGCGATCTCCGGCCTGCCAGAGGCGCTCGGGCTCGTGCGGGGGCCGGTCCTCGGTCCGTTCGACGGGCAGCGCGTCGAGGCCTGGCTCCGCAACGGCGAGCCTGCGGTCGCGGTCCTTGTCGAAGGGGACCCGGACGACCTGCGAGGTCTCCACCGGATCGCGTGGTCGCTCGGATGTTTTCGCGCGGTTGCCCGGGGACGGGGCCGGACCGTGCTGGTCGAGGCCGCCGGGTCTCCCGCCGACCCGGTCCCGGCCCGGGTCCACGAGCTCGGGCCGGGGGACCTCGCCCGCCGCCTGGTTTCCGCCGGCGCTTATGCCACAGTGCCGGGCGTGGTCCAAGAACTCGTCCGGCTCGCCGGCACCTGGCGGGAGAGGCTCCTCCACCGGTGCCTCGCCGGCCACCAGGACTGGACCGAGACGGGGCTGAACCGAGCCGTGGAAACGCCGATCGCCGGGCTCCTGCTCGGAACGGGGAGCGGAGGCGGTGCCGAAGCCCGCATGCACAGGGAGCTCGAGGCCTCGGGGGTTGTGATCGGCGCAGTCCCGCCCGGGCTCCTCGCGCTCGCATGGGACCTGCACCTCGCCCGGGGCGTCCGCCTGGCAGGTGCGGACGCGGTGATCGGCCAGCGTCCGCCCGCGGACCGCGCCGGGGCCGAGCGCCCCGTGCTGCGGCGGTTCGCGGCATGGGCCGGGACGGACACGGACGGCGTCGGCAGCGTGCTCGTGCCGGCGTGCGGCGCGGGTCGACTCCTGCTCGAATGCGGCGACTGGGCCGCAACGCACAGTATACAGCTGTACGCGCTCGACCCTGACCCGCGCGCAGTCCTCTTCGCGACCGCCTTGGTCGAGCGCGAGTTCGGGCGCCGGCTCGCCTGCACGGTCCGGGCCGGGCACCCGCTCGTCGAGACCGGCCTCTACGAGGATCCGCTCGCCCGGCTCATCCCGGAAGACGCCCGCGCCCGGCTCCAACCGGCCGACTGGGGTCATCTCTTCGGGGGCGTGGACGCGTTCGACCGCGTCCTGATCGGGAACCCGGCCGTCCCGCTGACGCTCCGGACGGTGGTGCAGCGGTACGTCCAGGGGCGGTACAAGAGCGCGGGCGCGGGAACGGACCCTGCGCTGCTGCTCGTTGAGGCCGGCGCACGCCATCTCGCGCCGGGCGGACGCGTGTACGCGCTCTACCCGGCAGCCGCGTACCGCGCGCCGACGGCCTCCTTGTTCCGGCGGTGGCTCGCGAAGCGCGTCGAGGCACTGGTCGCCGCGCCCGGCTACTGCGCGGTCAGGGCTGCCGCCGAACCGCTTGCGGCCCCGCTCCTCGCCGGCGCCCTCACCGGCGCCGCGCCCGTGCTGCGCACCTATCCGCGTTCGGCCCTGGACGCCGGCTCCTGGACCCTCACCGACCCGGCGCGAAACGCGCTCATCGCCCGTCTCGAGGCCGGCGCCGCCCCGCTTGGCGATATTCTGCTCGGCGGGGTCAGGGGCCCGGCACCGGTCGTGCTCGACCCCGGGGAGCTGATCGGCGCCCGTGACCGCCGCCGCCTCCTCCGTGCCGACCGCAGGGCCGCCGCCGCGATCCGCCCCGTCATCATGCCGGAGGGCGTGGTCCGGTTCGGCTCGGCCCGCACGGCCTCCCTGTTCGTCATCGCCGCCCCGCTCCCGCCGCGGGCCCGGGGGGCAGCCCTCGAACTCGGTATCGCCCCGCCGGAGACGGACCTCGTCCCGCCGCCCTCCGGGCCGCGTCTCCTCTTCGCGGAGGGAGCGCCCGCCCCCGCCTTCCTCTGCGACGAGTTCGGCCGGGCCGTCCCGGGCCCGGGCGTGGGCACGATCGCCCCGGGAGACCTCTTCCTCTTCGGCCTTCTTCACGCGGCGCCCATGGCCGTCCTCATCGCCGAACGCTGCCCCGGCGGCCTCACGACCCGCTGCCTGGCCCGGCTCCCCGTCCGGCTCCCCGATCCGTACGATGAGCGCGAACGACGGATCGGCGACGAGATCGCCACCCTTGCCGGGCAGCGCCTGGCCATTGAGGGACGCGGCGGGGTGGACGCGGAGCCCCGCCGTGAGGCCATCGAGGTCGCGATAGACCGCGCCGTCGAACGGCTCTACGGCCTTTCGTCACGTTAAAATAGAACGCTACCAGAGAGTGGTACATCCATATGAGCGAGGCCTGTTTTTCCGAGACCTGCGGTCCAGATCAGCTGCCGAAGGTGCAGACCGGGATCCAGGGCCTCGACGAGATCACCGGGGGAGGCCTTCCACGCGGCCGCCCCACGCTCGTTGCCGGTGGCGCCGGCTCGGGCAAGACGATGCTTGCCATGGAGTTCCTGGCGCGGGGGGCGGCCGAGTTCGGCGAGCCCGGCGTCTTTCTCGCGTTCGAAGAGTCGAAAGCGGACCTCGTCCAGAACTTCCGGTCGATCGGTCTCGACCTCGAGGGGCTGATCGCGGAGAAGAAGCTCGTGATCGACTACCTCCATCTCGACCATAGCGAGATCCACGAGGCCGGCGACTTCGATCTCGAGGGGCTCTTCTGCCGGCTCGATCTTGCCGTCGACGCCGTCGGGGCGAAACGGGTCGCGATCGACACCATCGAGATCCTCTTCGCGGCCTTCGAAGACCACGCCGTGATCCGGTCGGAGCTCCAGCGGCTCTTCCGCTGGCTCAAGGACCGGAACCTCTCGGCGGTCATAACCGGGGAGCGGGGCGAGAACACGATCACCCGGTACGGGCTGGAGGAGTACGTCGCCGACTGCGTCATCCTTCTCGACACCCGGGTCCAGCACGAGGTCACGACCCGCCGGCTCCGGATCGTGAAGTACCGGGGCACGACGCACGGCCTGGACGAGTACCCGTTCCTGATCGATGCCGACGGCTTCTCGGTCCTGCCGATCACCTCCGCGATCCTCGAACAGACGGCGTCGGACGAACGGGTCGCCACCGGCATCCCGCGCCTGGACGCGATGCTCGGCGGCGAGGGGGTCTTTCGCGGCAGCTCGGTCCTGATCTCGGGGACGGCC
Organism: uncultured Methanospirillum sp.; assembly: GCA_964461885.1. Classification (GTDB taxonomy): domain Archaea; phylum Halobacteriota; class Methanomicrobia; order Methanomicrobiales; family Methanospirillaceae; genus UBA288. The sequence goes on along the minus strand of CAYWVY010000011.1, from coordinate 21,252 downwards.
GGCATGGGCAAATCGACCATTGCCGCCCACTTCGCGGACGCAGCCTGCCGCCGCGGCGAACGGGTCCTGTACTTCGCGTTCGAGGAGTCCGCAGCCCAGATCCTGCGCAACATGCGCTCGGTCGGGCTCGACATGGAGCGGTGGGTCCGGGACGGCCGGCTCGCCTTCCACGCGGGCCGCCCCACCATGTGCGGCCTCGAGCTCCACCTGGTCAACATCCACAAGGTCGTGCGGGCGTTCAGGCCGCAGCTGGTCGTGATCGACCCGCTCTCGAACCTGATCACGATCGGTGAGCCGCAGCAGGTCCGGTCCATGCTGACGCGCCTGATCGACTTCCTCAAGAGCGAGGGGGTCACGGCCGTCTTCACCGACCTGACGACCGGCGACTTCAACCTCGAGAAGACCAGCATCGGGGTCTCGTCCCTGATGGACACCTGGTTCCTCCTGCGGAACCTCGAGCAGAACGGCGAGCGGAACCGCGGGCTGTACGTGATCAAGTCGCGCGGCATGGCCCACTCAAACCAGATCCGCGAGTTCGTGATCACCGACCGCGGCATCGGGCTCCTCGACGTCTACACGGGGCCCGGCGGTGTTCTTACCGGGGCGTCTCGGATCGTGCAGGAGGCACGGGACCAGGCGGAGGCGGTCCTGCGCCGACAGGTCACCGAGAGCCGGCAGCGGGCGCTCGACCGGAAGCGGCGGTCGCTCGAGGCCCAGATCGCGATTCTGACCGCGGAGTTCGAGGAGGCGGAGGACGATTCCATGCGGGAACTCCGGGATGAAGCGCTCCTGGAGGAGACCCGGGCCCACAGCGTCCGCGAACAGGCTCGCCGCAGAAAGGCGGACGACACGGGGGATGCATGAGAGCTCTTTATGGGGAGTGCTGCCATGAGTGAAAGTGACATGCAGGAGACGGGCGAGTGCGGCGACGACGGGCTCGGGCCCGGAGAGTTCTGGACCCTCAGGCTCTACGTCGCCGGCCAGAGCCCGAGATCGCTCTCGGCGCTCGCGAACCTGAAGAGGATCTGCGCGGAGCACCTCCCCGGCAAGTACTCGATCGATCTGATCGACCTGCTCGAGCACCCGCAGCTCGCGGCCGGCGACCAGATCATCGCGATCCCGACCCTGATCCGGAAGCTGCCGACGCCCATGCGGAAGATCATCGGGGACCTCTCGAACACGGACCGGGTGCTGGTCGGCCTCGACCTGCGCAAGAAGATCTCCTGAGACCCGGGAGCGTGACCTTGACGGACCACAACAACGGGCCGCGGCAGGACGCGGGGGCGACGGGGACGGGACATGCCTGCCTTCCCCGCCTCTCACCCGCCGAGGCCGAAGAGACGCTGGCAGCGATCCGGTTCGGCCAGGTGGACGCGTTCCTGATCGCGACCGCGCAGGGAGACCGCGTCTACGCCCTCCAGGGGACCGAGCACCCGTACCTGGTCTTTGTCCGCTCCATGAGCGAGGGCGCGGTAACGACCGCCCCGGACGGCACCATCCTTTTTGCGAACGACTGCTTCGCCGAGCTCGCCGGAGCACCGCGCGACCGGCTGATCGGTACGCCGTTCTCGCGGTACGTCTGCCCCACCGACATCGACCGGGTCGAGGCCCTGCTGCAGAGCGGCACCGGCAACCGTTCGCGGGGGGAGGTCGAGCTCTGCCCCGAGGGCGGCGGACGCATCCCCGTCCACCTCTCGGTCAGCCCGTACGAGTCGGGGGACGCTGCCGGGTTCTGCATCGTGGTCACGGACCTCTCCGAGCAGAAGCGTACGGCCGCCCTTGTGGAGAATGCGGAGCTGACCCGGTCCATCCTGGAACGGGCCGGCGATGCGATCGTGGTGCTCGGGGCTGACGGCCGGATCGTCCTCGCGAATGGGGCCGCCCACCGCCTGGCCGGCGGCAACCCGCTCATGCGCCCCTTCGGCGAGGTCTTCCCGCTCGCCCCGGAAGAAGCGGGGGGAGCGGAGACGATCGCCGCCTGCATGGGCTTCCCCGCCCCCGACGCCGAAGGGGAGCCGGCCGAATACGTCCTCCGGCCGCCGACAGGCCGGCCCCGGACCCTGCTCGTGAATGCCGAGTCCGTGCACGGCCTCTGCGACGAGCCCGCCGGGTGCGTCATCTGCCTGACCGATATCTCGGTCCAGAAAGAGAATGAGCGGCAGCTCGCGCGGGCACTCGAGGACGCCGCGAGCTCGAACCGCGAGCTCCAGCAGTTCGCGTACATTGCGAGCCACGACCTGCAGGAGCCGCTCCGGATGGTGTCGAGCTACCTCCAGCTCCTCGAGCGGCGGTACGGCGGGGAGCTCGACGACGATGCACGGGAGTTCATCGGGTTCGCGGTCGAGGGAGCCCAGCGGATGCAGCAGCAGATCCTGGACCTGCTCACGTACTCGCGGATCACGAGCCGGGGCCAGCCCCCAACGCCCGTGGACCCGGCCACAGCCCTGGCAGAGGCCGTCACGCGCCTCGAGCTCAGGATCGCCGAGACCGGGGCCGAGATCTCGATCGGCCCCATGCCCGTAATCCCGGCCGACCCGTCCCAGCTTGCGCAGGTCTTCCAGAACCTGATCGGCAACGCACTCACCTTCCGGTCGGACAAGACCCCGCGAATCCGGGTCGAGGCTGCGGAGGAGGAGGGGGCGGTCCGTTTCTCGGTCGCCGATAACGGGATCGGGATCGCGCCCGAGTACCACGACCGGATCTTCCAGATGTTCCAGCGGCTCCACACGCGCGACCGCTACCCCGGGTCGGGGATCGGGCTCGCCATCGTCCAGCGGATCGTCGAGCGGCACGGCGGACGGGTCTGGCTCGAATCGGCCGAGGGCGAGGGGTCCACGTTCTTCTTCACGCTCCCGGCCAACCCGCCGGGGGAGGACGCATGATGCCCGGGCCGGCCGACGGGCGAACGCCCCCTGCATCTCCTGCAAACGGCGGCACCCGCGCACGGCGGGAGATCCTGCTCGTCGAGGACAGCCAGGGCGACATCCGGCTGATCCGGGAGGCCCTCCGCGAGATCTGCGGCGATCATGTGCTCCACGTAGTCAACGACGGGGTCGAGGCGCTCGCGTTCCTTCACCGGACGGGCGCCTACGTCTCCGCGCCCCACCCGGACCTGATCCTGCTCGACCTGAACCTGCCGAGGAAGAACGGGCGCGAGGTCCTCGCCGAGATCAAGCAGAACCCGCAGCTCCGGGAGATCCCGGTCATCGTCCTGACCATCTCCACGGCCGAGGAGGACATCCTCACCGCGTATCGCCTCCACGCGAACTGCTACGTGATCAAGTCCGTCGACCTCGAACACTTCTTCCGGGTGCTCCAGTCGATCGTGCGTTACTGGCTGTCGGGGAGGCGGGCGCAGGGCGGGAACGATCATGCCGGATGACCGGGTGCCCCTGCTCCTGATCGAGGACAACCCGGCCGACCAGCGATTGCTGGTCGAACTCCTGGAGGAGATGGCCCCGGGCCGGTTCCGTGTTGCATTCGCCCGCCGGCTCTCGGAGGGGATCGAGGTCCTCCGCACCGGCCGTGTCGCCGTCGTGCTCCTGGACCTCTCCCTGCCCGACGCAAACGGCGTGGCCTCGATCGCGGCCACCCGGAAAGCAGCCCCCACCACGCCCATTGTCGTCCTCTCGGGGACGCTCGATGACGAGGCCCGGCAGAGCGCCCGCGAACGCGGCGCGACGGCGAGCTTCGTCAAGGGGGAGGGTTCGATCGTTCCGCTTATCGCTGCGATCGACGAGATCGTACAGAATGCGGCTGAATCCAGTGGAAATTGAAGGAAATGCATATAATCTCAAGATTCCTTCTAAAGTCCCATATGGCCCCTTATGCCCGCCCAGACGGGCTGCAGTTACTCCTGGTCGAGGACAACGCCGGCGACGTGCGGCTGATCCGCGAGGCATTCAGAGTGAGCGGCCAGAACGTCGATATCGCGGTGGCCCGTGACGGCATCGAAGCGCTCGACTACCTGCGGGGTACGGGGTCCTGCGCGTCCACAGTGCGCCCGGACCTGATCCTGCTCGACCTGAACCTGCCGAGGAAGAGCGGCCGCGAGGTGCTCCGCGAGGTCAAGGCGGACAGCGGGCTCAGCGCCATCCCGGTCGTGGTCCTGACCACGTCGGCTGCCGACGAGGATGTCGCGTACTCGTACCGGACCCATGCGAACACGTACATCGTCAAGCCGGTCAACCTGGACCGGTTGTTCGAGGTGATCGGCTCGATCGGCGCGTACTGGTCCCTTGTCGCCCGCCTTCCCGGGACCGCCATGGTCGCCCCGGCGGCCCCCCGACGGTACACCTGACGCTCGACGGCGGACATCCGCCGCGGGACCGCACAAACTACATAAACGAGTCCGCGCAAGTATAACCCTGTGCCCCGCCGGTTTAGGGAAATACGGCAAATTTCGGGCTCGAATAAGCATCGGGTGCTGGATTGTCGCCCGATCTGGGGAGATACGCAAGGATGATGGCTGTCAACAAAGATCCGCTCTGGCCCCGGATGCGGCCGGGCCTGCCCCGGTCACGAATGAGGAGGTGGTGACCACGGACCCAGAACCGCTCCGGGTGCTCCTGGTCGAGGACAACCCCGGCGACGCGCGGCTCGTCCGCGAGATGCTCGCCGAGATGAACACCGAGCGCTACGAGGTGACCCCGGTCGACCGGCTCTCTGACGCACTGGCGTTTCTTGCCGAACGGCCGTTCGACGCGATCCTGCTCGACCTGAACCTCCCGGACAGCTACGGCCTTGCAACGTTGATCAAGATCCGCTCGATCGCCCCGCACGTCCCGATCATCGTGGTCTCCGGCCTGGCCGACGAGGAGATGGCAATCCACGCCCTCCGCGAGGGCGCGTACACCTACCTGGTCAAGGGGCAGATGAACGGGTACCTCCTGAACCGTTCGATCCGATACAGCATCGAGCGCGAACGGATCGAGCAGATCCAGCAGCTGAAGCGGGCGCGGGAGTACGCCGAGAACATCGTCGACACGATCCGGGAGGCGCTGATCGTGCTCGACAACCGCCTGCGGATCGTCTCGGCGAACCGGTCCTTCTACGAGACCTTTCAGACGGCCCCGGAGAAGATCGAGGGCCGGTTCATCCACGAGCTTGCCGACCAGGTCTGGAACATCCCCGAGTTCCTGGCCCTGCTCGAACGGATCCTGATGCACTCGAACCAGCAGGCCGGGCTCGAACTCGACCACGAGTTTCCGGGCCTCGGGCGGCGCGTGATGCTGCTCAACGCCCGCTGGGTCTACGAGGAGCGCGGAGAGACCGATCGCATCCTGCTCGCGATGTCGGATATCACGGAGCGGAAGCGGGCCGAGGAGGCGCTCGCTGCCGAGAAGGAGCGCCTGGCCGTCACGCTCTGGAATATCGGCGAGGGGGTGATCGTGGCCGACATTCGCGGGACCATCGGGCTGATGAACCGGACGGCCGAGCAGCTGACCGGGTGGACTGCGGGGGAGGCGATCGGACGCAGGATCGACGAGGTCTTCCAGGTCGTGGACGAACGCTCGGGCGAGCCCTGCGGCAGCCCGGTCACGCTGGTCCTGCAGCCGGGCTCGCCGCGCCACCGGTCGCGTCACAAGCTCCTGATCGCCCGCGATCAGACTGAGCGGCCGCTCGGCGAGACCGTGGCGCCGGTCCGCGACAGCCACGGGGACATCATCGGGGTCGTGATCGTCTTCCGCGACCTGACCGCTGAGCGGCGGGTCGAGGAGGACCTCGCCAAGAACGAACGGCTCGAGTCGGTGGGCGTGCTCGCGGGCGGGATCGCGCACGACTTCAACAACACGCTCACCGCGATCGAGGGAAACATCCTGGTCGCGAAGGCCCACCTCCCCGAGGACCAGAAGGCGTACGAACGGCTTGTCGAGGCCGAGAAGGCTGCGTACCGTGCCCGGGACCTGACCCGGCAGCTCCTGACCTTCGCACGCGGTGGCCTGCCGATCAAGAAGGTGCTCCTGCTTCCTGATCTCCTGACCGAGACGACACTCTTTGCACTCTCCGGCTCGAACGCCCGCGCGGAGTTCGCCATTCCGAAGGACCTCTGGCCCGTTGAGGCCGACGAGGACCAGCTCAAGCAGGTGATCAGCAACCTGGTTATCAACGCCGACCAGGCCATGCCCGAAGGCGGGACGCTCACGGTCTCGGCCGAGAACGTCGCGCTCGCCGAGGACGAGGTCCTGGCGCTCGCACCGGGCGATTACGTCCGTCTCCTCGTCTCGGACACGGGCGTCGGTATCCCGCGGGAGCATGCCGCAAAGATCTACGAGCCGTACTTCACGACCAAGCAGACCGGGAGCGGCCTGGGCCTGCCCGTCGCCTACTCGATCGTCCGGAACCACGGCGGGATCATCGAGGTCGGACCGCGCGACGGGGGCCCGGGTACCACCTTCACCGTCCACTTCCCGGCCACCCACGCGTCAGTGCAGCGGGAGACGGCGGTTGCGGAGCCTCCGCGCCGCGGCAACGAGCGGGTCCTCTGGATGGACGACGAGGAGATGATCCGCGAGGTCGGGAACGAGATGCTCGAGATCCTGGGGTATCAGGGCGTATTTGCCAGTGACGGGGCCGAGGCCATCGAGATCTTCCAGAAGGCCGTGGAGGAGGGAAACCAGTTCGACGCCGTGATCCTGGATCTGACGACGCCGGCCGGGCTCGGCGGGGTCGAGACGATCCGCCGCCTGCTCGAGATCGACCCCGGCGTCCGGGCGATCGTCTGCAGCGGCTATTCGAACGACCCGGTGATGGCGAACTACCGCGACAACGGTTTTGCGGGCGTGCTGACCAAGCCGTTCTCCCTGCAGAACCTGGACGACCAGATCCGCCACGTCATGGACGGCTCCGGCTGATCCGTTCTCTTTTTACCCGCTGCCCAGGTGCTCGGCGAGGATCCGCAGGCCGATCCCGATCAGCACGGCACCGCCAAGCGCTTCCATGGACCGGCCGAACCGTTCGCCAAGACGGCTGCCGAGGAGCCCGCCGCTGAGCGAGAGGGAGAAGGTGACGGCGCCGATCAGGAGCGCCGCCGCGAGGATCGGGGCCGCGGGGTCCGCGAGCCGCAGGCCGATCCCGACGGCGAGGGCGTCGATGCTCGTCGCCACGGCGAGCAGGAGCAGTACCCGGAGCGAGAGGGCCGGGCGTTCCCCGTCGTCCTCGCCAAAGAAGGACTCGTAGATCATCCGGCCGCCGATGCCGGCGAGGAGCAGGAAGGCGATCCAGTGGTCGACCTCTTCGATGAGCCCGGCAAAGGCCGACCCGAGGAGCCAGCCGGCCACCGGCATCAGGGCCTGGAAGAGTCCGAAGGCGACGGCCATCGAGAGCGCTCCGCGTACCCGATCCTGTCGCGGAAGCACGGCTCCGCGGCCGATCGAGACCGCGAGGGCGTCCATCGAGAGCCCCACCGCGAGCAGCAGCATCGTGGCGAAGTCCATGGACAACGCTACTGGCGACGGAGCCGCCGGGCGAGCTTCTCGCGGTTCTGGCGCAGGACCTCGACCCCGATCACGAGGAAGGACGCACCGATGATCAGGATGATGATCACGGTCAGGTTGTCGCGGACGATCGGGATATTGCCGAAGAAGTACCCCCCGCCGACGAAGAGGAGGACCCAGCAGAGGCTGCCCGCGAACTCCCACCGGGCGAACTCGGCGTAGTGCATCTTCCCGATCCCCGAAAGGAACGGGGTGAACGTCCGGACGATCGGCACGAACCGGGCCAGGAAGATCGACTTCTTGCCGTGCCTATCGAAGAACTCCTGGGCCATCCGGACATACTGGGGCCGGATGATCCGGTTGTCCCAGGCAAGCATGCGCTCGCCGATTCGCCGGCCAATCCAGTAGTTCGTATGGTCGCCCAGGATCGCCGCGACCAGCAGGAGCGGGATCAGCACGCGGACGTCGAGGACGCCGGCGCCGGCGAAGGCGCCCGCGATGAAGAGGAGCGAGTCGCCGGGGAGAAACGGCGTCACCACGAACCCGGTCTCCATGAAGATGATCAGGAAGAGGAGCCCGTAGGTCCAGGTGCCGTACTGCTGGACCACGGGGAGGAGATACTCGTCCAGGTGGATGAGGATGTCCAGGAGTTCGGGCATAACCGCCATCTGGTACAGGTTGGCCCCCGGCCAATAAATACACGTCTGCATCTTCGCTTTCAGCCTATGGCCGTGCGGCCGACTCCGGACTGCCATCGAGCCGAACCCCCCCCGCCCCATCGTTCGCGCCCATCGCAGGCAGGGCCGGCCACTCGTTATCCTCCTTCGTGGCGGGCTGCCTGCACCCTCCGGGCTCTATCGGCGGGCGAGATTCGAGGCAGACGCTCAACGGGCAACCCTTTTATAGAACCATAATGCACCTGTACAGCCATAGGTGTGATAGTATGGCCCAGGTGCAAGGAGGACAGCCGATCATCATTCTGAAGGAGGGGACGACCCAGACGCGCGGGCGCGAGGCGCTCGGCAACAACATCGCGGCCGCGAAGGCCGTTGCGAACGCGGTTCGCTCGACTCTCGGTCCGCTCGGCATGGACAAGATGCTGGTCTCCGGGATCGGCGACATCGTGATCACGAACGACGGTGCGACGATCGTGGACGAGATGGACATTGAGCACCCGGCCGCGAAGATGATGGTCGAGATCGCGAAGACCCAGGACCAGGAGGCCGGCGACGGCACCACCACGGCCGTCGTGCTCGCGGCCGAGCTCCTCTCCCGGGCCGAGGGTCTCGTGGGCGACGAGATCCACCCGACCGTGATCGCGTCCGGGTACCGGCTCGCGGCCGACCGCGCCGCCGCTCTCCTCGAGGGGCTCGCCTGCCCCGTTGCTCCTGGCGACACGGCCCTGCTTACCCGGATCGCGATGACCGCGATGACCGGCAAGGGCGCCGAGGTTGCCATGGACAAGTTCGCCGCGATGGTCGTGAAGGCCATCGGGATGGTCGCAGACGACGACGGGACTGTCGACCCCGAGAACGTCAAGGTCGAGAAGAAGGTCGGCGGCTCCTTCGACGACTCGGTCCTGGTCGAGGGCGTCGTGCTCGCGAAGGAGCGGGTCCACCCCGCGATGCCGAAGCGGGTCGAGGACGCGCGCGTCCTGCTGCTCAATACCCCCATCGAGTACAAGAAGACCGAGTCGAAGGCCACGATCAAGATCACGGCGGCCGGCCAGGAGCAGGCCTTTTTGGACGCCGACCAGCGCATGAGCCTCGAGCTGGCAGAGAAGGTCATCAGCACGGGCGCGAACGTGGTCTTCTCGCAGAAGGGGATCGACGATCTCGCCCAGCACCACCTTGCGAAGGCGGGCATTCTCGCCGTCCGCCGGCTCAAGACCTCGGACTTAAAAAGGATCGCCCGGGCCACCGGCGCGCGGATCCTGACGACGCTCGACGACATTCGCCCCGAAGACATCGGGTGCGCCGGGCTCGTTGAGGAGCGGATCATGGCCGCGGACGAAGTGGTCGTCATCGAGCAGTGCCAGAACCCTCGTGCGGTGACGATCCTGCTCCACGGCGGGACCGAGCACGTGGTTGACGAGCTCGAGCGGGCCATTCACGACGCGATCCGCGTGGTCGGGATCGTGGTCGAGGACGGAAAGTACGTGGTGGGCGGCGGTGCCCTCGAGATGGAGCTCGCACAGTCCCTCCGCGAGTACGCGACCACGATCGGCGGTCGCGAGCAGCTCGCGGTGGAGGCCTTTGCGAACGCCCTCGAGGTGATCCCCCGCACGATCGCCGAGAACGCCGGCCTCGACCAGATCGACGCACTGGTCGCGCTCCGCACTGCCCACAAAGCGGGCCGCGCGAACGCCGGGGTCGACGTGAGGACCGGCGAGGCCGTGGACATGGATGAGGCAGGCGTTATCGAGCCACTGCGCGTCAAGACGCAGGCGATCTCGTCGGCCACCGAGGCTGCCGTGATGATCCTCCGGATCGACGATGTCATTGCCGGATCCAAGTCCCAGATGCCGGAGGGCGGCCCCGGCGGCATGGACGACTACTGATCCTCCCTTTTTTTGCCGAGACGGCAGCACCGTCACCGACGCCGCTCCGGCAGCGGCATCGTTGGATGCGATCGTGAGGAGTCCTGCGATTCCCGAGGTCACGTGCCGGGACCGGATCCCAATACCTCCACCGACAGGCACATGGAACCACGGACGGCCGGGGCAGGTTGTTGACGTCCGCTCCAGCCTCCCACGCCCGGGGCGTGTCGGTAGGGGCGTCGACTGGTTCTCGGGCGGAAAAGTTCCGATAATCAGATGAGCGGCGAAATGGTCCGCTCATTCTCAACTCTCTTCCTTTATCGATAACTGGGGTATTACCGCGCCTGGATTGGACAGCGCGAGTCCCCCTTCTGAACTGCCATCAGGCGCACATGGTTCGCCGTGATCGCTCCCGGCTTCGGTCGCGGCGTGCCGGGGGAAAAAGGAGGGGGACCGGATCAGGCCCGCATCGCCTCGAGGACGTGCGCCTCGTACTCCTTCAGGAGGGCGTGGACGTCGCCGCGCCGGGCCTCGGCGTAGACCCGGATCATCGGCTCGGTGTTCGACGGTCGGATCAGGACCGCGTAGTCGTCGGTCGTGATCTTGAGCCCGTCGGTCGTGTCCGGCTCGAACCGCGCCAGCCGCTTGGCGAGCCGTGCCATCACGTCGGCCGTCGGGGCCGTGAGCGGGATCGAGTGCTCGATGTAGGGGAAGTCGGGGATCGCGTCCGCGAGCTCGGAGAGGCTCTCGCCGCCGGCGATGACTTCGGCCAGGGCGAGAGCCATCGCGAACGGGTCGTCCGAGTACTGGAATTCGGGCAGGAAGAAGTGGCCGGAACGCTCGACTCCGAGCACGGCCCCATCGTTCTTTACCCGGTTCGCGATGAAGACGTCGCCCACCCGCTCGCGCTCGACCCGGAAGCCGAGCGGCAGCAGGCGCTCCTCGAGGACCATCGAGCAGTCGAAGCCCGAGATCACCAGGTCGCCCGGTTTGTACCGGCGGGTCGCGAGGATGATCGCGACCTTCTCCGGCGCGAGCACGCGCCCGCGGTCGTCGATCGCGATCCCGCGGTCCGCGTCGGGGTCGAAGCCGACCCCGAAGTCGGCCCCCTCCGCCACCACGGCCTCTGCCGAGGAGGCCAGCGTGGCCTCGGTCGGCCGCGGGCCGCGCCCGGGGAACGAACCGTCCATCTCGCCGAACCGGACGATCGGCTCGCACCCGGCCTCGCGAAAGACCCGCCCCATCTCGCCGGCTGATCCGTTGCCCATGTCGAGCACGACCCTGAGCGGGCGGTCGAGCGTGATGCGGTCCCTCACGAACGCGCCGTAGCGGTCGATCGCCTCTCCGGCCGAGCGGGAGACGAGTTCTCCCCGTCCCGAGGCGAACGCCCCGCTCCGGTAGTGCTCCATGATGGGGCTCTCCTGGTAGAGGAGGCCGTAGCCGTCCCCGGTCCGGAAGCGGATGCCGTTGTACTCGGGCGGGTTGTGCGACGCCGAGATGTAGGCCGACCCCGCGAGCCGGTCCTGCCAGGTCACGAAGCTGATCACGGCGATCGGGAGCACGCCGTACTCCTCCACCCTGGCGCCGGTGGAGAGGACCCCCTCGAGGAACGCCGCCTCAAGGGCCGGGCCGCTGATCCGGGTGTCGCGGCCGACGGAGGCCGTTCCTCCGGCGAGCGCAGTCCCGTAGGCCCGGCCGATCGTGGTCGCCTCGGCCTCCGTGAGCTCGGTTCCGTAGACCCCGCGCACGTCGTACGCCTTGAAGATCGTCACAGAACCGGGTTCACCGGGATGGTATTTGAGTGTTGGCCCGGGACGTCGGGGGCCGCTGTGCCCGCATTCTGAGAAACCTTTAAACCGCCGGGCAGGGTAAGATGGGTGGACGCGGGAGACTCCGCGAACGGATGTGATATAACATGGCCGAGTTAACGACCGACCAGCCGACGCCCGAAGGCGAGATCCTCCTGATCTCCGCGGTCCTCGAGCCGGCGACGCAGTTCGACCCGAAGCAGATGCAGCTCCGCTTCGAGGCCGGCGGGCCCTTCGAGGCTCCCAGGCAAGAGTACATGGTGATGGTCGACGAGATCGCCCAGTCCTGCACCGAGATCGCAGGCAGGATGCTCGGCAAAGACGCGATGACGGCCCTTCTCAATGAGGTCGGCATGACCCCGGGCGCCCAGGTGACGCTCTTCGCGCTCTCGTTCCGGGCGACGACGGGCGGGACGGGCCCGGACTGCACCTTCTCGGTCGAGACGGCGATCAACCCGGCGTTTTTGCTCGCGAACGATCGCCTCGTCCAGCGAACGGCCGACGAGTGCAAGGAGGCGTCCCTGCCGATCTTCACGCGCCGGTACCCCGACTGCGGCGTCTGATCAGCCTGAAACGAGCAGGACCAGGCAGACCGCGGGCGGGATCACCAGGTTGTCGTCCACCGGGGAGACGAGTTCGACGACGCCCGCCGCTGTCGCCGCGACGACCGCCGTGAGCGGGGGGAGGACGACGACGAGCGCCCCGGTGGTGACGAGGACGCCGGCCAGGAACCCCTCGATCGATTTTCCGTTGAAGATCCGGTGCCGCCCGAGGCGTCGCCCCGCGACCGTGCTCACGCTGTCGAGCAGGGCCAGGACGAAGACGCCGACCGCCGCCTGGAACGGGTCGAAGAGGACCAGGCAACCGAGGGTCGCGACCACGAAGTAGAAGGCGCCCCGCCCGGGCTCCGCGTCCTCGCGTTCGAGAAGATCCAGCAGGGGCGAGACCAGGGGCAGGCGCAGTCCGCGTTCGACCGCGTCGGTCAGGACCGAACCCACGAGCAGGCCTGCCGCGTAGAAGGGCACGGTCACCTCTGGCGGGAAGACCAGGACCGAGACCGCGATCGCGGTGCCGACCAGGAGGTGGACCGCCTGTCGCCAGGTCTCGTTCATGCTGATCTATCGGCCCGGCTGCTGAAAAAAGGTGATGGACCGGAGCGTTTATCTGGATCCCTCGCCCCCTCGGGTCATGGACGGGGATCAATCGGTCGCGACCTTCGCGGCCGGATGCTTCTGGGGTGTCGAGGAGGCGTTTCGCACGCTTCCCGGCGTCATCGAGACCACAGTCGGGTACACGGGCGGCTCGAGGCCGAACCCGAGCTACGAGCAGGTCTGTACGGGAACGACCGGCCACGCCGAGGCCGTCCGGGTCGTCTACGACCCTTCCCGCATCACCTATCGCGAGCTCCTCGACCGGTTCTTCACAGTCCACGACCCGACCACGAAGAACCGGCAGGGGCCGGACATCGGCGAGCAGTACCGGTCCGCGATCTTCTACCATACGCCCGAGCAGGAGCGCGAGGCGCGGGCCCTGATCGGCGAGCTCGACCGTTCGGGCCGGTTCCGCCGCCCCATCGCGACCGAGCTTCTCCCGGCCGGTCCTTTCTACCGGGCCGAGGAGTACCACCAGCAGTACGCCCGCAAGCATGGCAGGGGTGGCTGTCGTATCTGAGCGGGGTCGCCATCAGAAGGATAATGAGGACGCCGGGAATAGATCATGTGAGCCATGGAGCAGTACTATACGATCGGGGAACTGGCTCGGGTCATGCACACGGACGAGTCCTCGGTCCGGCTCCTGATCTCGAGCGGCATCCTGAAGGTCGAGCGCTGCGGCTCGGGCTACCTCGTGGAGACGGATGAGTTCTCGCGTTTCGGAATCCTCTCATCGCGAAAGCGGCCGACCCGCCGGTGAGACGGAGGTACCCTTATATCGATCCAGGATAATGGGGTGTTGTATGAGGTCTGTACATCCTATAAGGTCCCAGCCGGATCCGGACCCGCCCCCGTCACCGGCCCCGCCGCCGGCACCGCCACCCTCGCCGCCGCCGGTCCCCAACCCGATCCCGCCGCCCAATCCGCCGCCTCCGGAGCCGATCGTCCCGGAACCGCCGACCCCGCAGCCCGAGACGCGGTGAGGGTGACCGGGTCGTCCGGGGCGGGTTTTGGCCTGCTTCCGGGGCTCGGCCTCGAGACCGGGCCTGATCCGGTCGTGCTCGTCCTCGGGACCTTTCCGAGCGCGATTGCGCGACGCGAACAGGCGTACTACGCGAACCCCCAGAACCAGTTCTGGCCGATCATGGAGCGGCTCTTCGGCATCCCGCGGACGCTGCCGTACCGGGACCGCGTCGCGGCCCTGAACGAGCGCGGGATCGCGCTCTGGGACACGGTTGACGCCTGCCGCCAGGAGGGGTCCATGGACCACACGATCCGCGACCCTGTGCTCACCGATGTCGCCAGCTGGCTCGAGGTTCACCCGTCCGTCGGGCTCGTCGCGGTCAACGGCCGCACGGCCGAACGGTTCCTGAAACGCGCCCTCCGCGGGTGCACTATCGGGCCGCACGTCCGGATTGCAGGTCTTCCGTCCACGAGCCCGGCGAACGCCGGCACGACCTTCGAGGAGAAGCTGCGGCTCTGGAGCCTGGTCCGCGACCACGCCCGCGTCACTCGATCGTAACGATCCTGAGGGAGTTCGTGGATCCGACCGGCCCGGGTGCGACGCCCTCGGTCAGGATCACCAGGTCTCCCGGCACGGCCAGCTCCATGGACCGGACCGCATCGAAGATCAGGTCGTGCCAGTCTTCGCGCTCGGTCTCAATCAGGAACGGGCAGCAGCCGTACGTGAACGTCAGGAAGCGCTGGACTGCGGGGTCCCGGGTGAACGCGAGGATCCAGCGTTCGGGCCGGAACCGGGAGATCCGGCGCGGCGTATGGCCCGTGTGCGTCGGCGTCAGGATGTAGCGGGGCTGGAGGGCGCGCACGGCATCGATCACGTTGAGCGAGACCACGTCCTCGACCGCGATCTCCTCCAGGCCGTAGCTCTTCCGGATCCGGTCTTCGAGCCGGTGACCGCATCCGAGCGTCCGCTGCTCGGACTCGATCTCGAGCGCGATACGGGACATCATGGCGACGCTCTCGACCGGGTGCGACCCGCTCGCGGTCTCGGCCGAGAGCATCACCGCGTCGGTCCCGTCCAGGATCGCGTTCGCCACGTCGGTCACCTCTGCCCGCGTCGGGAGCAGGCTCTCGGTCATGGACTCGAGCATCTGGGTGGCCGTAATGACGGGAAGGCCCACCTCGTTCGCGGCATTGATGATCCGTTTCTGCACCACGGGCACCAGCTCGATCGGGATCTGAACGCCGAGGTCGCCCCGGGCGATCATGACACCGTCCGCGGCGGCCAGGATCTCGTCGATATGGTCGACCGCGGCCCGCCGTTCGATCTTGGCGATCACGGTGATCTTGTGGCCGAGCGATGCCGCGTGCTCGCGGGCGGTGCGGATCGACTCTGCACGCTCGATGAACGAGATCGTGAAGGTATGGACGCCGAGGGCGAGGCCGACCTCGATCAGTTCGAGGTCGCGGCAGGTCACCGCGTCCACGGGGAGGACGCTGTCGAGGACGTTCAGCCCCTTTCGCGACGTGAGTGTGCCGCCGATCAGGACCTCCGCCCGGATCTCGTCGCCGCCGGCCTCGAGGACCCGGAGGCGGACGAGCCCGTCGTTGATGTAGAGCAGGTTCCCGGGCCCCAGGAGCGTGGGGAGGGCGGGATAGTCGACCGGGATCTTCGCCGGGTCGGCCGGGCAGGGGTCCGTGGTCAGCACGACCTCGTCCCCCCTTTCGATCTCTACCGGCTCGGCGACGAGCGTGCCGAGCCGGATCTTCGGCCCGGGCAGGTCGATCAGGATCCCGATCACGCGGTTCTCGGCCGCGGCCACGCGCCGCACGCGCCCGATCTGCCGGGCGTGCTCCTCGAGGGTGCCGTGCGAGAAGTTGAGTCGGGCCACGCTCATCCCGGCCTGTACCATTCGCCGGATCGTCGCCTCGTCCGACGATGACGGGCCGAGGGTACAGACGATCTTGGTCTTCTGCCGCTGGAGTGTCACCGGTCGTTCCGTCCCACTGGGGTGGAGGGCGGAGATAAACCTTCCTCGTGCCGCAACGCTTATTGACCGCCCCGGAGACTGCTGCTTGTGCGCACCGAGGTAACGGGAGAAGGGGCCGGGGCCTTTCGCGCCCTCTTCATCGCGGTCTTCTCGGCCATGCTCGGCCTCGGGATCGTGATCCCTCTCCTCCCGCACTATGCCGAGACCCTCGGGGCGACCGGTCTCGAGATCGGGGCGATCTTCTCTGGCTTCTCGGTCTCGCGCGCCCTGCTCATGCCGCTCTTCGGCCGGCTCTCGGACAGGCGGGGCCGGAAGTGGTTCATCGTCACGGGGCTCGCCCTGTACACGATCCTCTCTCTCGCCTACCTGGTCGCGGAGTCGGTGGGCGGCCTGATCCTGGTCCGCGTGATTCACGGCATGGCCTCGGCCATGGTGATCCCGATCGCGATGGCCTACGTCGCCGACCTCTCGGCCGTCGGCTCGGAGGGACGACAGATGGGCACGTTCTCGATCTCGCTCTACCTCGGCATGGGGATCGGGCCGCTCGTGGGGGGTGTCATCAGCGCGGCGGCGGGGATGGCAGCCGTCTTCCTCTCCATGACCGCGTTCTCATTCCTCTCAGTCCTGGTCTGCCTCGCCTTCGTCCCCGAATCCGCCCCGCGCTCGCGGCCCGCGACGTCCAACCGGGGGGTCCTGGGGAACAGCGCCCTGCGCGCCGCCGTCTTCTTCCAGCTGATCAACGCGTTCGCGAACGGTACCTTCATGGTCTTCGTTCCGCTGATCGCCTCGCTCGCGTTCGGTCTCTCCACGGCCGAGACCGGGCTCGTGATCTCTGTCTCCTCGCTCTCGACCTCGGTCCTCCAGCGGTGGTCGGGAGGGCTTGCGGACCGGTACGACAAGACGACCCTGATCGTGGCGGGCACTGCCCTGATTGCGGCCACACTCTTCGTCATCCCGTCTCTCTCGGGCTTTCCCGCACTCCTCCTCGCGGCCCTCGCCATCGGGATCGGCGGGGGCATCTCTCTTCCGGCCGTCACCGCGATCGTCACCATCGCCGGGCGCACGGTCGGCCAGGGGGCGGCGATGGGTGCCTCGAACACGGCCATGGGTGTGGGCATGATCGTCTCCCCCCTGCTCTCGGGCATGGTCATGGACCTGTATGGCATCAAGAACGTCTTCTACCTCTCGGGGATCATCTGCGCCCTCGCGCTCCCGCTCTTTGTCGTCCTCGCTCGGAAAGGGCTTCAGGAGGCGGCACCCGCCTGACCCTGCGGAGCGTGCGTCAGGTCCTGCCGTCCGGGCCGCCACGGACATGCCCGCCGTCGTACCCGAACGCGATCGCGAGCCGCCCGTCCCGCACGGCCTCCGAGACCAGGGCGTAGACCGCGTCTTTGACCGCGAGCGAATCGGTCCCGTCGCGGACGGAGAAGGTCATGACGAAGATCGGCCCGAACCTGCCCAGCTCGCCGATCCGGACCGACGCCACGCCGAGTTCCCAGTCGGCGGGGGCCGAGGACACGGCCGTTTTCGCGAGCTCGTAGAGCACGGCACGGCACTTTTCGACGGGAACGGCGTAGTCGACGGTCACGGGGACCGGCACCAAGACCTGCGCCGCGCCCGCCGAGTAGTTGACCACGATATTCGTGGTGATCCGCGAGTTCGGCACGGTCGCCACGAGCCCGTCGAGCGTCCGGATCCGCGTCGAGCGGAGGCCGATCCGCATCACGGTCCCGACGTAGGGGTCGATCCTGACCTTGTCGCCCACACCGAGCGGCCGGTCGAGGAGGATGATCGCGCCTCCGAAGAGGTTCGACAGGACGTCCTGCGTCGCGAGCGCGATTGCGATCCCCGCGATCCCCGCGCCGGCGAGGAGCGGGGTGATCGAGATATCGAGATAGTTCAGGATGTAGAGGACCGCGATAAACCAGATCAGGTACCGCACCCCGGTCCCGACGAGGTCGGGCATGTTGGTATCGCCCTCGCCTTCGGGAGAGGGTATCAGCTGCCGGCCGTACGCCCCGGCGAGGCGCGAGAAGAAGTTGGCGGCGCCCCAGGCGACGAGGACGATCGCGACCGCGATCGGGTACCGGGGATCTCCGAGCTCCGGATAGAAAAGGCCGAGCTCGAGCGCGCCGCGAAGGGCGATGAAGATAGACGCCGCGACGATCCCGATCGGGAGCGGCCACTTGGCGGCGATCAGGGCGGTCGCCACGATGCGCAGCCCCGTGCGCGGCGATCCCTCTACTCGCTCCTCGAGCCGCGCGAGCCCGGCGAAGATGGCAACGCCGGCAGCAACGCCCGCGAGCACGATGCCGATCGTGAGCACGAGGCCGGCCATCATGTCTTCGATCGGGGAGAGCGGTGCAGCGAGCATCGGATACTACACCTTATGGCCCTGTGCGGTAAAAAATTACGAGCACATGGCAGTCCTGAGAGAGGTGACGCAGGCGCTCGACGAGGCGGTCGCCGCCGCCGGTAGAGACCTGAACTTCATGCACATCTGCGGCACCCACGAGGCCGCGATCGCCCGCCACGGCCTCCGGTCCGTGCTCCCGGCCGGCCTCCGGATCGTGATGGGCCCGGGCTGTCCGGTCTGCATCACACCGCAGGGCGAGATCGACGCGGCGATCGAACTCGCACGGCAGGGCGTCGTCGTCGCGACCTACGGCGACCTCCTCCGGGTGCCCGGTACCGACGGGTCTCTCGAGTCCTGCGGCGGGGACATCCGCGTGGTCCAGGGCGTGCACAAGGCGGTCGAGATCGCCGAGCGGACCGACCGGGAGGTCGTCTTCGTCTCGGTCGGGTTCGAGACCACGGCCCCGACCGTTGCCGCCGCGCTCTCGGCCGGGGCGCCCGAGAACTTCTCGATCCTCTGCTGCCACCGCCTCGTCCCGCCCGCGATGGCGTGGCTGCTCGAGCAGGGAGAGGCGGCCCTCGACGGCTTCCTCCTCCCCGGGCACGTCTGCGTCGTCGCCGGCTACCGCGAGTACGAGCAGTTCCCGGTCCCGCAGGTGGTCGCGGGGTTCGATCCCGACGAGGTCCTGCTCGGCCTGCTCATGCTCACCCGGCAGGTCGTCGAGGGCCGCGCCGTCGTGGAGAACGCCTACCCCCGCGCCGTCACGCGCGACGGCAACCCGAAGGCCCGCGCCCTGCTCGCGGAGGTGTTCGAACCGGCGGACGTGGAGTGGCGCGGGTTCCCCGTCATTCCCCGGTCGGGACTCCGCCTTCGCGCGCCGTTCCGGCAGTACGACGCACAGGAGCGGTTCGGCGTCCGGATCGTCCCGACGCCGAAGGCGACCGCCTGCATCTGCGACCGTGTCCTGAGGGGGCTTGCCTCTCCCGACGACTGCCGCCTCTTTTCGCGCACATGCACGCCGCGAACGCCCGTCGGACCCTGCATGGTCAGCCACGAAGGGGCCTGCCGCATATGGCACCAGTTCCGGGCCGGCGGGGCCTGACTGCGCCCTCTTCACCTTATTTATAGGATCAGAGCCCACCTTAGTCAGGGCCCCGGTAGGGTAGAGGATATCCTAGAAGCCTCCGGAGCTTTTGACCTGGGTTCGAGTCCCAGCCGGGGCGTCCGTCTCATTTTTTGTTCCGTCCTTTGGACCGCAGTCACCTGTGTCTATCCGATGATATAATCGTCGTTATTTCTCGATTTACCCCGGGAAATCCGGCAATTCAATCAAATCGATCCTTTATCATTGTTGGGAATAAGCAAAGTTTAAATGGCGGTTTAGATAATTGTACATCATCACAGATCGTATCAATCTCGGAACAGCGAAACCCCCCCGCCGTTTCCAGGCTGACGGGATATCCTCGTTCTGCAACATGATTTTAGGTGGATCGATGAGACGAAACAGATACACACACGGATTCATGGCCTGTGCCATGCTGTTCGTCGTCGTCCTTGCCGTGGCAGCGACCCCGGCCGCTGCGACGGACGTGACGTACAGCGGGCAGAAGATCGTGATCAACCAGCCCGGGACGTACGTCCTGAAGAATGACATTACGAACAGCAACCAGCTGATCTGCATCGAGATCCAGGCCTCGAACGTCGTCTTCGACGGCGCCGGGCACCTGATCGACGGTGTCGACGCCGAGAATTCGGCCGGCATCTACGTCCACGGCCCCTCGACGGCCGCCTCGGGCGTCGTTATCAAGAACGTCCGGATGCAGGACTGGTATTACGGCATCTATCTCCACGAGACCAGGAACTCGCGAATCGAGGCCTCCACGCTCTCAAGCAACGGGTTCACCGGCGCCGTGGTCTACAAGAACGCGATCGGGAACTCGATCACGGGCTGCACGGTCACCGGCAACGGCTACGGCCTGGTCTTCTCGGATGGTGCGGCCAACGGCGTGGTCTCGAACAACGCGATCCGGCAGAATGAGCGCGGGCTGTACGCGTACCTCTCGGACGGTCTCTCAGTCACCGGGAACGTGATCGAGCAGAACATCAACAACGGCATTCAGCTCCACACCTCGGGCGGCGGCTCGATCTACAACAACAATCTGAACAACAACCTCAACGTCATCTTCATCGGCGAGCCGTTCAAGGCGAACACCTGGTCCGTGACGCCGGGCGCCGAGTGGAATCCCAGGAACATCATCGGCGGCCCGAAGGTCGGCGGCAACTACTGGGCACGGCCCGACAACACCGGTTTTTCGCAGACCAGCACCGACGCGAACGGCGACGGGTTCATCGACAGCCCCCTGACGATCGCCGAGCAGAACGTCGACAACCACCCGCTCGCGAAGTATAATGGCCCCGTGCCTTCGACGACGCCCACCCCGAGCGTCACCGTGACGCCAACGCCCACCTCCGGCGTGCAGTCTCCGTTCAAGGCCGTCAGCCTGCCTGCACGGCTCGAGGCAGAGAACTACGACGTGGGTGGCGAGGGCGTGGCGTACCACGACACCGAGCCCGAGAACCTCGGCAAGGCCTACCGGCCGACCGAGGGCGTCGACCTCGAGACAGCGGGCGGCATCACGAACATCGGCTACATCCGGGCCGGCGAGTGGACCGAGTACACGGTGAACGTCCCGACGGCGGGCACCTATCCGGCCACCTTCCGGGTCGCCGGCTGGGGCGACGGCCGGAAGATCGATGTCTCGGTCGACGGCACCCTGAAGGCGACCGTCGCTGTCCCGAACACCGGGTCCTATACGGCCTTCAAGACCGTCACGGTCCCGCTCGCGCTCGAGGCGGGCACGAAGACTATCCGGCTGACCTTCAACACGGACAAGCAGAACCTAGACTATATCGACTTCGGCGCGATCACGACAACGGCCACGCCGACACCCACGGTCACGGGGACCGTCACGGTTACCGGGACCGTGACTCAGCAGCCGGGCGGCCAGGCC
>CAYWVY010000010.1:0-39314 GCA_964461885.1 uncultured Methanospirillum sp. | reverse complement strand
CTCCGAAAGCGTCACGCCCGTCGATACTACTCCAATACGTGTAACAATAAATATAAGTGTTTGTTTTCGCTGGCCAGGTGGCTCGCCAAAAGACCTAGAAGTCTCCTTCCGCGAACTACGCGGAGTCCCCCTCGGACAGGGGCGATCCTCGAGCTCAGGTTACGCGAGGACTCTGGGTGGGTCCGGAAGTGCTGCAGATCACCCGAATTCACAGGAACGGAGAAGGAAATTTGTATCTCGGAAAGGGTCCTCGGATACGTTGATTTCTAAAGAGCAGTATGACACGTGACGTCCTGCAGGTTTCTGTGATTATGAAGTCCAGCAATTACGATTTTATACTATGACTGCTATCTTCGCTCCATGGATCTGGGGGTGTTTGGCACTGGAAATATGGGGCAGAACCATGTCAGGCTCTATTCGGGCATGAAGAATATCGACTCGGTCCGGGTCTTCGATATCGACACTGCCGCCGCCCGGAAAGTGGCAGACCAGAACGGGGCGATCGCCGCCAACTCTGCCGAAGACCTGCTGAACAGGGTCGATGCGGTCAGCATCTGCGTTCCGACGCCGTATCACCTCAATATCGCGAAGCTGGCGATCGAGCACGAGGTCCACATGCTGATCGAGAAGCCGATCTGCCAGACGGTAAAAGAGGCGCGGGAGCTGTGCGAACAGGCCCCGTCGGGCCTCATCGTCGGGGTCGGCCACATCGAACGCTTCAACCCGATCGTGACGGAGATCAAAAAGATCATCCGGAAACCCCTCTTCATCGACGCCCGCCGGCACAACCCGGCCTCGGCGCGGATCACCGGGACATCCGTCGTGGAGGACCTGATGATCCACGATGTGGACGTGATGGTGCACCTCTTCGAGAGCTCGGACTGCGAAGTCGCCAGCAGAGGAACGCCGGACGTCTGCTCCGCGTTGCTCTCCTTCGGAGGTGTCCCCGTCTCCCTCTCGGCCAGCCGGAAGTCCTCGAAGAAGATCCGATCAATCTATATCGAGGAGGAGGATCGGACGATCGAGGGGGACTTCATGAGCCAGGAGGTGACGATCTACCGTCGACCGGAGACCTACGAGTCCGTCAACGAACGATATGTCCAGGAGAACGTAATCGAAAAGGTGCTGGTCAACCGGGTCGAACCTCTCAACCGCGAGCTCCAGATCTTCGTCAACTGCGTGCGCGAGAACCGACCGTTCCCGATCACCAGGCAGGAGGCGACCACGAACCTCGAGATCTGCGAGAGGATCGCTCAATGCTTTTCCGCCGTGAAAGAGAGCGATTCCAGAACGCCTGCCGGAGACCAGGCCAAAACCCGGACGACGCAGGCCGATCGGGAGAACCCTCGAGAAGGCGAAACCCGGCGTTCCGGCCTCGCGCAGGATCTCCAGCAGCCGGTCCCGCACCCGGCAGATGTACGGTGAAGGGAACACGGGCGAGTGCATGGAGGGCGAGTTCCCAAAATAATTCTCCCGCTCCACGTTGCGGTCGCCGGATGATTCGCAACGGGCTGTGAGCGCGCAGGCGATCCTGCAGCGAAATCCGAACCGGCTCGTCCAGGGCAGACACGCCCGATAGGGATTCTTTTCTTCCATCGCCGATGTAACCGGCCCGGACGCATACCGACAGCGAGGCGAATTTGTGGAGGGATTACAGGTGCGGGTTCGTACTGAGGACCGATACTTTGTTTGTTGATCCATGACACGTGCACAGCGATGCGGTAAGAAACCGCCCGTCCTGATTCAACGTTGATAACGGGGCCAGGGCCCGCCAGATTAAACAGAAGAAGTAATGGACTACAAATCCAATAGTGATGATCAGGAGAGTTGTCCCATGAGCGAGGAGAGTATGCAGGCGTTCGGCCGCGCCTGTGCCGAACAGAACAGCCCCGCGGAGATCCTGGACGGGCTCGAGGTGGGCGCCGACGGTGAATTCTTCTACATCATGGACGAGGCCAGCCTCGCCGACTGCATCGACTGGGATCTGACACCGCTCGAATGGATCGGCGGCCTGAACCTTGCCCTACTCTACAAACTCACGGAACCCGCGCAGGACTGGGAGGAGGCCGAGGCTACGGCCCGCGCCCTGAAAGAGTGGGGGATCGCTATTGAGTCGAGGGAGGACAAGAACGGCTTCTTTCACTTCAGCCTGGTCCGGGGACGCCGGGTGCTCGAGCAGATAGCCGGTGCTGTGCCCCGCATCCGTACCGTTGACACTCCGGGATAACCTGACTGCGGCCGGCTCGGCGGCTGGCTGTTACGGACAGCCCCGGCAGAGGAGCGCCCGGGCACCGTAGAGGTAGACCTGGGCGTATCCTGCGTAGGGACCGAACCGGGCCTGTCCGAAGGCCCGTGCCGCCTCGTACAGCGACGGCGACAGCGGACCGTCGCCGAGGTCGGCCCGGTAGTGGCGGGCGAGAATTCGTCGGATCCAGACGTCGATCGGAAACGCATCAAGATGCCCGAGTGCGTAGAGAAGAACGCAGTCCGCCGCCTTGGGACCAATGCCCGGGAGGCCCAGAAGCCGGACCCGGGCCTCGTCGTGAGAGAGAAGCGGGACGATCGCCTCCCATCCAGCGTCGGCCAGGACAGTGGCAATCGCTGTCCGGGCGTACCTGGCGCGATACCCGAGGCGGCAGGCGCGGAGATCGTCCTCGGTGGCGCCAAGGAGCGCGCTCGACGGCGGGAAGGCGCATCTCTCGCCCCCGCCCGTCACCGGCCCGCCGTAGCGCGTGGCGAGAGCCTCGACCCTGTGCTGCACGGCCGGGATGTTGGTGTTCGTGGCACAGAGGTACGAAAGCAGGCACTCGAACAGGGGCTGCCGGACAACCCGGAGGCCGCGGCAGCAATCGATCGCGGCCCCCATCACCGGATCGCGGTCGATCGCGGCAAGCACCCGATCGAGGTCGAGGTCCAGCGCAAGGTAGTGCCGGACGAACGATTCGTCGACCCCGGAGTAGTGCAGAAGGCTCCCATCCTGGCGGAGGCGGATGCACCGACCGTCCACAACACCCTCCCAGCGGTCCCCGTCCCGCCGCCAGCGGAACGCCTGCCCGCACCCGAGAGTCGCGTCGAGGTCGAGCGGCTCGCACTCGGCAAGCCGGATGGTCTCAGTCGTACGCGCCCCCCCATTCCAGATGGAGGACGAGAAGTGTCTCACCCTCGATACGGCGTTCGAGCACGGCTCGTCCAGAGAGGCCGGCAGCGTCCGCGAGCCGGGCGACCTCGCCGGGGCCGGTGAGCGACGAGACCAGGAGCAGCACCCTGCCCCTTGGAGCGAGGACAAGCGCGAGGCCCGCGAGAAACCGGGCGATGGTCCGCCGCCCGTCCGGGCCGCCGTCGAGCGCATACTCGAGCCAGTCGTCCATGCGCTCGTCCGGTGTCGTGGGCAGGTACGGCGGGTTGAAAAGAATGAGATCGAAGGGGCCGCGGACGCCAGCGAAGAGGTCGGTCCGAAGCACCTCGACTCCACGTGCCCGGGCTGCCTTCACCGCGTACGGGTTGAGGTCCAGCGCCACGACGCGCGCAGCCCTGCCGCCGAGCGACGCGGCGATATGGCCCGATCCGGTGCCTACCTCGAGCACGCGGTCACCGGGCCGCACCTCGGCGAGGGCCGCTTCGAGCAGCAGGAGGGTGTCCTCCTCGACGGGGTAGACCTGGGGGGGAAGGGGATGAGTCATGGGTATTCAGTCACCATCGGGAGCGGGATCATCGGGACCTCGACCGTCCCCCAGGAACCAGCGTGCAGGGCGACGTGATCGCCGACGAGCGCGTCGACGAACCCCTTCCGGTGATTCGCCGGAACGGCACGGATACCTCCTGCGAGCGCTGCCGTAACCCGGCCGCTCCCCGATCCAAGGTTGAGAGCCGCTTCATTCCTCGAAAGATCCGGCCGCGGGAGCGGCTCGAACGCCTGACCCGTCCGTTCCGGGACGTTCCGGCCGTCATCGTCGGGATCCCGGCAGACCGGCATATGAACAAGGGTCGGCGGCACGGTGAGATAATCCTCTCCCTTGAGGAACGATGACTTTTTCTCCGGGGCGCTCCAGGTGGGACGAGAGGGATCACAATGCTTGTCTTCCGCTGCCGGGACGTCGGGAACAACGAATGCAGGTTCGAAGCCCGAGAGGCAACCGAGGAGGAACTGCTGGCCAAGATCCGGGCTCACTACCGGAAAGAGTACGGGACGTCCCAGCTATCGGGAGAACTTCTGGAGCGGGTCCGGCGGGCGATCCGTGTCGAACCGGGACCGGCCTAGGGCGCCGCAATCAGGTTCGTGATCGTGGCGAAGTCCTCGAGATAGAGCGCCTCGGGCCGGCTCGCGAGCACTTCCCCGGGGAGCTCGGCGAGGAGCCGGTCGATCGTATCGCGGCCGAAGATGCCGGCAGCCGAGCGCAAACCGTTCCGGACGGTCTTCCGCCGCTGCATGAAGAGGCTCCGCACCACGTCTGCATAGACATCGGCATCGGCGATCGGAAAGAGCGGGTCGCGCGGCGTCATCCGGACGACCATCGAGTCGACCGCCGGGGGCGGCGAGAACGCAGACGGCGGCAGGACGAAGCAGGCCTCCACCCGGGTCCACGTCTGGACCATCACCGAGAGCCGGCCGCAGTCGGAACTCCCGATCGGGGCCCGCATCCGCTCGGCGAACTCGCGCTGGAACATCAGCACGGCCGCTTCGTACGGCGAGTGGAGCAGGCGAAAGACGACCGGCGACGAGATCGAGAACGGCAGGTTCGCGACCATCAGCTCGAAGTCAGGCCAGGGGGAGCGGGCCGCGTCGCCCTGGACGAGCGTGAGCGTGCCGTCGGCGATGGCGTCGGTGAAGCGGGCCTCGAGATGTTCGACGAGCAGGCGGTCGTACTCTATCGCAGTCACCTCCGCGCCAGCCCCAAGCAGTGCATCGGTCAGGACTCCGCGGCCAGGCCCGACCTCGAGGACCCGGCGACCCTCGACAGGGTACGCCTCGACGATCCGGGAGACGGCCGTCGGGTCGATCAAAAAATGCTGGTCGTGACGGGCACCCATGGTTCCCTTCGAGGTTGCTCTTTCCACGATATCTCTTTAACCCGCCGTGTCGGCCCGGCTCGTCTCGGTCACGAACCAAAGCACGACTGGTCCCGCGTCATCCTGATGTACCGATAGGGGCAAAGGGCCGCGTCACGTGCACCCGCCGATAGGCACGCTAATGCAGTCCGGGGAACAATTTTCCCGGGAGTACTATGCCGATCGAAGAGAGAGCCTCAAAGCAGCAGTCCGACGCTTTACAGTGCTTCTTCGGTCGGCCGTTCTTCCTCTCCCTGACCATCGGCATCCCTTTCTGCGCCTTCAAGCTCGTCTTCGGCCTGTCCGCGCTCCGCGCAGGGACTCCCCTCCTCGTCGCGTTCGGCTGGATCGTGATCGCGTGGGCGTGCGCCGACCTCGCGATGAACATCGGCCGATCCGTCTACGACCTCGTCGGCCGGACAGCCCCGTTCGAGTACTGCACCATCGCGCAGGTCGGCCGGATGCTCGGCCGGCCGACAGTCTTCCTCGCACTCGACACCCTGCTCTCGTTCGCGATCATCTGCCTGATGCTCTGGTCGGGCTGGATCGCGCGCCTCCCGGAGATCGAGGCCTGCCTGTGGTACGCCGCGACCACCCTGAACCTGATCAGCCTCTCGGTCGTCTCCCTTTACAACGAGATCCGAAAGGAGTGAGACGAGGTGGAACCACGGAGCGGCGCAACCGCCCCATTCTCCGCCGTGACGGACGCACGCCGGGGAACCTGTGAGAATAGACCCCGTGGGACGGCACCGTTCTTGTCAGCAGAGGAATGAAAAAAAGGGAAGCAGGGTTGTCCTGCGTCGGCCCTATTTCGAGGTGAAGAGGTGATACTTCACATCGGGATCCTGGAGCTCTTCCAGGATCCGATCGATCACCATCCGCTCAGGGTGGGGGATCCCCTTGACCCTGGCGGCGATGTCCGCGAAGGACTCGAACG
This sequence comes from uncultured Methanospirillum sp., assembly GCA_964461885.1. GTDB lineage: Archaea > Halobacteriota > Methanomicrobia > Methanomicrobiales > Methanospirillaceae > UBA288. The sequence goes on along the minus strand of CAYWVY010000010.1, from coordinate 33,331 downwards.
GTTTCTTCTCGCGCGCCGCGAGTACCTCCCACATCAGTTTCTTGCCGATGCCGGGGAGCAGGTGAAGCATGTGGAGCTTCGGGCTGATCGAGATCGAGCGGTTGAAGAACTGGACGAAGTTCGGCTCGTTCTCCATCACGAGCTGCTCGACCACGTACGGCAGCTCGAGCTTGGCGACCTGGGTCAGGTCCTGATAGAAGATACGACGCTTGACCCGCTCGATCTTCTCTCGCTCGCCGTCACCGATGTAGATACGCTCGTGGATCTGGATCTCGGTCTTCTTGGGGATGAGCTCGAGCAGCTTGAACTGCTCCGTGCCCACCGCCTGGACGAGCGGTTCCCGCCGGAAGCCGCCACGCGGGTCGTCGGGGTTGCCTTTCATAAGCACGTCGAGGACGAGCGCGTTGAGCTCCTTCTTGTCGGTCTTCATGCTGCCTCACCCTCAGAAGTGGGTCAGCACGATCTCGAGGATCGCGTCCAGCTCCTCGCCCGTGAGCGAGTACCGCTCTTTCGCGTAGATCGCCCGGAGTTCATCGCGGGATCGGGGCATCAGGTTCGCAATCCGATAGGCGATCTCCGGTCGCATCTTCTCCAGGCCGGAGAGGGCCTCCACGAGGGCCTGGCCCTTCTCCGGGGTCGTCTTGGCGAGCAGGTTCGCGTGCTCGATCGAGCGCCGGAGCTCGTACGACATCTCTCTCTCGTGGCCGAGCCGCTCGGCCTCCACTCGGAGCAGGATCTCCCGGACTTCGGGGAGGGTAACCTTCTCCTCGGACTGCACCGCCTTGACCTTCATGAACGACCTGCCGTTGCCTTGTATTCTCCCGCGTGGAAGTTAGATGTTGTGTTTCGCCTCAGAGCTTCTGAGCCCTGAGGTGCTGGGGGCGTGCAATCACGATCTTGTCGGCGTTGCCGTCGCGGATCGCGAGAAGCCAGGCGCGGCCGCGCTGCTCGATGACCTTGCCGGTCTTGCCGTGGAACCGCCGGTGGGGCATCCCCTTCTGGACCGAGGGCTCGCAGACGATGTGAACCGACTGTCCGGGCTCGAACCGCTGGATCAGGGCCGTCACGGGCACGATGCCGCGCTTCCGGAGATCCTTCTTGAACTTATACCGTGTCTTCTTCCGTGGACCGTTGTGGTGTGCCATCGTTGTCTTCCTCCGTCGGGTCTTGGACCAGGACGACGTCGAGGCGGGTGACGCGGGCGGGCCGGCCGATCAAATCGGCCAGGCTCGGGCGCGTTCGCCCCCCGTCCCCGGAGACCAGCTCCTTGATGTAGAGCCCGGCTTCGCCGAGAACCTCGATCAGAACGCCGTCCGCTTCCCGCCCGAGATACTGGATATCCAGGACCGTCCGATCCCGCACCCGATCCGCCCTCCGGTGCGCAACCCGCGCCGGGGTGCGCTGATGGATCACGGCCCCTCTCAGGGCTGTAAGGGCAGTCTCGAGTGCGTCGTCGGAGATATCGCCGTCTACCTCGACCAGAATCCTGTATTTTTTATGCGATCGGCTCGACTTAAGCGTTTCCACCTCGGATCGCGCTGCCGGCCGGATCAGGTCGACCGCGACCCGGCCCGCCGCCGATTCGTTCACCGCGCGCTCAAGCGCAGGAAGGTCGAGCGTGCGCTTTCGCGGGGCGACGACCTCCAGGATGAACGGCCGGCCGTTGCCGATCATCCGGGCGTCGATGTCCTCGCGGCCGGAGCCGTGGAGCACGCCGCCGTCGGCGTCGAGGGCCGCAGTGATCGGTGCCGCGATCAGTTCCTCGACCGAGTCCTGGTACTGCTTGCCCGTGAAGTTGCAGCGCTCGCACCCGGCCCCGTGGCAGGCCCGGCAGTCCCAGTGGGTCTGCGGGATCCCGCGCTCGAACTTCCGGTACCGGCCGTAGATGAAGAGCGGAGAGACCTGGACCGCGACCGTGCCGCTCGCGATCTCGAGCAGCACGACCACGTCCGGGTGGCCGAAGTCGACCTCCCGGCCCGTCCGTGCCGAGACGCGCTTGCCGACTTCGCGGTTCATCTCGGACTTCATGGGCTCGGCGTGGGTGAGCGAGAGGTCAGACCAGACCATCTCCTCACTCTCGGCGAGAAGCGGCGGCACCCGCGTCCCGACCAGGAACGTCGCGTACTCGAGCCCTTCGAGCGCCACGACGACCCGGTCTGCCCAGATGTCGAGGTCCTCGAGGAGACCGCTGCAGATGACGCAGTCGCCGGCACAGGGCGCGTACGGCTCGTGCCGCTCGATCGCCCGGGCGATGCGGAGCGCGCGCCCCCGCTCCTCGTTCGTGAGCCCGCGCGACCGCTTCCCGAAGAACCGGCCGAGGCAGGCGTCGCAGACCTCGCCGTACGCCAGGATCGCGTCTACGGCCTCGGGAACGGTCATGCGTCCCTCCGATCGAGCTCGTTGAGGAGCAGGGTGATCGCGTGGTCCCCGTGGAGCGAGCGGGGGCCCACCGAGAACCTTGGTAAGTCCGCTGTGAGCGCCAGCTCGTCCTCGTCAAGGTTCTGGTGGTCCGAGACGAGGAAGGCGTCGGGGAGTGTCTCTGCGAAACGGACGTCGACGCCTCCCTCGTCCAGGAGCGCGAACGAGTGCTCGTCCAGGAGACGGGCAAGCCCCCCTTCCCGGACCGAGACGCCCTTTGTGGACGCGCGGAACTCGGTCCCGCAGGGGAGGGCGAGCGCCTTCTGGATCAACGATCCGGACGACCGTTCGTCGGGGTTCAGGTACCGCACCCGGTCACCCTCGATCCGGACCGTCTTTTCGGGTCCGGGCTCGCCGCGGAAGACGAGGTAGCAGACCACGTCGCGCCGCAGGTCGTGCGAGAGGAAGAACGAGGCGGTGACGGCGCGGCAGAGCACGTCCATCCGCCCGGCGCCGCCGGGCATGTCATTGAGCGACCAGGACCCGTCGGTGGGGGCGCGGTGGCCGATTACGGCAAAAGCGGTCATCTCACTGCTTCCCCGAGAACCGTTTCATGATTCGCTGCATGTCCATCCGTCCGCCGCCGGCGCCCCGGAAGCCCTTGAGCGCCCGCTGCATGGTCTTGTGGTATCGCAGCAGCTCGCGCACCTCCTCGATCGTGGCGCCCGAACCGACCGCGATCCGGTGCGTGCGCGAGGAGTTGATCGTCGACGGATCGTCGAGCTCCTGCTTGGTCATCGAGTCCATGATGATCCGGTACCGGACCATCTTGGTGCCGGTCACCTCGTAGACCCCGTCCGGGATCTCCATCGAGCCGAGCGGGAGCATGGACATGATCTGCTTCAGGGGGCCCATCTTGTTCACGGCTTCGAGCTGCTTGTACATGTCCCGGAGCGTGAACTTCCCCCGGAGGACCGCGTTGACGTCCAGGTCCGAGGTATCGGCCATCGCTTCCTCGGCCCGCTCGACGAGGGACTTCAGGTCCCCCATCCCGAGCAGGCGCGAGATGAACCCGTCGGGCTCGAACCGCTCCAGGTCGTCGCTCGTCTCGCCCGCACCGATAAAGACGATCCCCGCACCGGTCTCGGCAACGGCCGAGAGCGCACCGCCGCCCTTGGCGGTCCCATCCATCTTGGTGATAATCACGCCGTCGATGGCGATCGCATCGTGGAAGCGCCGCGCCTGCTCCTGGGCCTGCTGGCCCAGGGCCGCGTCGATCACAAGCCAGCGGTGGGTCGCCTTCGAGAGCGTGTTGAGGTCGATGATCTCCTGGATCAGGTCTTCCTCGAGCCCGTGCCGCCCCTGAGTGTCGATGATCACGACCTCGGCCGCGCGGGCCTTTGCCAGCCCTTCGCGGACGACCCGCCGGGCGTCCTTCTCGTTCGGGTCGCCGATGCACGGGACGTTGATCTTCTGGCAGAGGGTGGCGAGCTGCTGGAACGCGCCCGGCCGGAAGGTGTCGGCCCCGATCACGGCGACACGGAGGCCCTTCCGCTGGAAGAACCGCGCGAGCTTCGCGGTCGTCGTGGTCTTGCCCGAGCCCTGGAGGCCGGCCATCAGGATCGTCTGCGGCCCGAGGGCCACCTCCATCGGTGGGCCCATCAGGGCCACGAGCTCCTGGTAGACGATACGGAGCACGTGCTCGCGCACGCTCATGCCCTTCGCCGGTTCCTCCTCGAGTGCGCGGGTCTTGATCGTCTGCGACAGGCGCATCACGAGTTTGACGTTGACGTCGGCCTGGATCAGGGCGCGCTGGAGGTCCTTGACCAGTTCCTCGACCGCGGCGCGGTCCACGACGGTCTTGCCCGCGAGCTTCTTCAGGGCGTCCTTGAGCGAAGTCCCAAGCCGGTCGAGCGCCATCTCAGGCCTCCACCGTGCCGAGCAGGTCCGCGACCATTCCGGCCGGCGTGAACGGCTGGAGGTCGTCGTAGCCCTGACCGGTCCCGAGGAAGACGAGCGGCTTACCGATCGTGTGCGCGATCGAGATCGCCGCCCCGCCCTTGGGGTCCATGTCGGCCTTGGTCAGGACGATACCGTCCGCACCCACGGTCCTGTCGAACTCTTCGGCCCGGATGACCGCGTCGTTTCCGGCTATCGCCTCGTCCACGTAGAAGACGAGATCGGGCTTCATCACGCGCCGTATCTTGCCGAGCTGGTTCATCAGGTTCTGCTTGTTGTGGAATCGGCCGGCCGTATCCGCGAGCACGACATCGAGACTGTGGGCCTGCGCGTACTCGACCGCGTCGAAGATGACGGCCGACGGGTCGCCCCCCTGCTTGTGCTGGATGACCCGGATGCCGAGCCGCTCTGCGTGGATGTCGATCTGCTCGATCGCGCCTGCGCGGAAGGTGTCGCCGGCCGCGATCACGACCGAGAACCCCTCCCGCTTCAGGAACGCGCCGACCTTCGCGACAGTCGTGGTCTTCCCGGTGCCGTTCACGCCCGTGAAGAGGATCCGGACGGGCCGCTCGTGGCCCCTGATGTACCCGGGCAGGTCGAAACCCGTCCCGAGCACCTCGAGCAGGGCGTCCCGGAGCGTCCCGGTCACGATCTCGTCGGGAGACTCGCGGAACTTCCGGTGCCTGCCCACGAGGTCGCGTCGGACATGGTCGATGATCTCCTCGGTCACGGGCAGGGCCACGTCGCTCTCCAGCAGGACGAGCTCGAGCTCGTCGAGAACCTCGCGCACGTCGTCCTCCTTCAGGATCAGCTCGCGCTCGGTCACGAGCACCTTCAGTTTCGTGAAGAGCCCGGCCTTCTGAACGGCCTCGCCATCCGCTTCGGGAACAGGAGCAGTCTCCGGCGCCGGCGGTTCTGCAGGGGCCGGCTCGTCCGGTTGCCCGGCCTTCGAGCGGCGGAAGAGCCCCGACCAGGAACGTTTTTCCGGCTCCGGCCCGGAGAGTCCGGGCGCGACATCGGCGGGAGAATAAGAAGGGGCCTCTTCGGGGGCCGCATCCGCCGGTTCAGTCGGCGGAGAGACCGCCGCAGGGGCTTCGATCGTTGGGGTGACCTCGACCGGAGTCTCGATCTCCTCGGCGTTCTCGCTGATCACGCCGCCGAGCCGCGACTTGACCCCTGCAAGCTTTCCCTTGAGCCCCTCGAACATGGGTTATCCGGTCGGGGCCGGCGGGGCCTGCCCCTGCTGGACCGCCCTGTAGATCTGGTCGAGCCGGCGCGCCACCTCGTTCGCCTGGCCCTGGATCTTACCAAGGGTCTCGGCGACCCGTTTTCCCGACGCTTCCATCTCGAGCATGCGGTCCTCGAGGAAGCTCTTCGCCTCGGCGTTCTGCCGCTCGACGATCACGTTCGCCCCGATGCTGAGCAGGACCCGGTCCGGCTCGAGCACCTTCACACGGATCGAGGCCCCGGCGCCCACGGGCAGCAGGACCGTCCCGTCTTCCGACGAGGCGAGGGTGGTCAGTGTCTCGACGGCCGCAACAGCCTCAGCCCGGCCGTTCTCGATCATCTGGAGCTGCTGCGAGAGCATCTCCATCTGCTGACCGTACTCGTTCAGATAGTGCTGGAGCACCTGGACTTCCCGCTCCACCTCATTCACCACTGAGAGGCGTGATACCGTCAATCGTAATATACATTCTCTTCAAGCGGTGCCGTGAGCCGATCGCCGTCATAATTCGCTCCTCTGCCTGCGCCTCGTTTGGGGCGCTGACCGTCTTCGTGTACGGCCGCCATTCGTCGCCGCACCGGAAGGTGCCACTGACTTCGTACTGCTGCATCATATACCCTCAACAAATCCGAATACGTCTGCGATCCGCCCGAGCTCGAACCCGCTCGTCTCGTCTCCGGCAATGTAGCCGCGCGAGTTCGCGAGCAGGCCCGTCCCGACGAGACCCGATCCCATGTTGACGGAACCAGTCCCGATCGGCAGATCGGTCACGCTCTCGAGCCGTCCTATCTCCCTCGGCGTCGCCCGCGCGTGGACGAGGACACCCCGGTTGGTCGCGTACCCGGCCATCCCGACGGTCTTGATGCCGCCGAGCGTGAGCCGGGTCACCTCGACGCCGAGGTGGCTCCTGACCTCCTCGAGCACGTCGGGCTCCATCTCCGGGTGGACCGCCGCAAAGCGATCGTTCGCCAGGATCACGTTCCCGGCCGCGTTCATCGTCCCCTCGAGGCGATAGACCTCGCGGTAGTCCTCGAGCGCCCGGATCTCGTCAGGCGTCGCGAGCCCGCTCACGACGACGGCCCGGCTGTTGCCGGCCACGAGCGAGCCGACGATCGCGCTCCCCTGGATCGTGGTCCGTACGAGGTCCACGTCAAGGGCCGCTCTGAGCGCCTCGCAGAACTCGTCGGGCGCTTCGGGCGAGACGATCGCGATCTCCTCGAGCACCCGGCAGAAGATCCCGATATGGGGATCGCCGCCTAAGGCCGTCGTCCGCTCCATGCTCACTCCGTTGCGAGCTCGGCCTGGACTTCGCCGTCGTCGAACTTCATCGCCCGGACGCGGATCTTGCGCGGCGGCTTCTTCGAGCCGCGCTCCCAGACCTTCTCGTTGATCGAGGCGTCGAGCTTGACGTCCTCGCTCTTCATGTGCCGGACGAGGAAGGACCGGATGTCCTTGATCGCCGTGTTGGCGCGGCGCCACCGGGGCGCACGCTTGGTGTCGCGGAGCGGGATCACGTAGATCTGCTCGTTCATCTTCTCGACCATGATCACACCTTCAGTGAGCTGCGCCGCCAGGCGCGCCGCTTCGGGTGGCTGACCACGTTACGCTTGGTCCGAACCATCACCCAGGCCGGAACCCGACGGTTCTGCTGCGTCGCCTTTCCGAGGCGAATCTTGAAACCTTTTGTTGATCTTGACATATCTGTTCCTCCAGTTAGCCCTTTCTGCCCCGCACCAGGGTCTGTTCGTGCGACGGAGGGAAGATCGGGGTCGGGTCGATCCCGCGTTCCCGGAGCCCCGCCCTCAGTTCGCATTCGTAGTCGCCGTTCGGGATCGTCCCGGTCTCGCCTCGCTCGACGACGAGGTATCGGCCGACGAGCCGGTCCACCTCCGCCCGGGGAAACCCGAGCAGGGGGCGGACATAGGCGCAACCGCACCGGTCCATCAGGGAGCGGGCCTCGTCCGGGCCGAGCATTGGCACCCGGTCATCGAACCGGGTGCCGTCGGCCACGACGGGATACTCCCGGGCCAGCGCTTCGAGCGCCCAGCGGTGCACGAGGTTGATCGCATTGTTCGGATACCCGTCGGCGGCGATCCGGTCGAGGGCGGCCCCGAGGATCTCGTCGGGGAGGGTCTCTCTGCGCCATGCCAGCCCGAGTGCCGCGCCGGCCGCTTTGACGGCATCCAGGTTTCGCCCCGCCACCGAGGCGAAGGTGACGACCTCCACCTCGTAGTGCGGAGCGAGCAGGAGCGCAGCGAGCGCGGAGTCCTTGCCCCCGCTGAACAGCACTCCTGCCTTCATCATTTGCGAACGATATTGAAGTCCCGCTTGGCCGGGATCAGTTGCGCAAGGAGCCCTTTGAGCTGCTCGTCCGTGATCTTCTGCCGGATGCGCCCCTGGCGCGCGAGCATGATCAGCTGCTGCTCGACACCGGCCGCGAACTCGGGGCGGGTCAGCCGGATCGTATTGAGGCGTTCCCGGGCCTCGGGCTCAAGGATCTCCATGAGCGCCATCTGCACCGCGGTGCGGGCCCGTTCGCGCTCCTCCTCGGCGATCTGCTGGTCCATCGCCTGGCTCTGGAGCTCGGCCGACCGCCGCCGTCGAATCTCCGCGAGCTCGTCATCCACCATGGGCGCCTCCGGCGTGTTACGCGTCCTGCGGCGGCGCGGTCGTCTTCAATTCGTGTGCGATCCCGTCCAGGAAGGACATGCCCGCCGGCGAGACGGTGCGACCGCCCTCCTTCCGCTTCAGGATGAGCCCGGCCGCTTCGAGCTGCTGGAGCTGCTCGCGGATCACGGACCCGGATCCCTTCCGGAAGGCGTTCGGCCTCGCACCGCGGTTCTTGCGTCCGCCGTAGAATGTGCGCATGCGCTGGACTCCGACCGGGCCGTCGATGTAGACCCGGCGGAGGACCGCGGCCGCCCGCATGAACCACCAGTCGGGGTCTTCAGGGGGCATCTCTTTGTGTACGCCGGTCTTGGCGAACTCCGCCCACGCGGGCGGTGCCAGCTCCGGCCGGCCCTTCAGTTCCGTCGCGACGCGCGGGATCAGCTGGTCTGCCGGAACGTCATATACCGTTGTCATCTGGTCTCCTCACTGTCAACACGTCTGCACGCAACAGTCTTTACGTATTTGCGGGGAGGGTTTTTATGCATTTCGAGCCGGGCACCTTTATCGGCGCCGTTCCCGGAGCACAAGCGTGTGCCCACGGACTTCAACGAGCTCGGTCCCGCTCGCCTCCGCGATCGCCTGGGGGTCCACTTCGGTGTGGCCGAGCCACTTGACCTTGATCACTTTTCGATCCTTCACCTGGCGGACGATCTCCTCGATCATCGCGTCGGTGATTCCCCGCTTGCCGATCCAGCAGGTCGGCTTCAGGTCCTGCATTCGATTCCCGTCGTTCATGCCGTCCCGTTCCATAGCGCATGCAGTTGCCGCAGACCAGGCAGGTCACGGTCACGTGGCCGTCCCTGACCCGGACGCGGGCGTTCGTCCCGAACCTGAGGTAGGCGTGGCACTCGTGGCAGAAGGACCGGCGCTGCTCCCACTCGAGCCGGAGCCGCTGACGCATCGCGATCGCCCGTGCCACCGCGACGCACCGATCGCTCCACGACGGTTCGGTCGCCGAGAAACGCTCCGCGGTCTCGAAGAGATGACGGATCCGTTCCGCTGCGATCCGTTTGGTCTGCCGCTGCTGATGCCCTTTCGCCTTCATCGCTGCCGATAGTCCAGTTCCCATGCGCCCTGTCGGCTCATGAGCCTGTCGCGGGCGGAAGGATACGGACGCGCCGTCCTTCGCGTACGAGCCGGCCTTCCGCGTAGAGCCGGATCGCCTCGGGGAGGATACGGTGCTCCTCGGCCAGGATCCGGGCCGCGAGCGATTCCGCGTCGTCGTCCTCGTGGACGGGGACGCAGGCCTGGAGGATGATCGGCCCCGCATCCATCTCCTCGGTGACGAGGTGAACCGTGCAGCCCGAGAACCGGACGCCGTGCTCGACGGCCTGGGCCGGCGCCCGGAGGCCCGGAAAGGCCGGGAGCAGGGCCGGGTGGATGTTGATCATCCGGTTCGGAAACGCCCTGACGGTCTCGGGAGAGAGGAGGCGCATGTATCCGGCCAGCACGAAGAGCTCGGCCCCCGACGACGCCATCGCAGCGCAGAGGGCCGCCTCGTAGGCCTCGCGATCGGAGTACGCGGGACGGTCGACGACCGCGACCGGGACCCCCACACGCTCTGCGCGCTCGATCACGGGGGCGGATGGGTTGTCCGTGATGAGCCGGACCAGCTCGACCGGGCAGGTGCCGGCCGCGACCGCATCGCAGATAGCCTGGAAGTCCGACCCGCGCCCCGACGCGAGAACCGCGCACCGCATCATGCCCATGTACTCGGGCCGGGCCGGCTTAACGGTTCTCTCCGCCCGGAGAAGGGAGAAGGAGCTTGATCCGGACGATCCGCTTTCCACGCATCTGCATCACGACGAGCGTCGTCCCCGACTCGTCGAGAACGACCGTCTCGCCGGGGTGGGGTATGTGGCCGAGCCGATCGATCAGGAGCCCCCCGATCGTCTCGTACGCGTCCCCCGTGGGAAGCTCGACGCCGAGCCGTTCGTTCAGGTCCTCGACCCAGACCGAGGCGTCGACGAGGTAGATCCCCTCGCCCCCGGGCTCGATTGAGCGCTCCTCCTCGTCGAACTCGTCCATGATATCGCCGACGAGCTCCTCAAGGATGTCTTCGATCGTCACGATCCCGACGAAGCCACCGTACTCATCCATGACTATCGCCATCGGAACCTTGCGGACCTGGAGTTCACGGAGCAGATCGTCGATCTTCTTGGTCTCGGGCACGAAGTACGGGTCGTAGGCGAGATCGGTGATCCGGACGTTGGGCGTGCGCGTCACGACGGCCGCGTAGACGTCCTTGATGTTCAACACCCCGACCGGGTTGTCCACGCGCTCGTGGTAGACCGGGAGACGAGAGATCCCGGTCTCGTGGAAGACGGTCAGCGTCGACTCGAGCGTGATTGTATCCTCGACCATGGTGACGTCCATGCGCGGGGTCATCACCTCGCGCGCGGTCGTCTCCCCGAAATCGAGCACGTTGTACAGCATCACCTGCTCGCCCTGCTCAATGGTGCCCTCCTTCTTGCCTACATCGATCCACTCCCGGATCTCGTCCTCCGTGACGGCCGGCTCGCCGTTCGCGTCCGCCGTCCCGATCGTGCTCGATAGCCGGTTCAGCACCCGGACGACGGGCGAGACTATTCGCGAGAGGAACAGGATCGGGCCGGCCGACCGGAGCGCCACGCCGTCGAGGAAGCGGGCCGCAACGATCATGGGGCCGATCTGGCCCACCACGAGTAGGGCGAGGGCCGTGCCGGCGATCGCGAGGGGCACGCCTTTCGGGCCAAACTCGGCGAGCGCGACCTCGGTCGCGAGCGCGGCAGCCGCGACGCAGACGAAGGTGGTCCCGATCAGGGTCGTGATCAGGATCCGGTCCGGGTCGGCGCGGAGCTCGGCGAGGGCGGTCGCTCCGCGGCGGTGGTCGTTGACGAGCGTTCGGACACGGGCCCGGGAGATCGAGATCAGCGCGACCTCAGCGCTGGCAAAGAAGGCCGCGAGAAGGATGCAGATGCCGAAAAATGCGGCCGAGAGAGGATCGAACTGTACCATCTGGTTCACGCCGGCGGTGCCGGCCCTGTCGCCCAATGTATATAAGGACGATGCAGTACCTAGTCGCGGCGTCGGAGTATAAATATAGCGGAATCGGGGCTCATCCGAGGACCGATCGGATGAACGCGCACTCGGAGGCGATGAGGCCCACCTTTTCGTCGGCCGTGTAACTCCGGTCGAGCCGCAGGTCTTCGAGCTCGAGCGTGATCGGCCCGGTGTAGCGCGCGTCACAGAGCATCTCCAGCACGGCGCGGCCATCGGGATGGCCGGAGAGGGCGAGGTGCATCTTTCCGTCGTTCGCCCGGGAGAGGTGGACGTTCGCGAGCCGGTCGCCGCAGAGGTCGATGAACTCCTCGACCTCGGCAAGGGAAGACCCCATCGCGTGCGAGACGTCGAGCGTGAACCAGAGCCAGTCCTCCTGGTCAAGGAGCCGGCGGGCCGCGTCGGGCGACGAGAGGAGGTTGTTGACCTTCCGCTCCATGTTCTCGATCGCGACGCGGACGTGGACGCCCGACGCTGCCTCGCGGAGGGCCGCGATCAGCCGGTCGAACCGGCGGAAGTCGTCCGGGCTCGGCGGACGCTTCGCGGTCCTCCGTCCAGGGTGGACCGTGACGACCTCGGCACCGAACCGCTCGGCGAACGCGACCGCCTCGATGGCGTACGCGACCGAGACCTCGGCCACGCGCGGGTTGATCGAGCAGGGGTTCAGGTCCAGGATCGGGGCATGGACGGAGGCCGGCACCAGGTGAGGATGCGCGGCAAACGCTTGCCGGAGTTCCTCGTTGGGCATTCCCCGGAGCCAGAAGTGGGGGGTCTCGAGCCAGAACTCGACGGCGTCGAGCGTCGCAGCTTCAGCGTACCCGAGGATGGTCTCGACCGGGTACTCGTGAAAGAACATGGTCGAGGCCGAGCAGCGAACCATATCTATACGTGAGCCCGGACATATAGAAGATCCATGGATCGGGGCCAGCAGTCTCTCTTTCCCGAGGAGACAGACAAGCCCCCCGCGCCGACACGGCCTGCCCCGTCGCCTCCCGGCCGCCACGTGATCGGGGTCGGGGAGCTCGCGGCCATCATCGACGACCTCCTGCTCGACGAACGCCTGGTCGAGTGCTTCGTCCGGGGGGAGGTCACGAACTACCACCGCCACTCGTCCGGGCACCGGTACTTCTCGCTCTCGGAGCAGCGCGGGGGCGAGCACGCGGTGGTCCCCTGCGTGATCTGGCGGCGCGATGCGGAGCGGCAGCGGCTCGATCTCGAGGACGGGCAGTCCGTGATCGCGTTCGGCTCGATCGGGCACTATGCGGCCGGCGGTCGGTACCAGTTCTACGTGCGCGAAATCGAGCAGGCCGGGATCGGGGAGAAGTACCTCCAGGTCGAGCGCTGGCGCTGCGAGCTCGGGGCCGAGGGCTGCTTCCAGGAGTACCGGAAGCGGGCGCTCCCCCGCTACCCCCTCCGGGTCGGGGTCGTGACCTCGCCGACCGGAGCGGTGCTGCACGACATCATGAACGTGCTCCGCCGCCGGTTTCCGGTCGAGCTCGTCCTCTCACCGACCTCCGTTCAGGGCGACGGCGCCGAACTCGAGATCGCAACCGCGATCCGACGGGTCGACGGCCTGGTCGACGTGATCGTCGTGGCGCGCGGCGGGGGATCGACCGAGGACCTCTATCCCTTCAACCATCCAGCCGTGGTCCGGGCAGTCGCTGCCTGCATGACCCCGGTGGTATCGGCCGTCGGGCACGAGGTCGACGTGACTCTCTGCGATCTCGCGGCCGACCTGCGGGCTCCGACCCCGTCGGCCGCGGCCGAACTGGTCGCGCCTGACCGGGCCGTGCTCCTCGAGGAGCTCCGACAGACCCGGCGGCGACTCGTCGACGTGCTGTACGGGCGGTGGGAGCGGGCCGACGACGAGGTCCGTGACCTTCGCGACCGGCTCAGGCCCGCGAGGCTCGCGTTCCGGATCGACCGGCGGCGCGAGGAGCTGGCCGAGCTCGACTCGCGGCTGGAACGCGGGCGCGACCGGGCGCTGGAGCGCCGGCGGGCCGAGCTGGTGGGGCTTGGGGCCGTGCTCCGGGCGCGGTCGCCGTTCGAACCGCTGGCCCGCGGATACGCCCTGGTCGAGCGCGACGGGCGCCAGGTGCGGGCGTCCGCCGCACTCGTGCCGGGCGACCGGGTTACGGCGAGGTTCGGCCGGGGGCGCGCGAGGATGATCGTCGAAGAGGTATGCGATGACGAAGACGTATGAAGAACTGGTGACCGAGCTCCGCGATGTGGTCCGGCAGCTCGAGGACGACGGGACCGGGCTCGACGACTGCATCCGGCTCTACGAACGCGGAGCCGTGCTCGTCCGACAGTGCGAAGAGTTGCTGACTACGGCCGAGCTGAAGATCAGCGAGCTCGGACGGGACTAGAGGACGACCAGCTCGGCCTCGAGCGGTTCGCCGGCACGGAGCCGCTCGACGAGCTCGCGCGGCAGGGTCCGGGCCACGTAATCCGAGCGGATCCCGATCGTCCGACCGCAGACGTGCTCCGATCGGCGCCAGACGAGGTCCGTCGGGTGGTCGAGGGCGAGCCCCGGGTGCCCCTCGGAGTGGACAACGACCTCGCAGCCGTCACAGCGGAGGGTCGTGACGAGCACGGCGCCCTCCTGCCCGAGCGCCTCGCGGAACGCGTCCGAGAGGTCCGCCGCGCCCCTGTCGGCACCGACGCCGATGATGCAGTCGCCGGCCGCCGTGAGGTGCTCGTCCTTCGTCACTTCGAATGTCGTCGGGTGGCGCGACGAGACCAGCGGATGGCCCCGGCACCGGATCAGCTCGCGCACCGCCATTGCCCAGTACGGGTGACGGCTGGCGATATCAACCCGCCGTCAGCACCACCCAGAGCAGGGACGGGACGGGCCAGGGCCGTGAGGCACACTCCTGCGCCCGCCGCGCGGGCAGATCCTCTCACGGCGAGGTTGACCGCCGCCACCTTCATCGAAAAAAGCATCGGCCGATCCCGCTCGAGGGGGGGCCCGATGCCGGGGGGGGTCACCGGGTTCTCGACCTGTCCCCATCGCCCTTCGTCCGGGGCAGGGCGTTCCTACCGTTCCTGGTTCACGACGAGCCGCCACTCCGTGCCGTGGAGGCCCACGGTCTTCCAGGCGATGGCACGCGTCGTTCCGCTGGCCTCGTATCGCCCGAAACCGGACGGCGTCGAGGCGATCTCCTGCGCGATCGCCGCGAGGTCCGTCGCCTCCCCGTACTGGGTCGCGTTCAGGATCGACTGGCCGATCATGCGCGGGTTCACGTCGAATATGATCATACCGTCGGTCTGGACGGCCGAGAGCGCATGGGAGGTGTTGCCGAGCGCCTCCAGGGCCGGGACGGCGAGCAGCCCTTCGGGTCGGAACGCGAGTGAGACGCCGCCCGCGACGCCGCTGGCGTTCCTGACCGGGTGGGACAGCCCCACGCCCCGGTACCCCTCGACCAGGTTGATCCGCGGGCTCAGGCCCGGAGTCCCGTTCAGGGCGGCCCGGACGCTCGAGGAGCCGTGGATATTCGCCCCGATCGCGAACTGGTAGTCCCCGGGCATCGCGGCCAGGATCTCGCCGTTCGTGTCGAACGTGACTGCATCGGTCGAGTAGTTCCCCGACCGGGAGAGATTCAGCAGGACGTCCTCGGCCCCGGGGCCCTTCAGGCCCGTCGTCCCGAGAGCGGTCGCAGCGGCCGAGACGTTCGCGTCGACCCGGTCGAGCATCTGCTGCGCCCCGGTCGCGAAGACACGGAGTGTATCGTTTACGGACACGCCGGCGGCGTCCGGCGAGCCGGGCGTCGCCGTCCCCGGGCTCGTCACGGTGCAGCCCGCCGCGGCGAGCGCGATAGCGAGCAGAGCTGCGAGAAGAAGCATACCCTTCATGCACTCACTGGTGCGAGGCGGTGATATATAGGAGCGCCGATCGGCGGGAAAAAGGGAAAAGATTACTCGTAGAGGGCCGCGGCATCGATCCGGTCGTACTCGACCACACCGTCGGGGAAGTGAATCCCCATCTCGCGGGCGGCCGACTCGGGCGAGTCCGCCGCGTGGATCACGTTCCGGCCGATCTCGAGACCGAAGTCGCCGCGGATCGTGCCGGGCGCAGCCTCGAGCGGGTTCGTCGCGCCGGTCAGCGTTCGGACCGTCCGGGCCGCGTCCTTCCCCTCGACCACCATGAGCAGGCACGGGCCCGACATGATGAACTGCTTGAGGCCGGGGTAGAAGGGCTTCGCGAGGTGCTCGGCGTAGTGCCGGTCCACGCGCTCCTCGGGGAGGCGCTCGAACCGGGCCGCGACGAGCTTGAGCCCCTTCCTCTCGAGCCGGGCGATGATCTCACCGACAAGGCCGCGCTGGACCCCGTCGGGCTTGACCATCACGAAGGTGCGGTCCACGATCACTCCTTGCCGAGCGCGCGGCGGCCAGCCTTGGTCCAGGCCACGCGCCGGGGCACGCGCCCAAGTTTCTGATTGTTCTGGCACTTCGTCGAGCAGAAGAAGAAGATCGTCCCGTCCCGCTTGACGAACATCTTGCCCGTGCCGGGCTCGACCGCGCCGCCGCAGAACGTACAGGTATACGAATCGACCATGTCTCTATCTCCGCGAGAGCTTCTTCGCCTCGCGCTCGGTCTCGAGGAGCATCAGGATGTCGCCCTCGCGGATCGGTCCGACCGTGTTCCGCGTGATGATGCGACCCTTGTTGTTGCCCTCGAGGACCCGGGCCTTGACCTGCATCGCCTCGCCGTGCATGCCGGTGCTGCCGATCACTTCGACGACCTCTGCAGGCGTTCCATCGTCAGCCATTCACTTCACCCGCGCAGGGCCGCGATCTGACCGCCGAGCTCGTCCACGATCTCCTTCGCCTTGCCGGGCTTGACGATCGCTGCCGCCGTCGACCCGACCTCGAGACCCGACGCCGCGCCGATATCGTTCTGCCGGTTCACGAAGATGTACGGGATCTGCTTCTCATCGCAGAGCGGGCCCAGGTGCATCACGATCTCCTCGGGCTCGACATCGCCGCCGATCAGCACGAGCTGGGCCGTGGACCGCTCGATGGCTTTTGTCGCTTCATTCGCTCCCTTCTTGATCTTGCCGGTATCCCGGGCCAGTTCCAGGGCTTCGAGCGCCTTGTTCTGGAGCTCCTCGGGAGCCTCGTAACGGATGTATCCTTTTGCCATGACTTACCTCATTCAGGATTGCGTAGTTCCTTCATCACTCATCAGCAAGTGAGGATGGGTCCATATATTTTTCCACGGAGTATTCATAAAGGTTTGCGAAACTGACCGAAAAACCGGAATAACGCAGCGATTCACGGCGATTCCCATGCATGCGGCGCGATCACGGGCCACCCGGGATCCGGTAGATCTGCACCCCATACCGGTCGTAGATCGTCTCGAGGCCGCTCGACGGCAGGTTCACCGCGTACTTCTCCCGCTCGAGGTCGCCGACGTATAGGAGTTCGCAGCCGTACTGCCGCATCAGCGCCACCGTTTGATCGGGCTCCTGGTAGCACCGCTCGACATCCGGAATACGGGTCCACCACCAGCCGTCGTCGTTGGCCCGCCACTGGAGCTCGTGCGACCGTTTTCCGATGATCGTGGGGATGCCGGTGAACGACGCGATCGGCGCGCCGTAGCTGTAGTCGTCGCCGACGGCTTCGACGATGCCGCGCGCTCCCGGGTAGGACTCCAGGAACCGGACGGCCTCTGCATCCCCCGGGTGCGTGGAGTCGAGGTAGGCAAGCCCGTCGAGGGTGCGATCCCCGCCGCCGAAGTCGATCCCGAGAAGGCCGTACCCGATATCGGGCTGGATGACGACGGGGAACGCGAGGAGCGCTGCGACGGCGACTGCCGCGACCACCGTCCGTGCGGCGGGAGAGGGCAGAACGGGCCGGGGGCGCCCCGCGAGCCACCGCCCGATCAGGACCGCGCAGCCGGTGCCGAGCATGAGCCAGGCGATGTAGTAGATCTTATGCATCGTGTTCATGCGGAAGTACTCGTTGTCGAAGATCTCGCGGAAGTAGAAGAGCTCGACGAAGAGGACCAGCGCGAGCCCGGCGACGACGATCAGGTCCTCGAAGCGCCCTGTCCTGCGTACCAGCATGTACGCGAGCAGGACCGCCGCGATGCCCGCCGAGTAGTAGCCCAGGAAGGCGAACGGGACGGCGACCAGGAGCAGGAACGGCTGTCGCCGCACCTGCGGGGCGATCGCGACTGCGACCACGGCGAAGAAGAACCCGTGGGTCAGCAGGAACGAGATCGGTTCGGACGGAGCGAGGACCGGCAGCACCCCGTGGACCGAGCCGGGCTGGATCGCGAGCAGGTAGGGAAGGTAAAGGGCGAGCCCGACAGCCGGGACGACGACCGAGAAGAGGAGGGCCTGCCTCGCGGCGGCGCCGCCTTCGGGGCGGGCGCGCCACCAGAGGAGGAGGCCCGTGACGACCACGAGCGGGCCGTAGACCAGCACGTCCCAGGAGTTGATCCCCGGCATCGCGCCGAGCGAGAGGGCCGAGAGACCCATCAGTCCCCAGCGCTGCCGGCTCGACAGCCCGGGCCAGCGCGTCCACGCGAAGGCCAGCAGCGCGATCAGGAAGAGCTGGTTGATCATGCCCATCACGAGCGCGTGCGGGTCTCCGAGGATCATCGAGAAGAGCGGGTACTCGGTCAGCCCGTGCGCGATCGCGTGGCGCGATCGGTCGAGCGCCGGGATGAGGGCCGTGCCGGAGGCCAGCTGGACGAGAACGGTCGGGTTGACGAGGACGAGCAGCCCGAGCGGGAGCCAGCGGTAGCGCTCGAGCAGGACATGGCCGATCAGGTAGCAGTTGACTGCCGATATCGCCATCACGGTCGGGAGGACCAGGTTGAAGACGACCCGCGCGGGAACGCCGGCCACCAGGCCGAGCTGGGCCATCAGCCAGTGGCCCAGGTAGTAGTAGATATCGAGCGTCCCGCCCGCGAACCAGGGATCGAGCGGCGTCACGATCGGGTTCCGCATGATCGAGGCCACCCAGGCCAGGTCCATGAACTGCTCCGAAAAGTGCGAGACGTACGGGTTGAAGAACCGGAGCTCGAGCACGAAGAGGAAGAAGACGAGAAAGACGAGGTCCCACCTCGCAACGCCCTCCCACTCGGCCCGGCTGTACTGCCGCCGCGCCAGCCCGGCGCCGAGCAGGATCAGGAACGGAGCGATCACGAGCCAGGTGGGCAGGTGGGCGAGCCCGAGGTAGAACGAGCCGAGCAGGAGGAGCAGGAGCGAGGTCGTGTACGCGGCCGGGTACGCGAGCCGGCCGAAGAGGGGGCGGAGCACGGGCCAGACCGAGAGCTGCAGCAGTTTGAGGACCGCTAGCCAGCTGAGCACGTAAAGGACCTGGTCGCCGTACCCGATCATCGCCTATGCCTCCGCGCGCCGGTAGATCTGGACGCCGTCCCGGTCGTAGACCGAGTCGAGCCCCGTCGCGGGGAGGGTGACCTGGTAGGTCTCGCGTTCGAAGTCCCCGACGTAGAGCAGGTCGGCCCCGTACTTCTCCATCACCCCGACGGTCCGCGCCGGGTCTTCGTACGCCGCGCGGACATCGGCCATCCGTTCCTGGATCGGGGCATAGTCGTTCCGCCACATGAACTCGTGGAAGGTCCAGCCGATCACGGCCTGCATCCCTGTGAACGACGAGACCCGGGATGCATAGGAGTAGTCGTCGCCCCGGCCCTCGACGATAACGTAGCGACCGGGGAGGGCCTCCAGGTACCGGATCGCTTCCGCGTCCCCCGGATGGTCGCGGTCGAGGAACGCGAGCCCGTCGAGGGTGTAGGTCGGGTGCGTGATGTTTCCGGCCGCCATGAACGGGGCTGCGAGCAGGAGAGCGAGCACAGCCACCGCTATCCCGCGGCGTGCTGCGGACGGCACCCGGTCCACCCGCTCCGTGATTGCCGACCGGCCGAGGAAGCGGCCGGCCATCACGAAGGTCCCGGTGCCGAGCAGGAGCCAGACCCCGATGTAGAACTTGAAGACCGTGTTCATCCGGAAGTACTGGTCGCCCATGTTGTCCTTGAGGTAGACGAGCTCGCAGAAGAGCGCGATCGCGAGACCGAGCGCGACGAGCAGGTCCTCGGGCCGCCAGCGCTCGTCACGTGCGGCGATCCGAAGCGCCAGGCACGCGAGCGGTACGACCGCGATCGCCGCCGCCACGTAGCCGCCGAGCAGGAATGGCAGGGCCGCCGCCAGCAGGTACGGCCGCCGCCGCAGGTCGGGAATGCAGGCCAGGTACGCGATACCGAGGAAGAAGCCGTGCACGAGCAGGAACTGGACCGGGTCCGAGGGTGCGGTGACGAGACCGACCCCCTTGATCCCCGAGCTCGCGAACGAGAGGTAGTACGGCGCGTACAGCGCGATAGCGAGGATCGGGCCGGCAACCAGGAGATAGAGCGGCGTGACCCGCCCGCTGTCGGCGTCGTGCCGGTGGCGGCGCCAGATGAGCCCCGCGACCAGGAGCGTGATCGGGCCGTAGAGCAGGACGTCCCAGGAGTTGATCCCCGGCATCGCGCCGAGCGAGAGGGCGACGAGCCCGATCAGAGCCACGCGGGCCCGCTCCGAGAGCTGCGGCCAGCACCTGAGGGCGAGGACGAGGAGTGCGACCAGGAAGACCTGGTTGAAGATCCCGATCACGTGGGCGTGGAGATCTCCCCAGGTGAACGAGAAGAGCGGGTATTCGTTGATAGTGTCCGTGATCACGCGGGTGCTGTCCCAGGCGACTGTTGAGAGCGGGACCCCCTGGGCCGCGAGCACCACCGAGGCCGGGTTCGGCAGGATCAGGGGCAGGACGGGGAGCCAGCGGAACCGGTCGAGCAGGAGATGGCCGACCATGTAGCAGTTCACGCCCGCGAGCGCGATCACGGTCGGGAGGCCCAGGTTGAAGACCAGGCGCGACGGCACCCCCGTCGAGAGGCCGAGCACGCCCATGATCCAGGAGCCGTAGTAGTAGTAGACGTTCAGGTGGCCGCCTGCGAACCAGGGGTCCAGGGGCGGCACGACAGGCGTCCTCATGATCGAGGCGACAAAGCCGTGATCCATGAACTTCTCGGCGAACGAGGCCGACGGGTTGATGTACCGGCACTCGAGCAGGAATACGAAGAGGACGAGAAAGACCGCGTCCCAGCGCCAGTGCTCGGCGACGACTTCGCGTGTATACGCCCGGCGGTAGGCGAACCAGGCGAGCAGGGCGAGGAACGGGACGAGCGCGAGCTGCACGGGCAGCCCGGCAACCCCGAGGTACCAGGCGATGAGCGAGAGCCCGAGCACCGAGGCCGAGAACGAGACCGGGTAGGCGTACCGCCCGAAGAGCGGGGCCAGCGCGGGCCAGAGCGCGAGCTGCACGACTTTGATCACCGCGAGCCAGGCGATCACCGCGAGGAGCTGCGCCTCAATCCCCAAGCGACTCCCCCTTCACCACCCTGCGGTCGAAGACCCTTTTCAGCACGTCGACCATCCAGTCCCCAAAGACGTAGACCGAGACCACGCCGCCGATGACCGTGATCATGTTCTTTATCAGGTGGTCGATGAACGCGATGAGCGTTGCGGTGACGTGAGGTATCCCGCCGCGCTCCAGGATGGCCGCCACTGTGAACTCGTAGGTGCCCAGCCCTCCGGGCGTGATCGGAACGGCCTTGACCAGGTTGCCGACCACGATTGCAAGCACCACGCTCGCGATGTCGAGCGGCGCGTGGAACATCAGGATCACGAAGATGCAGACGGCGATGTCCACGAGCCAGATCACGATCGAGACCCCGCCGAGGAGCAGCATCGAGCGAAGTGAGAGCGAGACCGTCCGGATCTCGTCGAGCATCTGGAGGATGATCCCGAGCACCCGGTTCTCCGAACGGAGCCGCCCGGCGAACAGGAGCACGGCGAAGAAGACCACGCCTCCAATCAGCGGAATGACGATCAAAGCGTAGTACTCCGTGGGAAAGTTCAGGAAGAAGGGGATGGAGACGAGTCCGAGTAGGGCCACGGTCAGGATGTCGAAGATCCGCTCGACCAGGATCGAGGAGACCCCCTGCGAGTAGGTCGTCTCGTGCTGGTGCTTGAGGAGAAAGACCCGGACCAGGTCGCCGAGGCGGGCCGGGATCACCAGGTTCGCGGTCTGCGAGACGAAGATGCAGGCCATCGCGAACCCGAGGGTCGGCCGGATATCGAGCCCGTTCAGGATCAGCTTGTACCGCCAGCCCCGGAGGGCCCAGGCCACGATGCAGACCGCGACCGCTGCCACGAGGTAGACGGGGACGGCAGTCTGGATTGCCGCGAGCAGGTCCGCCCAGATCGGTACGAGCATGTACGCGATCAGCGCGACCGCGATCACAGTCGGGATAACGATAGCGCTAATCTTTCGCCACATGGATCTGCCACCAGAGACGGAAGACGGCGCTTCCCATCTCGATCACGTCCTTCGGCCGGACCGTCGTCCCGGGCCCCTCGGTCCAGCGGACCGGGAGTTCGACGACCGGGTACCCCGCGTGCTGTCCCCGGACGAGCACCTCGGTGTCCCAGAACCAGTGCGGGGCCCGGACCCGGTCCAGGAGCGGCAGGAGCCGTGCCCGGTCGAAGGCCTTGAACCCGCACTGGTGGTCGTACAGGCGCGAGCCGAGCACCGTCCGGACGAGCCGGTTGTACCCGCGGCTCGCGAACTCGCGCCCGCCGGACCGGACGATCTCCGACCCGGGCATCAGGCGCGAACCGGTCGCCATCGCGGCCCCGTCGCGGATCGCGGAGACAAGGGGCTTCAGGTGGCGCATGTCGGTCGCGAGGTCCACGTCGTAGTAGCAGACAACCGTCGCGCCGGAGGCCCGGAACGCGCGGTCCAGGGCCCGGCCCCGACCGAGCCGCTCGTCCGAGTGAAAGAGCCGGACCCGCGGGTCGCGTGCGCCGTATTCGCGGACGAACTCGGCCGAGCCGTCGGTCGACCCGTCCTCGGCCACCACGAGCTCGAATTGGTCGGCACAGTCTTCGAGGACCTCGAGCGAGACCGGGATCGCCCGCTCGAGCGCGGTGCGGTCGTTGTAGACCGGGAGCACCGCCGTCAGTTCGATCTCACCCATGCGGAGTGTCTCTCCCCGCGGCGGCCGCGACCTCCTCGCCCGCGACGATCGAGCCCTCCATCGACCGCTCCGGGTAGTTCGGCCGCGAGAACATGCCGGCCATGAAGAGGCCGTCCTGGGCATACTCCGGGATCAGCCGCCGGTACCCGGTCTCGTAGACCGGACCTGCATACGGGTCGACCTCGAGGTGGTGCCAGCGGACCTCGTCCCGCGCCACGCCGAAACGGTCGCAGAAGTCCGCGAGCATCCGGTTGCCGTGTCCGGCCGGGAGCTCCCCCGCGTAGTACGATGCGAGGTAGACCAGGTGCTCGCCGTAGCGCTCCACCGGCACGAAGTTCGTGTGCGAGACCACGGCGCCGTACGGGGCCTCGTCCTTCATGTTCAGCCAGTAGATGCCGTTCGTGACCTCGCGATCGAGCGCGAGCGTCATGCAGGCCGCCCCCTGGTACGGGATCGGGGCCAGCGGAAGCCCGGTCATTTCGGCGAGGAGCTGGGGCGGGATGGTCGAGACGACCGTGTCGAACCGTTCGCCCCGGACGGTCCACGACGCCCCGTCGTGCTCCATCGACTCGATCGGGGTTCCGGTCACGACCGTGCAGCCCTGTTCCTCGATCGCCGCGCGCAGCCCCTCGACCAGGGACGCGTAGCCGTGGCGCAGGTATCCGAGCCGCTCACCGCCGGGCGAGCGGTTCGAGCGGATCGCGATCCGGGAGAGGAGCCACGCGGCCGAGACCCGATCCTGCATCGGTCCGAACTTCGACCGGA
Organism: uncultured Methanospirillum sp.; assembly: GCA_964461885.1. Classification (GTDB taxonomy): domain Archaea; phylum Halobacteriota; class Methanomicrobia; order Methanomicrobiales; family Methanospirillaceae; genus UBA288. Next base: position 10,262 of record CAYWVY010000010.1, on the reverse strand, counting down.
GCAGGGGCTCGAAGAACGAGGTGTAGACCGAGTGGCCCAGGTGATCGAGGATGAACGACTGCGCGGTCACGTCGTCGAGCGCGGTCCTGTCGAGCTTGCCCGCACGGAGCATCAACCAGCCGAGCCGGGCCTTGTCGAGCACGGTCATATGCGGATAGGCGACGATCTCGGGAAGCGTCGAGAGCGGGTACGACCGGCCGTTCACGTGGTATCCGGTCGTGCCTGTTCGCCACTCGAGCTCGTCCCGCAGACCGAGCCGGTCAAGCAGGCCGAAGAGGTGGCGGTCGCCCTCGAAGCAGTGATGGTAGAAGGACTCGATGGTGTAGGTGCCGCGATCGATCGAGGAGAGGCATCCGCCGAGAACGGGGTGGCGTTCGTACAGCACGACCTCGTGCCCGGCGGAGAGAGAATGGGCCGCTACGAGCCCGGTAAGGCCTCCTCCGACGATGCAGCACTTCATGACTGGATAGAAGGTATAATGCAAAAGGGATAAGAACGTTTGTGAGGGCGAATAAAACCTCATAAAGGTGCGCGGCTCATAGTACGTCACATGGATCCGTCGGAGGGAGTCAGGGGATGAGGGTCTTCTTCATCGGTTTCGGCCAGGCCGGAGGGAAGGTCGTCGACATGTTCATTGAGCAGGACAAGACGAACCTGTTCCGCGCAATCGCCGTGAACACGGCCAGGACGGACCTGCTCGGCCTCAAGCAGATCCCGATGAAGGACCGCGTGCTGATCGGCCAGACGGTGGTCAAGGGCCACGGCGTCGGCACCGAGAACGCGCTCGGTGCGAAGATCACGCGTGAGGAGATCGACCCAATCGTGACCGCGATCGAGGCGATCGGGACGCACGACATCGACGCGTTTGTGATCGTGGCCGGCCTCGGCGGGGGCACCGGCTCGGGCGGAACACCTGTCCTGGCACAGGCCCTCAAGAACCTGTACGAGGAGCCGGTCTATACGATCGGGATCATCCCCTCGCCTGACGAGGGCCGGCTCTACTCGTACAACGCGGCGCGCTCGCTCACGACCCTCGTCAACGTCGCCGACAACACGTTCATCTTCGACAACGCGGCATGGCGCAAGGAGGGCGAGTCGATCAAGACCGCGTACGACCGGATCAACGACGAGATCGTCCGCCGGTTCGGCGTCCTCTTCCGGGCCGGCGAGGTCGGGCAGAGCGGCGTCGGCGAGATGGTCGTCGACTCGTCCGAGATCATCAACACCCTCCGCGGCGGGGGGATTACGACCGTCGGGTTCGCCAAGACTGAGGCGATCAGCCCCCGGCTCAAGCAGAAACAGGGGCCGCTGAGTGGCCTTCTTCGCGGCCTTCGCGCGAAGGAGCCGGCCGGCCAGCAGCTCCTCGGCGACGACCGCTCGGCAAAGATCGTCTCGCTGGTGCGGTCGGCTGTCCTCGGCCGGCTCACCCTCCCCTGCAACTACCGCTCCGCGAACCGCGCCCTGATCCTGCTGGTCGGGCCGCCCGAGGAGATGGACCGGAAGGGCGTCGAGACGGCCCGCGCCTGGATCGAGGAACAGCTCGACGCCGAGGAGATCCGCTCAGGCGACTACCCGATCCGGTCGAACTACATCGCCGCAGTCGTGGTGCTGGCCTCGATCGGCGATGCCCCGCGCATCCGCGACCTCCTCGAGATGGCGAAGGAGACGAAGGAGGAGCTCGCAAAGCAGAAGCCGGACGTCCGCACCATGTTCGAGGACGGCATCGAACCGCTGTTCGAAAAGGAGACGGAGAAGACCCCATGAACGCGCTCATTCGCATCGCAATCATCCTGCTGCTCGCCTGCGGCCTCGCGGCCGCCGGCAGTGCCTACAAGGTAGAGACCGCCGAGGTGACCCCCGACGGAGACCTCCAGGCCGGCGTTCCGGTCACGGTCAGTGCAGTTGTCGACTTCCCCACGACCTCCGGGACCTCCTTCCCGACACAGGACACCTTCTCCCTCTTCTCGGAGCTCGAGAACCCGCGATGGAACTGGGCCGTTGTGATCAGCGGCAACGAGAATCCGAAGCCCGAGGGCTACGGCAAGTTCTTCAAGATCAGCGGTTTCGAGCTCGAGTACCCGAAGGAGAACTCGGTCAAGCTCCATGTAACGCTCGACGGCACCGTTCCCAACGTCAGCACGACCCAGAACCTAACCGTGCTCCGGTTCCAGCACCTCGATCAGTCGAGCAAGGTCCGTGATGAGAACGGCGGATACACGATCATCAAGAAGATCGTGAACCCCGAGGACGTCGCCCGCGGCCTGGAGGAGGCACGGACCTCGCTCGGACAACTCCGTTCGGCGATCGACGAGCGGACCGCCCGGGGGGCGAACACGACCGAGGCGGAGCGGAAGTACGCCGAGGCGGACAGGCTCCTGAAGAGTGCGGAGTCCGGGAACATCTCGATGCAGAGCAGCACGGCCCAGAGGGCGAAGGACCTGATCGACGAGGCGACAAGCAGCCTCGACCTGGCCAGCGCCCAGGCAGAGATCGACCGGGCAGCCGCGCAGATCCGGAACGTCGACGAGATGCTGACCTTCTTCAAGGCGAACAAAGAGCTTGCGAACGACCCGCGCGTCGCGGCGATCACGGTCAAGCGCGAGGGCGCTGATCAGTTGCTCACGAGCGCGCGTGACAGCCAGGCCGACGGCAACGTCAACCAGGCCCGGATCCGGGCGAACGAATCCGCATCCAAGGCGCTCGATGCCTACAACGACTCGGTCGACCTCAAGTCCCAGTTCGCAGGCGGGTCGAATACATCTGGGAATGCGTCCGCGACCGCGAACTCCGACGGCGGTGGGTTCCTGCCGTACATCATCGTGATCGTGGTCATCGCCGTGATCGCGATCGGCGTCGTCGTGTTCCAGCGACGCGGTCGCTGGGACGAACTCGGATGAGCGGTCTTCGCAGCAACCCCTTTTTTTTCCGGTCGGTATCCACCGATCCCCCGGAGTGAGCGGCATGGTCGAGGCGTCGTACAGGGGTATGCAGGACCACCTCGATCGACTGATCGGCAGCGTGCAGATCGAGCTTGATCGCGAGAAGGCAGAGCTCGCCGAGCTCGACCGCACCGATGGGAGCCGGCTCCTCTCCATCCTGCTCGTCCTCGACCTGGTCCTCGCGAACGTTCTGCTCTGGCTCGTCGTGGCCGATTACGCAGTGTACTGGATCACTGCCAGTTTCTTCCTGTACGTGGTCAACCCGTTCCTGCTCCTGATCCCGTCATCGGGCGCGCCCGCCGAGGAGGGTGCGGCGAGCCCGCCGGCAAGGCTGATGGAGCGCTTCGGCGGGAGCGATCTTGCCAAGCACCGGTGGACGATTGCGAAGATCTTCTGGAACGCGTTCTTCATCAACAGCCAGCCCCTCGCCCCCGCATTCGTGGCCATCTACAGCCTGAACATCCTCTTCGCCCTGCTCCGGGCCCAGGGCCTGACCGGCTGGCTGATCATCTTCCAGTCGGCGGCCATCCTTGTTTTTTACCTCGCGATCGCGGTTTTCAAGCCGTACACGGGGGATTTTCTCGACTCCGTAATGGGGATCCAGGACACGGTCACGAAGAAGATCCACCGTCATGTCGAACCGCTCTGGAAGGTCGTGCTCCCAATCGGGCTCGCAGCGGGAGTGGTCGCGATCGTGCTGATAGCGGCTATGCTCCTGCCCGGGTTCACGCTCGGCGTCATCTGGAACTCCGAGCAGACCGTGAGTGGGGCAGGCTTCATCCTGGTCCTCTTTATCCTCGCGAGCCAGCTCGTGCTCGCACGGTACGCCCAGGGGGCCGCGAGCCGGAGGCTCGTCCGTCAGCTCAGGGTGCGGAAGATCCAGATCCTGAACACGGACGTGCTCGCCCCGCTGGAGACCTACCGGAGCCGGGTGGCCAGGGCCCAGCCCGGCGTGCTGGAACAGTTCGCCCAGGACTTTGCCGAGATCAGGGCGACGTTCATCTCCCTGAAGATCTACCGGATGCAGCCCCAGGACCTCGCAGGCCTCCTGCCGATCCACGTCGTCGTTCCGGACCTCAACCTGGTCCTGAACCTCGAGACGATCCAGATCCTCGGGACGCAGCCCGGCTCCCGCCAGTTCCTGTAAGCCAGTCAGGCCTGCGGCTCCATGCCGCCGGGAGTCCCGCCTCCCGGCGATGCCGCCTCGGGGCAACAGACGCCGACGAGCGCCCAGAGGCCGGGTTCCTCCATCCGCCAGAAGATGAGCCCGGCGACAGCGCCGAGCGTGCCCCCTTCCTCGATCGCCTCGCGGAGGCGGTCGATGGCCGGCTCGCCGATGCGGTTGAGGGCCTGCGCGGCAAATCCCCGGAGCTGGGGATCGTCCTCGACCTCGAGCAGCCCCACGAGCGGGTTGACCGCGTCCTCGCCGAACTCAGCGAGCGCGGCCGACGCGTACCGCCGGAACGTCGGATCCCGTCGTTCGCGAAGCGCAGCCACCAGGGGGTCGAGGGCGGGCGCACCGATCCGGGCGAGAGCGACCGCGAGGTACCACCGTTCTTCGTCATCCGACGCCGATTCGAGCGCCAGGATCACGGGCGCGACCGCGCTCTCACCGGCGGCGCCGAGCCGGCGCGATGCCTCGCGCTGCCGGTCCATGTCGTCCGAGCGCAGCTGTCCTATCCATTCCTGGATCTCGTTCTGTTCGACCATGGGGATCGCGTCGGTTTCCGGGCCGATGAGGATCGGGCAGGCGTTCATGGGGCGTGCAGCGCTGCAGCACGTCTACTCCCGGCCGGTGCTCGTCAATGCGCAGCATTCTTGATAAACCGTTCCCCGCGGGGGGCGGAGGGACGTTTCTTCCCGGTGGCTTACTCGGCCGGGTTGATCCGGAGGAGGGCCACGGCGGCCGCTCGACGGACCGGCTCGGCCGGGTCCTGGAGGGCTTCGAGCAGACTCTCGACGGCCGACGGATCGCCGACCTGCCCGAGCACTTCGGCCGCCCCCTGCCTCACGCGGGGGTCGGCATCGGCGAGCGCTTCGAGCATGAGTGGCAGGCACGGCGCACCGAGCCGAGCGAGGGACGAGACCGACCGACCGCGTACGAACCGATCCGGGTCGGCAAGACGGGCGCGCAGGGCCGGGGCCGCACGCGGATCGCCGATGTCGCCGAGGGCCACTATCGCCTTCCAGCGGACATCCGGGTCACTGTCCTCGGCAAGCGCGGCGAGACCGGGTACGGCCAGTCCCCCAAGCCGTGAGAGCCCTTCAGCGGCTCGCCAGCGAACACCTTCCTCGTCCGGGCCGGCAAGCGCGGCCAGGAGCGCGGTCAGTGCGGCCGGATCCCCGAGGTCGCCGAGGGCTCCCGCTGCGAGGTGGCGCACGGAGGGATCGCCGCGTTGGAGGAGGCGAACGAGCGCGGGCATATCCCGACGTTCCTTCAACCGCGCAACGAGCCGCGCGGAGTCGAAGCGCGCGATGACGAGGTCGAGCAGGCCCATGCTTACGGGGGAATCAACCCGGGACCAGAAAAGATCAGCTCGTGGCCTCGGCCACGCAGATCTCAAGGGGAGCGAGACGCGCCGCGGCCCCGCACATGCTGGGCATGTACGCGGATGCCTTGCCGCTGTTGGTCATCACGGCCCCGTATCGCTCGAGGGCGGGCGAGACGACCATGCACGTGTCGGCATAGACCCGGGCCCCGCTCCGCTCGATCGCGGCGACCTCCTCGGGGTGCGCGGCGATCATGCGCCGGGCGGCAAAGACGTAGAGCGGTTTCGTCGTCCGCCGGCCCGCGAGCAGCTCGGCAACCCGGGCCAGCTCCTCCTCGGAGCAGTGGGGGCAGCCGATCGCGACGGCCTCGACGGGGAGGTTTGACCAGACCGCTTCGACCTCGTCCGCGCCGAAGGCGATCGTCTCGAGCCCCTCCAATTCGAACGAGAAGACCCGGGCCTCGGGCGTGATCCGGTCGACGTGGAAGAGCGCGACCGCGCCCGTTGCGGCCATGGCGGCCCCGAGGCTCTTGAGCCCGTCGCGGGTCGGCCGGATCCCGTGGAAGAATGGGCAGCGCGCCCCCACCTCGCGCCCCGCGAGGACGCCGAGCGCCCCGTACCACCCGCCGTCGGGCGCGGCGGGCGCGCCCTCGACCTCGACCACGACGGTCGGCCGGCGGTTCTCGACCAGGTGCAGGCCGTAGTACGGGGTCTTGCCCACGAGCGCCGCGGCCAGCGCGGTCGGCCCCCCTTCGCGGTTCGTCCGGGCGCCGATGGCAGAGTTGGCGTAGCAGACCGCCGAGGACTCCGACCAGGCCAGGTGGTCGCCGTAGCTGGTCATGGAGAGGTAGTAGGGGGTGCAGGTGCACTCGAGCCGGATCCCCAGGCGGCGGTAGACCTCGACCACCTGCTCCTGCTTCTTCGCAAAAACCGGGTCGATTCCCATCTCCTGCCACCGCTCGAGGTCCATGCCGACCGGGTTCAGGACGGCCGGGACCACCGCGCGGGCGTCAAGGGACGAGAGCCACTCGAGGCCCCAGTCGCCGATCGTCTTGTACGAGGCGCCCGAGACCTGCGCCGACACGATTGGCACGAGCCGTTCGGCCCCGTAGACCGTGCCGAGCCCGACCAGGAGTTCCATGAGCCGCTGCCGGGTCTCGCCGAACTCGCCCGCGAGGATCCGCTCGTCGTCCCGGTCAAGCTGCATCGTCCCACCCCGCGCGGACGAACTCGTTTTTCCGGTCCAGGTCCATGGTCGCATCGATGCCGACCTTCACGTTCATACCGTCCCCGATCCGCGACGGGTCGAGGGACGAGCCGCGAGCCCCTGCGACCACCAGCAGGTCCGCATCGCCCCGGACACGGGTCGCGATCGCGTACTCGACCTCGGCCATGTCGCAGGGGTCGATGTCCTCGTCCACGACGACCACGTGCTTGAGCGAGGTGTGCGCGGCAAAGGCGGCCATGCAGGCGTTCTTGCCGTCGCCGTTCGTCGCTTTCTTCACCTGGACCACGGCGTGGAGGTACCCGCAGCCGCCCGGGGTCAGGACCACGTTCTTCACGGTCGTGACGCCGGCCACGGAGCGGTAGATGATCGGCTCGTACGGCGCGCCCATCAGGGCCTTGTGCTCGGCCCCACCGGGGAGGATGCCGTGGTAGACAGGGTCGGGCTTGATAGCCATGCCCGAAAGCTCTATCACGGGCTGGACCCTGACCGGGTCGTAGGTCCCCGTGATGTCCACGAACGGCCCCTCGTCCGCCGTCTCCGTCCCGATCGATCCCTCGAGCACGACCTCGGCGTCGGGCACGAGCACGCCGTTCGAACATTCGCGCACGGCGATCTCGCCGCCGAGGAGCTCGGCCGCGTACGCGAGCTCCCGGCCCTCGGGCACGCGCGTCGAGGCCGCGAGCATCACGGCCGGGTGGACCCCGATCGCGATCGCGACCGGGAGCGCCTCCCCCTCGGCGAGCGCCCGGCGGTGGAGGTTGTAGGTGTGCCGGCCCTCGACGAGCCGGGCCACGAGCCGGTCGGGCCCGTCCACGAGCATCCGGTGGACCGAGGCGTTCTGGACGCCGCCGTACCGCGAGAAGACGATCCCGGCCGTGAGGTACGGCCCAGCGTCCTTCGGGTAGTGCTTCATCACCGGGATCGTGCCGAGGTCGACGGGGATCGTCCCTAGCCGGCCGTCGAGCCCGACCGTGCCGTCGTACCGGGCGGATGCGAGCGTCGGCAGGACCCGGTCCGGGGGAAGATCGAGGGCCCGGGCGATCGAGGCCCGGTCCGAGACCAGGTTCATGACCCCGCGCCAGCCGTTCCCGAGGTCGTTGAAGACGAGGGGGCGGCAGGTCGCGGCCGAACGCTTCGGCGCGTCGTACACGGGCGAGACCGGCTCGTCGACCACGATCGCCTGTCCGCTCTTCACGAGCCCGTCAAGATAGTCGCGCATGCTTGTGTCAGTCATCGTATCCCGTCCATCGGGGCCCGAGCGCGTGCTCGACCCCGAGCCGGTCGAGCACCCGGCCCACCACCATGTCCACGAGGTCGTCGATCGTCGCGGGCCGTCCGTAGAAGCCCGGGCTCGCGACCATCACGGTCGCGCCGGCTTCGTCGGCGGCGAGCAGGTTCTTGAGGTGGATCCGCGAGAGCGGCATCTCGCGCACGAGCAGGACCAGGGGCCGCCGCTCCTTCAGGGTCACGTCCGCGGCCCGTGAAAGGAGCGAGGCCGACAGCCCGGTCGCGATCGACGCCAGGGTCTTCGTGCTGCAGGGCACGACCGCCATCCCGTCGATCCGGTGCGAGCCCGACGCGATCGCCGCGGCCAGGTCGTCGTTGCGGTGCCGGACCACGTCGAGATCGTCGTAGCTCACGCCCTCGTGGGCGGCGATGGCCCGCGCCTGGTCCGTAACGATCAGGTGGACGTCGGCCTCCTTCGCCAGCACCTCGAGCAGCCGGCGGGCGTACGGGGCGCCGCTCGCCCCGGATACGCCGACCACGAACTCCTGTCTCGCGCTCATTCAACGGCTCCCGGCGTACTGGTTGGTCGGGGGGGCTCATGAGGTTATGCCGGTCACTCCCCTCGTATCCGCTTGAACGGCACGTGTTCGGTGAGACGTGTCAGTCTATCCGAGCACCGACCCGAGGGCCCCTCGAGCCGTGTCATCGCTCCCGCTCCTAGCCCATACCCAGTCCTCGGGGATCCACCTATCGGGCCTGCCGCCGAGACGAAGAACTCCCGGTTATTGTCGAATTCGAGAGATCGTAACCGCGAGAGAGGGATCGTACTGTACGGCTTTTTCAAAACAGGCTCTCGCTTCGTCGAACCGTTGCAGATTCTGTAACGTAACCCCCTTCAAAAACCAGCCGTACGCATATTCCGGGTCAAGCTCAAGTGACCGGTTATAACTCTCTAATGCTTCGCCGAACTGGCCGAATGCGTCGTTATAGTAATTTCCCCGCATGCACCACGCAGTCGCATTGAGCGGGTCGTCGATCACGATTGTATCATAGTAATCCTGATATCCTCTCACCTTATCCGCAAAAGACGAGCTGTTTGTTTCCAGAAGCTCCTGAGAGGTGCAGCCGCAACCGAGCAGAGCCAATGACAGGACGAGCAAGAGTGTCGATCGTTTCATTTTTCATCCCTGAATTCAGTTTACAAAAACCTTAGTCCATTCAGGAGGTTTCGCGGATTGGAAGAAAATCCTGCGAAGCGTGATTGTGAAAATGATCACTCCGTCACCTCCCCCCGTTCCGCATTATCAGCGAATCTGGCATCGACCTTATTGAGGACCATCGCGGCGATGAGTCCGAATACTGCACCGAGGAGAAAGGTCACCTGTGAGAAACCGTGCGGCGCCTGATCCTCATATCGGCCCATGAGAATGGAGATAAAAATGAGAGACTCCCCCCAGCACAAAGTAATTAAAAATTTTACTGTTTTTCGTTTCATCGGCACCAGCTCAATAATTTAATTGGTACAGTTAGAGTAGTGAAATTACATCACTTGTCCCCAATCGCACAACAGTCGGTTGGGGTCCGGGCATCAGGGCATGCACAGGAATGAGGGCAATCGTTGTATTACTGAGATACACGTCCATGCTCCCATCGGAATTTTGGTAATACCAGTATGTAATTATCACCGCCAACGCGAGAACGCCGCCAAAAGCGAGGCTGGCAAAGCCAGTAATTCCTAGCACTGAAGCCAACCATACTCCGAATGCTTCCATGATCGCACCGCCCCCACTCGAAAGACCATTCATGTCTATCGGCCCGAAGTGCATGTGGATGCCGCTCGAATCCCACCAGTAGTAAGAGTCTCTGCCGAAGAGAACCTCGCGTGCGAGGGGTCCGTCCGGGCTGGATTCAAATACATTAACTTCCAGACCTCCTTTCCATCCACCTCCGTTTTCCATTGCCTGACGAAGTACTTCTGCTCCTTGCCGTCTTCAAGCGGATCAGTTGCATAACTCTCTTTCAAATCTTCTGTGTCGGTCACAATCTCCATCATGACTTTCTTCAACGCATCCTCAGCGTTTCTCATCTCACTCTGGGAGCTTACCGCAGGAATGAACGCCACGCTTACCAGCATGAATGCAGTGAGCAGGGAGAGCATCCGCGTGTGAATTTTTGCCTCATAGTATCTTTCTCCTTTCAAATACCTGCCACTCCCGAAGGCATGACCGAGTCGTCATCGTGATGAAGACACATCGAATCAGAGTTTTCGGGCCGACAGAAACCATCCAGCGATCAAGCTAGGATGAAAGCTGCCGAATAACGCATTTTATTTTTCTCGAATAGCACTTCTGTGAAAAACGTTGAATGAAGAGATCTCAG